>CAJTVL010000021.1 GCA_910579425.1 uncultured Lachnospiraceae bacterium | reverse complement strand
AAAGCTTAAGTACAAGCGAGAGTCTGTCAACCAGTGAAAGTCTGAGCACGAGCGAAAGCCTGAGTACAAGTGAGAGCCTGTCAACGAGTGAAAGCTTAAGCACAAGCGAAAGCCTGAGCACAAGCGAGAGCTTGTCAACGAGTGAAAGCCTGAGCACAAGCGAGAGTCTGTCGACCAGTGAAAGCTTAAGTACGAGCGAGAGCCTGTCGACGAGTGAAAGCCTGAGCACGAGTGAGAGCCTGTCGACGAGTGAAAGCTTAAGCACAAGTGAGAGCTTGTCAACAAGCGAAAGCCTAAGCACGAGTGAGAGCCTGTCAACGAGTGAAAGCTTAAGTACAAGTGAGAGTCTGTCAACGAGTGAAAGCTTAAGCACAAGCGAGAGCCTGTCAACGAGCGAAAGCCTGAGCACAAGCGAGAGCCTGTCGACCAGTGAAAGCTTAAGTACGAGCGAGAGCTTGTCAACAAGTGAAAGCTTAAGCACAAGTGAGAGTCTGTCAACGAGTGAAAGCCTGAGTATCAGCGAGAGCTTGTCAATGAGCGAAAGCTTAAGCATTAGTGAAAGCATAAGCGCAAGCCTGAGTAACAGCGTAAGTTCCAGCGAGAGTGCTTCGGCAAGCGAAAGCATAGCGAACAGCACGAGTGGATCTGACGGAACGGAAACTGGTGGCGGAGCACCTGCAGATACCACACCCCCCACAGATCCTGCTGCAGACACAACTGATACAGTGGCCGACACAGTTGATACAACGACTGTTACAGCGGCTCCCGCAGCTGCTACAGCAGAGCCGATTGGAGTTGCAGAGATAGAGGAGGGAGCTGTACCCTTAGCGGCGGCGCCGACTGTTACAATTCCTGCAGGAGGGGCAGCACCGGTGGCTGAGGATGAAGGCCTCGAAAATGACCTGATCCAGATTGATGATGAGGAAGTTCCTCTGGCAGTGGTTGAAGATGATGAGCCTACAGATCTTGTAGAAGTAGAGGATGAGGACGTACCTCTTGCAATACCGGAGGCGCAAGAAGCCGGAAGGCTCTGGTGGTCATGGATTCCCGTAATTGGAGCGGTTGCCAGCGCAGTGGAGAGTTATCGCGAGAAAAAGAAAGAGAAAGAAGAATCGGGCGATGACGGACATAAAGGCTGAGTGCGAAATGGCACTGAAACGTGATCAATCATAATGTAACAATATCTCTCCGGCGATTTTGTCGGAGAGATACCTATGAGAGGAAACTTTTTGGGAAAAAAAACACATGAACTACGAAACAGACTTCTTTTTACTCTGATGATTCTTCTGGTCTATATGGCTGGAAGAAATCTTCTGTTGTATAATGTAGATTCGGCGGCCTACCAGCTGGAGGAACTGAGCTCTCAGAATATTGTGAATTCCATGATCAGTGGAGACAGGTATCAGTATACCCTGTTTGCGCTGGGGATCATGCCTTACATTACTGCAAACCTGATCATATGGGTTTGGACGGCGCTCCAGGGAGACGAAGCCAGGGCGCGTTCTTCACCGCGCAGAACCCAGCGGCTTACGTTCGCAGTCATGCTGTTGCTGGCTGCTTCTTTTGCGGTATCAAGAGCGGAAGGATTGATATTTAAGGAGTCAGCCCTTCCGCTTGACGCATTGAGAGTGATTGTAGCTGCGGAAATGATAGTGGGTGCTGTGATCGTATATACAATGGCAACTTGGAACAGGAAACACGGAATAGGCGCGCAGATGCCAATTATTCTGGTCAATATTTTGGACAATCTGGTTTCCACCATCAGGAAATACACCTGGGAGGAGCTCTCCCGGCCGCTGGCTCTGTGTTCAGTTATGGCTGTTGTAATCCTGATTATGGAGATTTTGATTATCCGCATTCCAGTCCAGCGGGTGTCGATTCATAACGAATATGCGGATAAGAGCTTTATCGCTTTCAAACCCAACCCAATTGGCGTGATGCCGGTCATGTTTGCGGCTTCCTTTTTCATGTTGCCGCAGTTGCTGATCAGGCTTCTTTTGCGGTTGGATGAGAGCAACAGGACGTTGCAGGGCATCAACGGCAGGATGAACCTGAACGATGGGATGGGAGTTGCCGTCTATCTTGGAATTATCGCTGTGTTGAACATCCTGTTTTCTTTTATCATGCTGATGCCGGGCGAGATGGCGAAACAGCTTCAGAGGGGCGGCGACAGTGTTGTGGGGATATATGCCGGGAAGAAGACAAAACGGTATCTGCGGATGAAACTTTTGAAATTATGTATTTTCAGCAGCTGTATCCTTTGCCTGATGATGGGAATATCGCTGGGGCTGTCACTGCTTGGGGAAATATCGCCGGATTTGGCGCTATTTCCGGCGACAGGATCAATCCTGGCCGGTATAGGATGTCCTTTGTATCGGGAAGTAAGATCTTATCGGAGGTTTGATTCCTATTCGTTCTTTATCTGACGTTTTGTTACGCTCCGCAGCCGGATAAGAATATATATGGAAAGGCTGTGAACCGCAACGATCATGGGAAAGGATGCAAAAATATTTCATGCTGTATTTTATACCGGCCTGGTATTCAAAAAATGAATGGAAAGAAAATGAACAATTCTGGCACAGGCGTCGTACACAGACAGAAACGGATGATACTGTCAAACAGATTCAACTGTTCCAGCGGAATGCTGTCTGTGAGTATGAGATTCTGCTGCTGTCCTATGCGCCGAATTTCAGGCATTTTCTGCACAGGCAGAGCGCGTTTCGGGCGCCCTACTGGTCTGTGTTTGACGCAGTGCAGGAGGTGCGCAGGAGGAAACAGGAGATGTTCTCTTTCCATAATCTGAACTGGCCCAGAAAGATAGAATTTGTTTATACGCCGTTTGCGGTCATTGCTATGTTGCAAGGAGAAATGTATGCGAATATTGAGTTTGGGGAGTATGGCAACCCTATACAGGTAGATCTATACCGAAACGGGCAGATTACCCGGAAAAACATATACGATGACAGGGGATTTATATCCTGCACAGAGGTATATGAGAATGGGAAGAAGGCGTATGAACAGTATTTGACGGAGAAGGGTGTCTGGAAACTATGTCATTTTGCAGACGGACATGTGGCGGTGAATCCACGCAGTAACCAGTATCTGATCCGGACGTTTAGGGAAGAGAAGGAGATTCTGTTTCGAAAGAATACCTACGCATCCATGGAGGAAGTCATCGAAGAGGTTTTGGCATCATGGCTTCGGACGACCCGGGAGGAGGATATTTTCTGTGCGGCGGCGCATAGACAGCATCTGCCCCTGCTGGACAGGCTGCTGGCGGACAGGAAAACTATTTTTTCTGTGTTTCAGGATAGGCTCACCCTGGAAGATGAGAAGTCCGTGCGGGTGCTTTCTCACGGAAACTGCATTGTGACGGATTCGGAGGATAATCTGGAACTCCTTTTAAGGACAAGCGGCATTGAAAAGAATGCGAAAGTGAATATCCCGCCTTATGATACGAGGCTTGACCCCGGTATCAGCCAGCAGCTGCCGGTGCAGAAGATTTTGTTCCCGGTGGATCAGCTGGTACCGGAGGTTTTGGCAGAGGCAGTGAAATATCTGGCGGCCTACATGGAGAAGAATAAGGATGCCAGAGTGTGCCTGTTTACCAGAAAGGCAGATTTTGGACGTGAGGAAGCGATCTTAAGGCAGGTTAGCGGAATCCTAGAGAAGAACGGCTATCCGCCGGGATGGGCCAGAAAAGTGGATCAGAATAAAGCAGAGTTTTGGCTGGATGATGAGGATAGGCTCCCCATTTTGTTCCTGGTAGAGCAGT
Organism: uncultured Lachnospiraceae bacterium; assembly: GCA_910579425.1. Classification (GTDB taxonomy): domain Bacteria; phylum Bacillota; class Clostridia; order Lachnospirales; family Lachnospiraceae; genus Suilimivivens. Next base: position 57,705 of record CAJTVL010000021.1, on the reverse strand, counting down.
GTGTCGATGAACTTTCCGTGAATAAGTGTGTGCGTCAGCAGCGGGTTTTCGTGGATCTGGCGGAACCGCCTGACCTGTTTCTGCAGATTTCCTGTGTGGGGATGGGCATTCCGCAGATTCTGCGCAGTGTCACCCAATATATGCGACCAGGTATGAATGGGCGTATATGCCGGAATATTTCCCGGCTGGGGGACGATTTGAGGTATTATCTGGAAAATATGAACAACTGGAACACGGCGATGATTCAGTCCTTCGAGCTTGGGAAGACCCATACGGCGCAGTATTTGATCGAGCAGTGGAAAGAGGTAATTGACGGCATTGGAAACAGTAAAAGTATTACAGCTGGGAACTAGAGACTTTAGCACAATCATGCAGGTATCAGCATGTGCGGAGTGGCACTATGATCCTGATTTTTCGGAATTGCCGAGAAAGGATTTTGATGTGGTTATCCTGGATCGGGAGGTTATGGAGGAGGAGTTTGATTATCTGATTAGGTTTTCAAGGGCGTACTGCGTATTTCTGACGGAGAACGTGATTCCCAGAAAGGGCAGTGTGACAGGGCGGCTTTATAAGCGGAAGATGGGCAGGAGGATTTCTGCTGAGGAATTGAGGATCCTTTTGGAGGCTGGCCTGCCGGATTATTTTCCAAGCTCTTATGGAGAAAAATATATTCCTCAGTTACTGTCTGTGGCACAGGGATTTAAGGGTTCTGTTTCCTGGAGAGGTTATGAAGATGTCGTCCTTACTGGCGATTACGGCGATGAACTGACACAGATTGTTTTCTGGCGAAATAATATTCCTATTTATGAAAACCAGACAATTGAATTTTGGCTGGAGTATACCAAAGAGGATACCGTAACGATATCGCTGGAAATATCATTATTCTATTTTGTATATGGTACGAAGCCAGATTCGCAGAAAGTCTGTTTATTTTCTGAAGATGATTTGAAGGATATGGTATATGTTGAAAATCATCAGGATAAAACAGGGTATCTATTTGTATCCCTGAAAGCAAAAGGACATGGACGTCTGACAATTACGGGTTTGCATGACCGCCATTCCAGAAGAGGTAAAGGGGCCTTCCTGCCCGGAGGGAAAAGGGCGGTCACCAAGGAACGGGAGGAGATATTTTATTATTTCGACCCCGGCAATTTAAAGCCGCCCCTGAATGTCTATTTTTCCGGTTATAAGACGAAGGAAGGGTTTGAGGGGTATTATATGATGCGAAAGCTGGGGCATCCGTTCCTTCTGATCGCGGAGTGCAGGCTGGAAGGCGGGGCCTTTTATCTTGGCTCCAAAGAGTTTGAAAATATGATGGAACGGATTATCCGAAAACATATGCTGGCGCTTGGGTTTAAGCGCAGCCAGGTGATCCTGTCAGGCCTGTCTATGGGGACATTCGGCGCACTGTATTACGGCTGTGGGATTCGGCCCAATACCATATTGCTTGGAAAACCACTGACCAATATGGGAGTGGTAGCTGAGAATGAGCGGCTCAAATGTCCGGAGGGTTCCCACTCCTGGCTGGATGTTCTTCACAAAGCGTGCGGGAGTTTGAAACCGGAGGCAGCCAGAGCGCTGGATGAGAGATTCTGGCATCGGTTTGACAATACGGACTGGAGCAAAACCAGATTCGCGGTAGCATACATGATAGAAGACGACCTTGATAGGAATGCGTATGAAAACCTCAAGTCCCATTTAAGCGGAGGCATGGCATGGATATATGGGAAAGGACTTCATGGCAGGCACAATGATGATACGCCCGGAATTTTGAGCTGGTTTGAAAATCAGTATCAGGAAATCATACGGAAGGATTTCGATGCAAACCAAAACGGGAGGGCTGGGTGAAAGCGATGTCGGGGGAAACATGGAAAATATACTGGAATGAGTATGCCAAAGATACCTATCTGTATGGGGCAGAGGTGTTCTTTCATGCAAAGGATGACGTTGAATTCAGAAATGAACTGATCCAGCCGGGGGCGGTCGTCAAAAGATGGTTCTCCAGGGTAAATTATCAGGGAGCGCGGATTGAGCCAACGCTGCCTATGATAGATGGAGAGGGAAGATATCATATCAGCCTGGACGCAGCAGCGGAGCCGGAAGACGGGCTTCTTTTGAAGGTTGTCTTCTATGACCGCTATGATGTGGAGGCGGGGAGCCAGATCGTCAGAGACAGAGAGGCGGATTTTCAATGTCCCATGAAAACGTTCAGCTATGAGGTTCAGCTGATCAATGCCGGGGCGGTACAGTTTCATTTTCATTCAATCATGATAACGGAAATAACAGATGGCGAATAAAAAACTTTATCGTATCCTGAAAAAAGTAAAACAGGAGCAGCCTGCCGTGAGGGCCTTAAGCGATGCGCAGCTGAGCGGAAAGACCGGGGAGTTCCGAAAGCGCATTGCGCAGGGAGCCTCCACGGAGAGTCTCCTTCCGGAGGCATTTGCCGTGGTGTGCGAGGCGGATCGGAGAATTTTGGGCATGGAGCCCTACGACTGCCAGATTTTGGGCGGAATTGCGCTGCATTATGGCTATCTGGCGGAGATGAATACCGGGGAGGGGAAGACCCTGACAGCTACGCTTCCCCTTTATCTCAACGCCCTGACCGGGAAGAGTACGATACTAGTCACGGCCAACGATTATCTGGCGGATCGTGATGCACAGGAGATGGGGCCGGTATATGGATTCCTGGGTATGACGGTGCGATCCGGGGTGGGGCAGGATCAGGAGAGTAGGCCTCATAATGCATGGAAACGCCGGATTTATGAAGCGGATATTGTCTATACCACGCATGCGGCGTTAGGATTTGATTACCTCATAAATAATCTGGTATCCAGCGCAGAGGGTCGCTTCCTGAGGGAATTTTATTATGTAATCATCGATGAGGCGGATATGGTGCTCATGGATGCAGCCACGATGCCCCTTGTGATTTCCGGTGCACCCCGTGTGCAGTCCAACCTGTACGAGCTTGCGGATTTTTTTGTGACCACGCTGCAGGAGGAGCGGGATTACATAAAAGAAGAGAACAGCGTATGGCTGACGGACGAAGGGGTGGCCTATGCAGAGCGGTATTTTCGCATTGAGGGTTTCTATGAGGCGGAGAATTTCGAATTGAACAGGCATGTGACGCTTGCCCTGAAAGCGCATATCACCATGGAGCGGGATAAGGATTATGTTGTCACCGAAAAAGGGGAGATATCCCTTCTGGATAACAGTACGGGGCGCGTCCTTCCCGGAATGAAGCTTAAGGGAGGGATTCATCAGGCGATCGAGATGAAAGAGAAGGTAAAGATCACACAGGAGACCAGATCAGTTGCCTCCATAACCTACCAGAACCTCTTTCTGCTGTTTCCCCGGATGGCGGGTATGAGCGGCACAATCGCCGATGCGAAAAGGGAGCTGCGCAGGATCTATAAAAGGAAGGTCACCATCATCCCGACGAACAGACCTTTGCAGAGAGTGGATCAGAAAGACCGTTTTTTCAAAAACGCGGAGCAGCAGTATGCGGAAGCCATCAGGGAAGTGCTTGAGCGCCACGAGACCGGACAGCCAGTGCTGGTTGTGACATCGACGATCGCCGATACGCAGCTGGTGTCCCACGCGCTGATCGAGAAACAGGTGGCGCACAGTGTGCTGAACGCCAACAATGCCCACTGGGAGGCACAGATCATCAGGGAAGCGGGGCGGAAAGGGATCGTTACAGTATCCACCGGTATGGCGGGAAGAGGCACAGACATCCGTCTGGGGCCTGGGGTGGCACAGCTGGGAGGCCTTGCCGTCATCGGGATCGGCCGCATGGGGAATATCCGGCTGGAGCGTCAGGCCAGAGGGCGGGCGGGGCGCCAGGGGGATCCCGGCTGCAGCCAGTTCTTTGTCTCCCTTGAGGATGACGTAGTTTCTTCGGTTGGGGAAAAAGTACTGGAAAGATATGTGGATAAGGATCGCTGGATTTCTAAGGGACATTTAAAGCGGCTGATCAATGGAACGCAAAAAATCCAGGAAGAGCAGAGTGTCGCCCGGCGGCAGAGTTCGGTGGACTACGACAAAGTTTTAAAACGGCAGCGGACAATGATGTATGATGTCAGGAACAGGCTGCTGGACGGGGGAAGTCTGGAGCAGGAATTAGTACTACAACTGGCCTGGGAGGGCGTGGAGAAATTCCTGAAAGAGCATCCCCATCCTGCCGCCGGAGAGATTAACAGGTATGTATTGGACAATCTTTCGTACCGGCTGGACAACCGATTTGCGAATGCCGGGCATATGAAGAAGAAACTGTTGAAAAAGAAGATGCAGCTTTATGTGAAGACAGTATGGAGAAGGAAAAGGGAATCATTTTCATCGGAGGAGGAACTCCGGGAATATGTCCGTCTGTGTTCTTTGCGGGCCATCGACAATGCCTGGGTGGAGCAGGTGGACTATTTGCAGCAGCTGCAGTATGTGGTAAGCGGGCTTGCCACCGCACAGAGAAATCCTGTGTTTGAATATCACAGGGAAGCCTATGATTCTTTTATCCGCATGGAGAATGTGATTAAGAAGGATATCGTGCGGAATATTTTTCTGGGACAGAACTCTTACGGCAGGGCAGGGGAGATGCAGATTTTATTTCCCTGAGATAGGACGGCATTGTTTTGAAATTCCGCAGTGCGAGATTATGGAGGAAATGGGAGACGGATATGGTTTATAATTTTAATCTTGGGATTGGATGGGCTTCCAGCGGCGTGGAGTACGCCCAGAGTTATCGGGCGGCCATATTAAGGAAGATCGGAGCCGATGCAAAATTTGTATTTACGGACATGATCGTAACGGAGAATATTGAGCATTTAACGAAGAATATCGGTTTTTTGGACTCGGAGGTCATCTGGTTGTATACCTTTTTTACGGATTACAGGATAGCGCCGGTTACCTATACATTGGATGGCCTGAAAAAGACGCTTCCCACGCAGGAGTTTACTTATACCAGAAACGGAAAGACAGGAAGGGTGGTTTTGCCGGGAAATAATAATTATTATGCCGTCTACTTTGTGGATGAAAAGTCGGAGCGGGTTCACAGGGTGGAGATCGTCTCGGGGGGATATTTGATCCGCAAGGATTTTTTTACCTACGGCAGGGTTTTTACGGAATATTATGCACCGCTGGACAACAGAGCCCATATGTATCTGCGCCGCTTTTTCAATGAAGATGGCACGGTGGCCTATGAGGAGATCAACGATGACGGAAAGGTGATGTACCAGTTTTCGGACAGGCTCCTGTGCTCGAAAGAGGAATTTGTGGGATACATGGTATCCCGCCTGGGGCTGACAGAAAAGGACACTGTACTCATCGACCGAACCACGGGCATAGGGCAGGCAATTTTGCAAAATGCCGGCAGGGCTCGGGTGGGAATCGTCATCCATGCGGATCACTTCAGCGAGGGAAATACGGACGATGACAATATCCTGTGGAATAATTTCTACGAGTATTCTTTTGCCATGCACAGGCATATCGATTTCTATGTGGCTTCCACGGATGCACAGAATAAGCTGCTGCGGGAACAGTTCCTCAAATATGTGGGAGAAGAGCCGACGGTCTGCACGATCCCGGTGGGCAGCCTGGATGAGCTGAAATATCCTACAGTGAACCGGAATCCCTACTCTGTCCTGACGGCTTCCAGGCTGGCAGGCGAGAAACATATTGACTGGATTATAGAGGCTGTCGTGAAAGCGCGGCAGAGGATTCCCCAGCTTACGCTGGATATCTACGGTAAAGGCGGGGAAGAGAAGAAACTTCGGGGACTGATCAGGAAGCTGGGAGCGGAAAACTATATTGTCCTGCGCGGACAGCAGAACCTGAAGGAAGTGTATCAGGATTATGAGTTATATTTGTCTGGTTCCATGAGCGAGGGATTCGGCCTGACCCTGATGGAGGCGATCGGCGGCGGGCTTCCGATCATCGGCTTTGATGTGCGGTATGGAAATCCCACGTTCATCGATGACGGGAAGAACGGATACCTGATTCCGGCGGATGTGGATACGCCGCAGAAGGAAAAGATCGAGGCGCTGACAGATCGTCTGGTACGCCTGTTTACTGAGGATGATCTGGAGAGCTTCCATAAACATTCTTATGAGAAGGCCAAGAGATTTTTGACAAAGGAGGTGGAGCTTAAATGGAAAAGCATAGTGGGATGACAGATACGGTGCTGCTGCTGGACAACTATGGGGAGGAAAGCGAGATGCTCCACCAGTCTTTCCGGCGTGCAGGCTTTACAGGGCCGGTGGTTGTGATTGGGGACGATGGATTTTTTCCGGAGGACGTGATCTCGGCTTACCAGTATTTCTGCGGTGACTTTAAGGAAAGCAGCAAAGGCTCCGGCAGGGCGCGGTATTTCAACCAGATTAATGTTCCGGACTACTGGGAGATCAGTGGGAACAATAACGACGGAAAGGTGCATGATCTGCACAGGGAAAGAGGGCGGATTTTCTATGCGGAGCCGAAGCACAAAAGGCTGGTACGCGTGGTGGACTGGCTGGATGAGAAAGGGACGGTTCGCTCCAGCGACCATTACAACAGATATGGATTCCTGTATGCAAGAACCTTTTTCAGCAAGGACGGAAAGCGTTTCTGCAGGGCCTATTTTGACGCGGAGGGCAGGGAGACGCTTCTGGAAAATTTCGTGACCCACGACATTATCCTGAACCGGGATGGAAAGGTTTATCTGTTTAAAAGTATTATAGATCTTATATTGAAGATTTTGGAAGAGATTGGAGCCATGGGGAGCAGAATCTTCTATAATTCCCTGTCCACGCCGCTTTTCTTATCAGAGCGGATGCCGGGGAACAGGCGGGAGGATATCCTGTTCTGGCAGGAGGGAACGAGAGAAGACATTCCCGGAAATATGTCGATGATCCTGAATGGGAATTCAAAGCGCACGAAGGCCATCTATGTGCAAAAAAGGGGAAGCTACGACAAGCTGGTCGAGCTTGGTGCATCGAAGGAGATACTGAAGCCGCTGGGATTCGCCTATGCGTACAGCAGGCGGAATACATTCCAAAACGAGGCATTGATCTGTACGAATTCCGACAGAATCGAAAAATGTGAGGAACTGATCAGGGCGCTTCCGCAGATGCGGTTCCATATCGCAGCCATCACGGAGATGTCATCCAGACTGATGGGGCTGTCGCAATATGAGAATGTAGTGTTGTATCCGGGTGTTAAGGCGAAAAAGATTGAGGAACTTTTTGATAATTGCGATTATTATCTGGACATCAACCATGAGGGCGAAATTTTATCGGCGGTGAAACAGGCATTTTTACATAATCAGCTGATCCTTGGATTTCGGCAGACGCTGCATAACAGGGGGGTCATTGCCCCGGAGCATGTGTTTGACGGGCACGAAGCGATGATTGATTTCTTAAATCAGGTGATGGGGCATGAGGAAACTGTCAACAGGCAGATAGATCTGCAGCATCAAGCGGCCATGTCGGAGGAAGTGACGGCCTATGCGGATTTATTAATATAAAAAAACATTTAGAATCAGGAGGGAAAAATGATGTTAGGAACAGGAGTAAATGCGGTTACAGTTGTAATCATTCTGGAGTTTATACTTGCGGTGTACAGTATGGCTCTTATGGCCAGTGCAGAGAAAAAGTGGTTAAAGATCGTACACGCTCTGTTTGCCGCTTTATGGGCGGTTTTGGCACTGTTGAATATCTTCTTCTGACACGGATGGGGGCTGTCTCCACGAAAGCGGGGGCAGTTCCATAGCTGTATGAGCAGGCTTAGAGGGGGGATCGATAATGCATGTGTATCTTACGAAGTTAAATGGGATGCAGGTTACAAGCACGGAGCAGTATGCCCAGCATATGGCGGCAGATATTGCGCACTCGTTAGGAATCAGGGAAATGGGAATCTACCGCTATTATGCGGATGCCGAGAGCACGGAAAACCGTACACGACGGTTTGATGGGATTATTGCGGGCATCAATGCGGGAGATATCGTGATCTGCCAGTTCCCGACAGGGAACGGCCTGTCGTTTGAGCGGGCATTGGTGAGACATATCAAAGCCTACCATGGGCGTATTATCATCTTTATTCATAATGTTGAAGCGTTGATGTCAGAGGCACACCGTGCGGAGCTGCAGGATACGGTGGAATTGTACAATGAGGCGGAAGTACTGATCGTTCCGTCTCTTGGGATGCGGAAGTTTTTGACAGAACATGGTATTCGAACCGGCATGAAGTTTGTCATCCAGGAGATGTGGGATTATACGGCACTGTCTGGAGATGTGGGATTTGGGTCATTCTGCCGGGAAATTCATTTCGCGGGAAATCCTGATGGAGTTCATTTTCCAAACACATGGGAGCAGGAAGTTTCCCTGAAAGTGTATTCTGATACAGAATGTCATGGAGGTCATGTACAGAAAATGGGATGGCTGCCGCCGGAGCGCCTTTTGATGGAATTGGCTAAAGGCGGATTCGGCCTAGTGTGGTATGGAAATGAAGAGTGGCGCCAGTATCTGTCGATGAATAACAGTTTGAAACTCAGTGCGTACCTTGCCGCCGGGATTCCTGTAATCGTACCCAGGGGGATTTCATGCCAGAGCATGATTGAAGAAAATCATCTCGGAATTGTGGCGGACACACTGGAGGAGGCGGCTGAAATCGTAAAGAATATGACAGAACCGGAATATCGGGCATATTCGGCAGCGGCGGCGTGGTTTGCACCTTTGGTAAGGGAAGGATTCTTTACGAAGAAGTGCCTGCTGGATGCAGTTCAGATGTCCATGCGAAACGATATGTATACCTATTCGGAGTCGAATGAGGCTTACAGGATGTCTGAGTGTACATTTGCATATGTCTGTCTCCATAAATCTTATAAAGATAATCTGGCGTTGTCATGGACTTTTCAGGGAGAGGCGGAAGGATTTCTGATCTATGACGCGGATTCCGGGAAAATAGCGGGAGAGATTTCCAATGTGCTGGAACATTATTTCGTTTTGGAAAATTATCTGAAAACAGCCAGGTTTATTGTGAAAGCCTATGTCAGGACGCTGAAAGGAAAAATGATATTGGCGGAGTCCGATGTGGCGGCCATATCCGAAAAGAACCCGGTCAAGCCTGTCGTCAGTTTGATCATGCCGGCATATAATGCGGAGGGATATATTGCCAGAAGCATTGATACCGCGCTGGCACAGTCGTTTTCGGACATGGAGCTCATCATCGTGAATGACGGCAGTACGGATGGAACGCAGGCGGTGATCGACTGGTATCAGGAGCGGTATCCCCAGGTGAAGACTTTTTATAAAGAAAACGGCGGACAGGCTACGGCCAGGAATATGGGAATCGAAAAGGCAGAGGGTAATTATATTGCTTTCATGGACAATGACGATACATTAAGGCCCGATATGATAGAAAGATTACATGGCTCAATCGTGAAAAATGACTGTGATATTGCCATGACGTCGGTATACAGGCTGACAGGAGAGAAATATGAGGATATGACAAGTTATCCCATGGCTGAGGATACGGCTGTTTCCATAGATGAGTTTTTTGAATATTATATGAGAAATCTTTCGCCTGTGCTTTGGAATAAATTGTATCGAGCTTCCCTTGTAAAGGAGCATCCTTGCGCTGTGAAGATCACGTTCGAGGATGATGCATGGACTCCTTATATTTTGTCATATGCCGATCGTGTGTGTTATATCAATGCGCACTTGTATGAATATGACAGAAGCAGCAGAGACAGTACGGCAATTCACGTTTCATGGAACAGGCCGATAGAAGAAAAATTTTGTGATCATAGAGAATTTGTTTTGTTCTTTCTTAATAAAGGAAATGAGAAGAGAAAGGATTTGCTCAAGAGGCTGGCTTTGGTTTATGTATCGGCATTTCCGGGTTCCGGTTCCTATTTTGGATACGGCGAATTGAGAAAAGAAATAGAACAAATGTGAATGCGGTGTGCTGGTGAAATACGGGAGATTGCGGTAAGATATTGACGGAACTATCGGATAACCTGAAATTAAGAGTTTAGGAAAGTGGAGGATAAATGAATCTGTATATTTCTAAATTAAACGGAATGGGAGGTACAATCCAGTATGTACAGTGCATGGCCGCAGAGATTGCCCATGAACTGGGATTCCGGGAGATGGGCGTATACCGCTATAATGCAAATGCGGAAGCCCCCGGAGCTCGTACAGTGCGGTTTGACGGAATGATTGCAGGTATACAGGCAGGAGACATTGTAGTGTGTCAGTTCCACACCTGGAACGGTCTGCGGTTCGAACGGGGTCTGGTCGAGCATATCAAAGCGTATCATGGACGGATTGTGATTTTTATCCATAGCCTGGAGGCTCTGATGATTAAAAGCAGCCGGTTTATGCTGGGTGAAACCATTGAGTTGTACAATCAGGCGGAGGCCTTGATTGTTCCTTCCCAGGAGATGAAAAAATTCCTAGTGGATTCAGGCATTCGGAAAAGTATGAAGTTTATTATCCAGGAAATGTGGGACTGTAGGACAGAAATTGATTTCCAAGGAATACCTGCATTTCGAAAGGAGATTCATTATCCGGGCGCAGCCCCAGAGTTTGTTCAAAAATGGAATTATGAGCTTCCGCTAAATCAGGATATCGGTCTAAGGCCGGAGGAATTGCTGCTGGAATTATCCCGGGGTGGGTTTGGGTTAGAATGGTATCATGATGAGCAGGCTTATCAGTATATGAGATATGGGAACTCTTTTTCTTTGAGCAGATATCTTGCAGCGGGGATTCCCGTGATTGTTCCCTCCGGTATTTCCTGCCAGAGGCTCATAGAAGAAAATTATCTTGGGCTGGTGGCAGATTCTTTGGATGAGGCCGTGAGCGCGGTTGAGGCCATGGACGAATCAGAATATCAGGAATATGTTCGCCATGTGAAACAATTCGCGCCCTCCCTGAGAAAGGGCTATTACACGAAAAAATGTCTGATTGAATCAGTTTGGATGCTTTTTCGGGAGGATGCAGGCAAGGCATCCATGTATGGTTCGGAGGTTTATGGCTTGGGGGATTTTAGATTTGTTTCGGTTTCCTTAAAGAAATCTTATGGCGGAAATCTGGCGTTGTCCTGGAATTTGAAGGGGAGGCCGGATGGCTTTTTAATCTATGATGCATCCGGGAGACTGTTGGAGGAAACAGAAAACAGCTATCAGCACTATCTGTTGCTAAAGGGATATGGGGCGGAAGAGGTTTTTATAGTGAAGGCCTATGTCAATACTCAGAAAGGCAAGCTGGTCGTGGCGGTATCAATGCCGATTCGTTTAAGTCAGGGAAAATATAGGGAAGCTTTGGTCAGCGTTGTGATTCCCGCCTATAATGCCCAGAGGGATATTGTCAGAAGCATAGATACGGTACTGGCTCAATCTCTTGCCGATCTGGAGATTGTGGTTGTGGATGACGGCAGCACGGACAGTACACCGGATATTCTTGACTGGTATAAGGAAAACTATGAGAATATTAAGGTAATCCATCAGCAAAATGTGGGTGTCCAAGCGACAAGGAATACAGGAGTTCTCCATACAAACGGAAAGTACATAGGATTTGTGGACAGCGATGACATGATTCGCCCTGATATGATGGAGCGGCTGTATACCTGCATAAAAAGAAATCAGTGTGATATTGCAGTTACTTCCGCATATGAAATCAATTATAGGGGATACAGTCCGATTATGCAACATTCCATAGAAGAGAATAAGGCAGTTGCGGTTGAGGAATATCTTCAAATGTATGCCTCCGGCGGATATGCTATGCCAGCAATCTGGAACAAGCTTTACCGGGCTTCTCTGGTGAAAGAGCATTTGCTTCCCTTGATTCGGTATGAGGATGAAGCCTGGACTCCCTATGTGCTGTCTTATGCGGATAAAATATGCTATCTGGATGAGGGCGGTTATGAGTATGACAGGAGTAACTGCAGCAATTCGCTTGTCGATCAGTGGGCACGGAAATCTAAGGAAGAGGTGTTTGGGGATCATAAGAGATCCATTTTGTTTTATCTGGAACAAGGGAATCCAAAGAGGCTGGGGGAGTTAAAGGAATTGGCGAAAAGTGAGTTGACATCGTTTGCAAAGGTATTTGCTTATGATGGGTATAAAGAGCTACGGGAAGAGGTAGAAAGAATAAAACAAAATAATTAGGGGATATGCTTTTATGAATATTTATATTACAAAGCTAAATGGGGCAAATAGACGAGAAACGGCTCAATATATGCAGATTCAAACAGCTAAGATTGCACATCAGTTTGGATGCAGGGAAATGGGCATATATCATTATAACGCAAACGCAGAGAACCCGGAAAGCCGTATAAGCCGTTTAGATGGAATAATTGCCGGTATTTGTGCAGGGGACATTGTAGTATGCCAGTTTCCTACATGGAATGGGCTGAAATTTGATAGAGCCTTGGTTGATCGTATAATAGCATATCACGGGAATGTTGCAATTTTTATTCATGATGTGCCATCGCTAATGTTCGAAAGTGATCGCTATTTGATGCCGGAAATTGCAGATTTGTATAATCAGGCAGAGGTTTTGGTTGCTCCGTCATATGCAATGAAAGAATTTTTGTTGGAAAATGGTGTCAGAGCAAATATGAAATTTGTGGTACAGGAAATTTGGGATTTCACAACAGATATTGATTTTATGGATAGTCCTCGGCTGAAAAAGGAAATTCATTTTGCCGGGGATCTGGGAAGATTTTTGTTTCCACATGAGTGGGATTATGATATACCGTTAAAGCTCTATTCGGATAAAATATGTACAGGTAAAACAGTGCAATGTATGGGATGGATGAATCCCACTGCATTGTTATTAGAACTGGCAAAAGGTGGATTTGGATTAATGTGGTATGGGGATGAATATATGCATCAATATATGAAATATAATAACAACACCAAAATGAGTGCCTATCTGGCAGCAGGTATTCCTGTAATTGTTCCTTTTGGAATTTCCAATCAATATTTAATTGAGGGAAATCATTTAGGTATAGTTGTAGATAGCCTGGAGGAGGCCGTTGAAAAGGTACGAAGTATAACAGAACAGGAATATCAAGAATATGTAAGCCATGTGGGTAAATTTGCGGCATTGCTGAGAAACGGATATTTTACCAGAAAACTGCTGACAGAAGTGATTCATCGTGTTTCCAGAGAAGATGTTGTTTAAAACTTTTGGAAAAGAGGTGACTAACATGAACATTTTGATAGTTACAAATACAAAATTTATTGGAATAACTTCTGTGATGGTGTATTCTTTATGTCGCAGTCATGAAAATGTAGAGGTTGATATCTATCTTGCATATCACGATTTGAGGGAAAAAGACATTGAAAGGCTTCAAAAGATAGTTTCTGGATTTGAACAAAAGAGGCTGCATCCGTTGGATGTGGGAGGGGAATTTGCAAAGAAAATGTCAATAAAGGATCGATTTTCGTGTGAAACATATTATCGTATTTTGGCAGTAGATATGTTACCGCAGGATATGGAACGGATTCTGTATTTGGATGTGGATATGCTGGTAAAAAAAGATTTGACAGAGGTATATAGGACTCCAATGGGCGAAACGTGTCCTTTTATGGTTTGTGATGACATTGAGGGGCATGCAAGAGGAAGTTATGAATCGACGTTGAATCGAGTCGCACTTCCTCATAACTTCAAATATTTTAATGCAGGTTTTATGTTGATGAATTTGAATTATCTAAGAAGGAGAAATAGCATTGGCTATATAGTAGATGCTTTTTATAGAGAGAGGTATCCATTTCATGATCAGGATATATTAAATCATATGTATTATGATAAAGTTCAATTTGTGCCCTGGACTTTATACAATTTACCGCCAGAATGGTGGAAAATAGATATTGATGCTTTGTCAAGGGGAATCATTCGTTTTGCCAGCTATCCAGATATGAATAATCCGTCCATTAATCAGGCAGAGCGGTTTGTCGATGCAACAGTGCAGATTCGTGATAACGCCCATATTATTCACTTTTTTGGAATTTTAAAACCCTGGTTGTACAGGAATCAACCGATGTATTCCGATCTCGCATTGTACGCAGAACTTTGGTTTGGATGTGAACAAGAAATGTATGAGAACATTGAGGGCTTAGAGCGTTTGTAATAGAAGTGGATAAAACACACAAATTTTGTTAATGACTGTCGAATTCATGAGAAGCATAGGAAGGTGGGGCATAATTTATGGTGGTTTATATTATGTGTTTGAATGGAATGCAGGAAATAAGTATATAGCAGTATATGCAAAGAAAAACTGCTGGGATTGCGCATCAATTAGGTTGTAGAGAAATGGGAATTTACTCTTATAATGCAAGGGCTGAAAAGACGGAAAAATATGGAGAATTGTAATCCAGAGAGAAGAGATTTGATTAAACAAGTGGCAATGACATTTGTCAAATCTGGCGATATGGTATGTATACCCGGAATATGATGAATTACCAAAGCATATCGATAAGATCTATTAGTATTTTAAATAACTCGTTGCGTTTATTCCTGTAGCTGTTTCGCAAAGAAGAAATGGTTCTGTGTCCAAGAAAAAATATAACTTAAGAATGCCCTTTTCTGTCGAGATTGTGTATCAGTTGGGGTGTAGGAAAATAGGAATATACTTTTATAATGTATATAATCAGGCTGAGGTTCTTATTGTTCTTTCATAGATTTAAGAAGGAGTTCCCTTTTGACGGAAATTCAAAAGGGTTTATGTTTTCAAATTTCACTCAGTATTTAATCGAGGGAAGGAGAATTAGATGGCACTTATATGGAAAGGAACCATTTACAAAGGGGTATTTTTGTGAATGGTTTCCGTATGCAGAGTCTATTCATACCATGGTAGTGTCAACAGAAGGGTTAAAAAAGCTATTGCTTAAGAAATTAGAAAAATATCATTGTAAGGTTCCAAATATTGCGGTGATACCGATAGAATAAATCATAAATGGAACAGCTTGAGGAGATTGAAAAGTGATATGTTTTTCCGGTAAATGTGATGAAAGTGTAAAGAGACTGCGGCGGACGTTGGAGCGTTTGGGGGCAGTGGTAGAAATTATGGTTTTTGAGGACGATGGTTTTTTGCCAAAAGGTATTTCCTCTCCTTATGAGTATTATGTTTCCAAACAGAATTGTGAAAAGTATGTAGAGAAAGAACTGCATTATGATTCGTTGCATTTGCCGGAAGGATGGAATGCCTGGCCGGATGGTATGACTAATGGGGAGAGGCATATGGGAATTTACCATATGGGACATGAGCGGGCTGCCATATATTTTCGTGAAATGCAGTCAAACTATGTAGAGAATCTTGCAGAAGCGCCAGAAAAAAAAATTGTCCAACGCGTTGAGTGGTACACAGAAGGCGGATGGAGCTATAGAGTGGACTTCTATAATAAGTATGGTTTGAAATATGCGAGTGAATTTCGTGGCATTGGTGGAACCGTAGAATTGAAAGTGTATTATTCCGACAGAAACCGGGAAGTTATCGTAGAATATCCTGAAAACGATGTGGTTACATTGCTGGAGAATGGGGCGGTAAAGGCATTTTTCAATTCAAGGAAAGAATTTATAGAGCATTTTGTATCGGAAATAACTGCGGACGAGAAGATGGCGTTATTCATTCAGGATCATGAGATGCTGGAATCGTTGGATATAAGGCCGGATGCGGAGCAGGCGTGGGGATTCGCATGGTGTACTGATGATGAATTATTGTTTCAATACGAAAATCTGGGAGGAAAGAACGGTTTTCGGTTTTTTGAGATACCAGAGCATTATCCGGTAAATGGGGCAAAAAGCGATGCGCTGATTTTGACGAGGTATGACAAAATCGAAAACATAGAGGAATTGACGCAGGAGTTACCGGAAGTGACATTCCATATCGGAGCGAACACTTTAATGTCAGACAAGCTTATGAATTTGGAGAAGCAGGGAAATGTGAAGCTTTATCCAGGCCTGAGTCAGGATGTTTTGGATGAACTATGGGAGAAATGCGACTTTTATCTGGATATCAACCTTTATGGGGAGATCCGCGATGCGGTAAACGTAGCGCAGCAGAAGAACTTGCTGGTGATGGGATTTGAAAATACCGTACATCACAAGGAATTGACCGTAAAAGAATGTGTGTATCCGGCGCAGGAATATAAAAAGATGGCGTTTGACATCGGGCACATGTTGCAAAAACCTGAATGGATGCAGGAATTACTGGCGGCGCAGCAAAGGAATAGGAAAGACTTTTATCAGGAGATTAGTATTCCGACAATAATGGATTGCAAATTTACGTTGACTGTTTTAAAAGAATCCTATGGTGATAATTTGGCTTTGTCGTGGATCTTTGAGGGAAGCGCTACAGGATTTCTCGTTTATGATAAAACGGGAAATTTGATTTATGAGACTCGAAATATACATCAACATTATTATTGCATAGAAGGTTATGCAAAAGAAGATTCTTTTGTTGTAAAAGCGTATGTGGAAACTCTGAAAGGAAAAATGGTAGTGGCAGAGTCGGAAGCAATTGCAGTGGAGGCTAAACCGTATGGAACGCCGCGGGTAAGCTTAGTTATGGCCGCTTATAATGCAGAAGATTATATTGTGAGGAGCATTGATACCGCATTGGCGCAGTCGTTTTTGGATTTAGAACTTATTATTGTAGATGATGGCAGTACGGATTCAACGCCGGATATAATAGATTGGTATACAAATAAATATTCCAATATATTAGCAATACACAAGGAAAATGGAGGGGTTGCTACTGCCAGAAATGTAGGGATAGAACGGGCAAACGGTGAGTATATAGGATTTTTGGACAATGATGATATGATTCGTCCGGAAATGGTAATAAAGTTACATGATTCTGTTAAGAAAAATGAATGTGATATTGCAATGTCTTCCGTCTGTCAGATAGT
This sequence comes from uncultured Lachnospiraceae bacterium, assembly GCA_910579425.1. GTDB lineage: Bacteria > Bacillota > Clostridia > Lachnospirales > Lachnospiraceae > Suilimivivens. The sequence continues at coordinate 40,817 of CAJTVL010000021.1, read as the reverse complement.
CAATGGCGTTTCACAGAAATTCATACAATATCCGATGGAAGAGGATGTTGCAATGACAATGGATGAATTTTTCAATATGCATTTTACAAAAGGATGTATGTTTTCCGTTGTTATTTGGAACAAATTATATAAAGCTTCATTGGTGAAGCAACATTTACTTCCAGAGCTTATAGCGGATGATGATGCATGGACACCATATATTTTGTCATATGCAGATAAAATTTGTTATCTTAATGGCTGCTTTTATGAATGGGATCGTACAATTCGAAGCAACACACAGGTGGATGAATGGAATAGAAAATCAAGGGAAGAAACATTTCTTATTCATAAAAACGCTACGATGTTCTATTTGGAAAATGGTAATCCGAAAAGATTGGATTTTCTGAAAAAATTAGCGAATCGGCAGTTGTTGGAAATGAGGAAAGCCTTTGGCGATGACGAATATGAGAAACTGTGGGAGAAAATAGAAAAAGAATTTTAAAAATATAAATAGACCTGAGAGTGAAGAGGAAAAAGAACATGATATACAGTTTTCATCATTTTTATTATTGGTCAAAAGGTGGTGTGGAATCAGGGATGGCATACCGGGCGAAGATATTCCGCGCCTTGGGTCTGGAAGCCAAATTTGTCTTTGCAACTACGTTCCCTAATGCCAACATACAGCATGAAACGCAAATGCTGGGCTTTTTGGATTCGGAAGTTATCTGGATGTATGGATTTTTTTCAAATTGCAGGATTTCACCGGTGACTTATGGGTTGAAGCAGCTGGAGGATACGTTCGGCGGGAAAGATTATACTTTTTCCAGAAAAGGTGACATTGTAAAATATGTTTTTCCGGGAGGACACTATTATTACCAGGCATATTTGGCGCCCGGTACGGACGATGCTGTACACAGGGTGGAAATCATTTCGAATGATCATCTTATCCGAAAAGATTATTATACATACTGTAAAATTTATTCGGAATATTATACGCCGATGGGCAAGTATTCTCATCTGTATTTAAGAAGGTTTTTTAATGAAGACGGAACGATTGCCTACGAGGAAGTGATGGGAAATGAAGCGGTGGTAGACGATGTGGTTTTATATAAGTTTCCGGATAGGCTGATTTATTCACGGGAGGAACTGGTGGGCTATATGATGTCCCGTATGAAGCTCACTGATCAAGATGTCGTCCTGATAGACGGGGAACCGGGGAAGATACATCGTTCGGCTTTTATCCTGAATGCGTTTCCGGCAAAAATCGGTTTTATTTTTCACGCGGATCATTACATATGCAGTGATGAAGACCATGTTTTTTGGTATAGGATTTATGAATATGCGTTGTCCCATCCGGAGAAAATTGATTTTTATGTGACTAATACAGAGGCGCAAAGCGCACTTTTAAGGGAGCAGTTTAAACGATACAAAGGAATAGAACCCTTAGTAGTGACGTTGCCGGCAGCAGGTTTGGATGAGTTAAAATATTCGAAGAATGGCAGGCGGAAACACGCCTTAATTTCCGCAGGGCGTCTTGTGCCGCGGGATAAGAATATGGACTGGGTTATCGAGGCGGTGGTAGAAGCGAGGAAGAGCGTACCGGAATTAACGCTCGATATTTATGGCGAGGGAGAAGAAGAGGGCCGGCTGAGAGAATTGATCAGGCGGTTAAAGTGTGGAGATTATGTACATCTCTGTGGTTTTCAAAAGCTGGACGAGGTGTATCAGAAGTACGAAGCTTATGTATCTGCATCTTGGTCAGAAACGTTCGGTGTGACGTTGTTGGAAGCGGTTGGATCCGGACTTCCGATTGTCGGGTTTGATTCACCATATGGAATGCAGACATTTGTTGATGAAGGAGAAAACGGATATCGAGTTCCAGTGGGGGACGTAGACGGGTTGCGGGACGGAATCGTCAGATTATTTACGGAAGCGGATATGGAAAAGTTTCGTCAGCATTCTTATGAAAAGGCCAGTGGTTATCTTACGGAGGCGATGGAAAAGAAATGGGAGAATGTACTTGGGAAAATGAAATGATTTTGCTGTTTGACAGTTATGACGAAGAAAGCCGACTTTGGCATGAATCCATAAAACGGGCAGGATACGACCATATGGCGATTGTCATACAGGAGGATGACTTCTTACTGGATGGGGTTTTCTCGGCTTATGATCTGATTCTTGGAAATTGTCATGATAAAATGAGGAGGGAAAGATATTTCAACGAGATTGCGGTGCCGGATTCCTGGGACATTCATGTCGGGAGTGATGAATCTGGGAGTGTGTTTTTCCAGCGGGAAGAAAAAGGGAAGATTTATTATGTGGAGGCGGAAAAAAAGCGTTTGGTGAAAGCGGTGGATTGGTACGACAGGAAAGGAGTCGTCCGTTTTCGGGATCATTACAATCGATATGGAGATCTCTGCGCCCGGACGGTATATGACAATCAAGGGAAACCTATGAGTAAAACATGGCTTTCTCATCAGGGACAGGAAATTATTGTGGAGAATCTTGTCAGCGGAGATATTATTCTAAATGATGAAGGTCAGGAGGTGCTGTTCCAAAAGAAACGGGATGTCATTATTTATTATTTTATAAAGTTTGGATTTGCAGAGAAAAGGATATTGTTCAATTCGCTGTCTACGCCGCTCTTTATCTTGAATGGGCTGCCTGGAACAGAAGAAAAGAGAGATATGCTATTTTGGCAGGGAGCGATTGGCGATGAGATTCCGGGAAACATGCAGTGGATTCTCAATGGGGGGTCTGGCCGCATAGGAAAAATTATTGTGCAAAGAGCGGATACCTATGACAAATTGATTCAATTAGGCGCTAAAAAGGAAATGTTATACAAATTGGGATTCCTTTATCCGTTTAAAAAAGAAAATCGTCATAAACCCGAAGCGCTGATCTGCACTCCCTTTGATAAAATAGAGCATGGCAGGGAATTGGTCGAGGCGCTTCCTGAAATGCATTTTCATATCGCGGCGCCTACCGCGATGTCGCCGTTGCTGACGGATTTGGGGAAATACAGAAACGTAAGTTTATACCCTGCGGTGGCCGCGGATATTCTGGAGAAATTGTACCAGGACTGTGATTACTATTTTGACATTAATTATTATTGGGAATTTGCGTCTGCGGACTATAGGGCGTTTCTGCATAACCATTTGATTTTGGCATTTGAGGAAACCGTACATGAAAGGAGTTATGTGGCAGGGGAGCATATCTACCCCATAACAGAATTTGAAGTAATGAAAGCGGATATTCGGACAATTATGAGCGATGATGCCGTAATGGAATGGCATTTGGACAGGCAGCATAAACAGGCCATGGCAGAAGATGAGGAAAGATACAGGAAGATACTTAAGGGGCATAATGCCGCTATCCCAATTTCCTGAATTATATAGAATATTCCAAATTCCAACCGTAAACCACTCTTGGGATGGTCTCTTTCTATAGACCATCCCCGTTTTTCATGCTAAAATATTTTTAGCAGAATAAGGAACGGATGATAATGCGGAGTGATTATCTGAAAAATGAAGGAGGGTATGCTTTACAAAATCGATTAAATTGCCCGTTATGGCAGAGTGCTTAAGGAGGTAACAGATGAAAAGATGGGTTATTGTAGAAGACAGGCCGTGGATAATGACCCGATTTATACAAGAAATACAGGAGAAAGCTCAGGCGGAGGGGCAGGAATATTTGGCTCCGGATATTTTGTATTATATTGCGGGTGAAGATGAAGAAAAAAGAAAAGTAACAGAAAATAATTTCAAAAATAATGTAAATGAATTTGAAAAAATAACAGGAATACAAGTCCAAAAATTTAATGATATGAGCTTTGAAGATCAAATGGAAAAGTATTATAATGACGGCTATATGATTTTTATGGATCTTAATCTGACTGGTGGTAATGCTCAGTATTTTAACGAGAGAAATAACGTACAGTACGCCAGGGAAAAGCAGCAGGACTGCCGGAGGAAAAATAAAAAGGAAAAGCAGATATGGCTTTATACAACAGGAGCCAGCCTTGATGCCGGTTTTCTGCATAGTGAATTCCCGGATAATGTGGTGGAGGTGATTAACTTTGAAGATGGAAAGGCATATTTGGATCTGAGCAAATCCTGGGGAATTTTAGAGGATGAGGTATAGATGGGGCAGGGTAAGGAGGTGTCTGAATGAAGCGTGGAAAGAAATGCTTACGGAAAATATGAAAAGTGTAGACATAGTGCAATGTTTCAATCGTTTTGTAAATAACAGGAGCAATGAATCAAAAGTAACAGCTTTAATAAACATAAGGAGAACCAAAACCCATGAAATACGATTTTACATCAATCATCGACCGACACGGAAAGGACGCCATTGCGGTGGACGGCCTGCGAAAAGAAGGAGAGCCCGGATTTTCACCCCAGGCGCCAAAGGAGGGATTTGACGCGATTCCAATGTGGGTTGCGGATATGAATTTCGCCACGGCGCCCACCATCCAGGAGGCAATTATCGAGAGGGTAAAGCATCCGGCTTTCGGATACTTTAATCCCACGGATGAGTATTACAACTCTATCATTGAATGGCAGGCCAGGCGCAACGGCGTGACGGGTCTGACGAAGGAACATATTGGCTATGAAAACGGCGTGCTGGGCGGTGTGGTTTCCGCGCTGGAAGCTTTTTCTGCACCGGGAGACTGTGTGCTTCTGCACAGCCCCACTTATATTGGTTTTACAGGAAGCATTGAAGGATGCGGAAGAAAGATTATCCACAGTCCCTTGAAGCTGGATGAAAAGGGGATCTGGCGAATGGACTTTGAGGATATGGACGCGAAGCTCAAGGAAAACAAGATCCATGTTGCGGTTTTCTGCAATCCTCACAATCCCTGCGGCCGGGTGTGGGAGCGCTGGGAGCTGGAGAAGGCCATGGAGGTTTACAAGGCCAACGACTGCGTGGTGATTTCCGACGAAATCTGGTCTGATATTATTTTAAACGGACACCGTCACATTCCCATGCAGAGCATCAGCGAAGAGGCGAGGATGAGAACCATTGCCATTTACGCCCCCTCCAAAACCTTTAACCTTGCGGGACTGATTGGCTCTTATCATATCATTTACAATAAATACCTGCGGGAGCGGGTGCAGGCCCAGGGAAGCAAGCCACACTATAATTCCATGAACGTGCTCAGTATGCATGCGCTGATCGGGGCTTACCGGCCGGAAGGGCAGCAGTGGGTGGACGAGCTCTGTCAGGTGCTCAGCGAAAATATCAATTATGCCTGTGATTTTATTGTAGAGCATTTCCCCGGCGTTCTGGTGATGAAGCCGCAGGGGACATACATGCTGTTTCTGGACTGCACGGAATGGCTGAAAGCCCATAACAAGACCATTGACGAACTGCAGAAAGCAGGATGGGACGTGGGCGTTGCCTGGCAGGATGGAAGGATGTTCCACGGAGCCAATGCCGTCCGCGTGAATCTGGCGCTGCCTTTTTCCAGGGTGAAGGAAGCCTTTGAGAGAATGGAGAAGTATGTGTTTGTCTGATGGGCGGAGCCGGATATATTTTTTGAACAACCCATATAATAACCATCAAAAGGAGTGGGAGTATGGCATTAGCACAGTCGAGAGTTTATACGGAGGAAGATTACTATAACCTGCCGGAGGATACCCGGGCGGAACTGATTGGCGGTCAGATTTTTTATATGTCGGCTCCCAGCCGGATCCATCAGGAGATACTTGGATTTATATTCAAAAAAATTTCCTATTATCTTGATGCGAATAGAGGAAACTGCAGGGTCTACCCGGCCCCTTTTGCAGTTAAGCTGTTTGAGGAAGATGATAAGACAGTGGTGGAACCGGACATCAGCGTAATTTGCGATCCAAATAAACTGACTGACAGGGGATGCAGCGGCGCTCCGGATTGGATCGTGGAAATTGTCTCTCCCAGCACGTCCAGTCACGATTATATACGCAAGCTGAATTTATATGCAGATGCCGCAGTAAAGGAATACTGGATTGTTGATCCCGCCAAAAGATCTGTTTATGTGTATCATTTGGGAGAGGACAGATTTGAAACAGAGGCATACACTTTTAAGGACAGGATAAAATGCAGCCTCTATGATGACCTGTGGATTGATTTCAAAGAATTATAAAGTGTGCAGTTTAAGCGAAAAATTGCCCCGGATTTTGGAAATCCGGGGCGATAAAAATTTTTTAGTCTGCCGTTTCAGTCTCAGGCGATCTGTTCAAGACGTTCTTTTACTTTCCTGAGTTCGGTTTCGAGAATGTTTACGCGAATAGCAATCATTTCTTTTTCGTTATCAATTTTCTGAGCATCATCAAGTTTCCGATATAGGTCAAGATGGCCTTCTGCAACACACATGATATTTTGACGAATTTCGTTTTCAAGAGTCAATTTGATGCCCGTGACATCATTTTCCAGCTTGTCAAACCGTGTATCCATCCGGTCAAGCCTTTCATCGACCTTATCAAAGCGCTCGTCCATCCGGTCGAGCCTATCATCCATCCGGTCAAGCCTCTGATCCATCTGTCCCAGCTTGGAAAGAATCAGATCAAGTTTTTCATTTTCAGCCATATAGATTACCTCCTCCTGATTTCACTATAACACAGAGGGAATAAAAAGTCTATAAAATTATCAATATTTAATAATTATTAAAACTGCAAAAAGTTACATCGACCTATACAGAAAATTACATTATCCTCGAATTCCGGCTCACCTCCAGAAGCTTCTTCCTCATTTCATCCTCAATCCTTCCCAGCTCTGCCTCTGCGCTGCGGCGTTTGGCGCGTCCGTCCTCCTGAATCTTCAGCACTTCATCCAGGGTGCTGATCAGGGTCTGGTTGGTGGCGGTGAGGGTCTCGATATCCACGATGCCCCGTTCGCTTTCCCGCGCGGTTTCGATGGTGGCGGTCTTAAGGGTTTCCGCATTTTTCTTGAGCAGGGCGTTGGTCATATCCGTTACCTCACGCTGGGCCCTGGCGGCTTCGCTGGAATGGTTCAGACCGATGGCGATTACCATCTGGCTTTTCCAGAGAGGGATGGTGTTGACAAGAGTGGACTGGATCTTTTCGGACATTGCGGTGTCGTTGCTCTGGATCAGACGGATCTGGGGCGCCATCTGCATGGAGATGGTTCTGGTCAGCTCCAGATCGTAAATCTTTTTCTCAAACCGCTCGCACATGGAGGCGTAGTCGTTCGCCGCCTGGGTGTCCTCGGGAAGGGAGCTCTGTTCGGCCTTGCGCAGGAGGGCGGGAAGCTCTACGGTTCTGGCCTGGGCAAGCTTCTGCTTTCCGGCAAGGATGTACATGGACAGTTCCTTGAAGTAATTCAGGTTCAGGTCGTACATCTTGTCCAGCATGGCGGCGTCCTTTAAAAGGGTGACCTGGTGATCTTCCATTACCTTGCAGATTTTATTGATGTTGGCCTCCGCTTTGTCATACTTGACCTTCATATTTTCCAGCTTATTGCTGCTCTTTTTGAAAAAGCCAAGAAAGCCCTTTTCTTCCTCCTCGTTAAAATCCTTCAGCTCCGTGACCACGCTGGTCAGCATCTGGCCGATTTCGCCCATGTCCTTGGTGCGCACATTGTTTAGGGCGCTCTCGGAAAAGTCGGCGATTTTTTTCTGGCTGCCGGCGCCGTACTGCATCACCATCTGGGTGTTGGTGATGTCGATCTTTGAGGCGAAGTCGTCCACCATCTTCTGCTCGTCGGGGGTTAACACCACCTCGGGAATTTTAGGGGCTTCCTCCTCTTTGGCAAGGGCGGTACTGTCCATGACCTCCGGCTGGGAAAAGGGTTCAAAAGTCAGAGAAGGGGCTTCCTTCAGCATTTCATCTAATGAATTGTTCATTTTTATCCTCCATAGCTGTATTCGCTTCAATCATGATCATCTTTTTGGGTAAAATCCATCTGCCGCGTCAGTCCCTCCCGGGCCAGCATGGTTTTCAGTACCTGGGCATCGGTGGTGGCATCCAAAACAGCGTCCTGGAAAAGGTTATTCAAAAGCTCCGCAAAAGCCTGGTTGATGGTATCAAGGGTGTTTTCAATCTCCGTCTTCGCCTTGATAATATCCTCTCCCGGAGCCTTCACACGGTCGAATTCCTCATAGGCCTCCACCAGCTTTAAGGTGGTGGGAAGATAATAATCCATCAGCTTATGCATCCGGTGCATCTGGTCGGGATGCTCTCTTACACTGGAAAAAATATCCTTCAGCAGATTTTCCAGCCGGGAGAGCTTGGCGGAGATGACCTCGCCGGGAATCTGGTCGTTTAAGTACCTGAGCTTACGGATACATTCCATCCCTTCCGCTACCATGGTATTCAGTTCCGATTCCTGCTCCCTGGAAATTTCCGGGGACCGGGCGCGGTCGGCAGCTTCCTCAGAAGGAGCTTTCGTGGGCGAAACGGAGCTTTCTGATGAATCCTTTGCGGCAGCGCCTTCGCTGTTTTCCAGCGCTTTTTGCTGCCTGGCCTCTCTTAAAATGCGGCCGTTTTCCGCCTGCTGGTACTGTCGGTAAACCTCGTCATTTAACATGAAACAGGTTTTCTGCTCGTCCAGATGTCCTTCGGGAAACATACCCAGGGAGAGCATTTTCTGAATATCTTTTATTACTTTGTGAACCTTTTTGCCGGTGCTTTTTGCCAGATTTTCAATGGTGACAAATTTATTGCCGCCGCAAAGGCGCAGATAGCGTTCTGCCCGCCCCAGCCGTTTTCGCTGGATGATCCCAAGACGGATCATATAGAGAAAGCAGAGCTGGAAGATAAAGTTCACCAGCCATCCGCCGCCGTTGGTCTCGATACCGGCGGTCCAGATCAGCAGCATGATAAACGCCACAAACAGCGTCACTCCCAGGCCGATCCCGCCGAAAACCTGATAGAGAATATTTGAGACGCCGCCCACTCTCTTAAATTCGGAAAGTGGGAAGCTGGAAAGCTCTTTTTTCTGGACGAGCTGCGATCTGCGTTTGATCTGTTCTTCCCGTTTCCGGATCTGCTTTTCCTTCTGATGGATCTGTGCCTGTCTGCGCTGCAGATGCTTCTGCCAGTTTTGCTGCTGTTTCATCTGCTCCCTGGCCATACGCTCCTTCGCCTGCTGCCAGGGATTTGCCTGTCCGTTTGTCTGCCCGTCCCGGGTATTCTGGGCTGAGCCGTTAAAGCCGTGTCCGCTGCCGTTTTCCACAAAGGGAATATGCTTTCCCACCTCATTGAGAGTGTTAACCACGGATTGGGATACCAGATCATTCAGGTTTGTAAAGTCTCCGCTGCGCAGGGCTTCCGAGAGGGCATCCTTGATGTCCTCCCCCATTTTATTCCAGTTCTGATTATTACTCATAATGTTAAGACCTCGCTGCATCATTGGTAAGTATGGGAAGTGTCATAAGGAAAAATTTATGACGCTTCCTATATTATCACACAACAAGCCTTACTCCGCAATAAATTTCTCAGGAAAAGAGAAGCCGGACAAATTTCTTTTTCCCGATTCTCAGAACATCCCTTTCGCAGATCGGGGCGTCCAGGCTCTCCGCCTTCTGCCCGTTGAGCTGGATGCCTCCCTGGGAGAGAAGCCGCCGGAACTCGCTGCCGCTGGTCACAAGGCCTTCTTTTAAGAGGGGCGCGATCACATCCCTTAGCGTGACTTCGCCGCCGGGAAGCGTAAGCTCGGGAATATCCCTGGGGATTCCCTTTTGGGTAAAGGCCTGATAAAAAAATTCCTCGGCCTGCTGAGTTTCTTCCGTGGTGTGGTAGAGGGAAGTGATGGTGCGGGCCAAAAGGAGCTTAAAGTCCCTGGGATTGCCGCCCCGGTCAAGGGAGAGCCTGATCTGCTCCAGTTCTTCGGGAAGAATGTCTGTGGCCAATGCAAAATATTTCACAATGAGAGAGTCCGGAACCTCCATCACCTTTTTGAACATAACCCTGGCCTCTTCCTTGACGCCAATGTGGTTGCCCAGGCTTTTGCTCATTTTTTCAACCCCGTCCAGGCCCTCCAAAATCGGCATGAAAAGAGCGATTTGAGGTTCCAACTCCCAATCCTTTTGGAGGGAGCGCCCCATGAGGATGTTAAAGGTCTGATCCGTGCCGCCCAGCTCTATGTCTGCATGGATGGCCACGGAGTCGTAAGCCTGCATGAGCGGGTAAAAAAATTCATGGAGTCCGATCGGAATATTGTGGGTATAGCGGTTCTGGAAATCATCCCGCTCCAGCATTCTGGCAACGGTGATAGTGGAGGAAAGCTTTATTATGTCGTTCATGGTCAGAAGTTCCAGCCATTCTCCGTTGTAGCGGAGAGTGGTTTTGGATTCGTCCAGGATATGGAAGACCTGCTCCTGGTAGGTCTGGGCGTTGATCAGCACCTCCTGATCGGTCAGCGCTTTGCGCCCTTTGGATTTGCCGGTGGGATCGCCGATCTTTCCGGTAAAGTCTCCGATAATGATCACGATTTGATGGCCCAAATCCTGGATCTGCCGGAGCTTTCGCAGGACGACGGCGTGGCCTAAATGAATATCCGGCGCACTGGGATCCAGCCCGAACTTTACGGTGAGGGGGATGCCGGTGCGAAGGGAGCGGGTGAGCTTTGCTCTTAAATCCTCCGGGTTTATCACGCTGTGGGCGCCCTTTTGGATGATAGCCATCTGCCGGCTCACTTCCTGTTCCAAAGCTTCTTCTGTGATGGTCTGTTCTCTGTTTGTCATAAAATTTCCTTCCTTTCTGCTACATTTTGCCTTCTGCACAACAGGGCAGGGGAGGTTTCCCTGCCCGCCGCGCGACCCGTGGCCGCTTTAGCGGCATATTTCCAAGCGCTGCAGCGCTTTGTGCACGGGTCTGCGCATAAAAAAACTCCCGTCCTGTATAGGACGAGAGCAAACTCCCGTGATACCACCTAATTTTATAAGCAGCTCGCACTGCTTACCTCTTCGAGTACGGCCATCCTGCGTCATTTCCGATGAAAGGCAGACAGCTTATCCGGCTTATACTCTAGCACGTTAACGGGTGCGGGAACCGTCGCAGCCTACTAGACCAGGGGGCGAACCGGAGGTCAATTCCATGGTCATTTGGTGCGAAGCTCAAAGATGTATTCACATAAGGCTTCCCGTGCGCCTCTCATCTGCCGGCTGCTTTCTGTTCGTTTCACCTGATGCTACTTCTTCTTATCATTGCTTTTGTGAATCAATCACTTGTATGAAATTGTGAACATTATACTTGGGGGGGAGCAGGGTTGTCAAGCGGAAATCTGAAACTCGTATGAAAACGGTAACAGTAAGGCCAGAACTGAACTGTTATGAAAACGACAAAACAACAACAAGAAATTATATGGAAATTCAATTTGGTTCGTGTTATAGTAGACGAATGATTTTAACAGCCCTTTCTTGCTGTGCGGGGCATTGGCGGCATTATAGGGCGGCGGAAAGGATAAAAGGATTAAGATGAAGACTTACATAAAGGATATGACCCAGGGCAGGCCTGCCGGGCTTTTGCTGTCATTTATGCTCCCCATGGTGGTGGGCAACGTTTTTCAGCAGATGTATAATCTTGTGGATTCCATGATTGTGGGAAAATATGTGGGCGCAGATGCCCTTGCGGCTGTGGGGGCCACAAGCTCTCTGAATTTTTTGTTTTTCTCCCTGTGCGGCGGCATGGGCAACGGAATCGGAATCGTAATTTCCCAGAATTTTGGGGCCGGGAAGAATGATGTCGTAAAAAAGGCCATTGCCAACGCGGCGTATATTATGCTGGCGGCAGGCCTGGCTATGGGGATTCTGGGAACGGCTCTGGCAAGACCGGTTCTCAGGCTTTTGCGTACACCTGAAAATATTCTGGACCAGTCCGTTCTGTACATGCAGATCATGTGCGCCGGTGTGCTGGCAGTTGCCATGTATAACTGTGTGTCGGCGATTCTGCGCGGGGTGGGGGACTCTAAGACGCCGCTGTATTTTTTGATTGTGGCCAGCGTTCTCAATATCGGGCTGGATCTGTTTTTTGTGCGGGTTCTGCATACAGGAGTGGCAGGAGCCGGAATTGCAACGATCATAGCACAGCTCCTGGCTGGGGTGGGAAGCCTTCTTTTTGCCATGCTGAAAAATCCTTTTTTCAGGATAGAAAAAAAGCTTCTGAAGGCGGATTGGGACATTATTGTACAATGTGTTAAAATAGGGGTGCCGCTGGCAATGCAGACTTCCCTGATTGCCGTTTCCTGTATTATCCTTCAGAGCGTAGTGAATACGTTCGGCTCCGTTGTGGTGGCGGCCTATACGGCTACGAACAGGATAGAACAGCTTGTACAGCAGCCCTACAATTCCCTGAATATGGCGATGTCCACCTATACGGGACAGAATATGGGTGCGGGCAAGCCGGAGAGGGTAAGGCTGGGCTTTCGGAAGGGATGCCTGATCATGGGGATTTTTTCTCTGCTGGTATTGCCCTTTGCCCAGTTCGGCGGAGAGGTTATCATGGAGTTTTTCGTAAACGAAAGGGATGTCATTGATTTCGGAGCAAAGGCGCTTCGGATCACAAGCTGGTTTTACCTTGCCCTGGGGATGATTTATGTGACAAGGGGAACCCTGAACGGATCAGGAGATGCATTTTTTGCCTTTGCAAGCGGGATTGTGGAGATGATCGGAAGGATCTGCTTTGCAAGGCCGCTGACAAAGCTTCCTTTTCTGGGCGTCTGGGGCATATGGTTCGCCACTGCCTTCACCTGGCTTTTAACGGCGGTTTTCAGTTTGTTCCGATATTATCAGAGAATCGGAAAACGAAAATAAAAACGGACAGATATGGGTATCCTGTCTGATATGAAAAGAGAAAATTTCAAACACGGATTTGATTTTTATGTATTGTTGTTTTTCGCCCTTGCATTCCTGGGATGGCTCTGGGAGGTTCTGTTATTTCTGGTGACGGAACACGCGTTTATCAACCGGGGCGTTTACCGGGGGCCTTACCTGCCCATTTATGGCGCAGGAGGATTGCTGCTGTGTATTCTTCTCGGCTCTTTGCGCCGAAAGCCCATAAGCGTGTTTGTCCTTTCCCTGTGTGCCTGCTCTGTGCTGGAATATCTGACCAGCTATTTTCTGGAGCGGCGCTGGGGAATCAGATGGTGGGATTACAGCGGACATTTCCTGAATATCAATGGGAGGATTTGTCTGCTGGGGGCTCTGGTTTTCGGACTGGGAGGAACGGCGCTTGTGTGTCTGTTTTTGCCTTTTTATGAAAAATGTTATCAAAAAATATCGAAGAAATGGCGGATTTGCCTCTGCCTGATTCTTTTGCTGGTGTTTGCGGCGGATGGGGCCTACTGCGCCATGAGGCCAAACATGGGGGAAGGGATTACAATGTGAGATGGATATTGCGGCAAAGGCGCCTGCGCCGCGCCGTTGCCGCGTAAGGTTTCCGGTTGAATGAATTTAGAATGCAATATTATTTTGTGTCAGTAATTCTTTAAGATAATTGTTTTGAGAGGATAATTCCTGGTTGGCTATAGACAATCTCTGATTTTGGTCTGTCAGGCTGTTAATCTGCTCCAAGCTCTCTTTCTTTGCATTCTCTTCAATCTCCTTTGAACTGGTTCCGTAAAGTCTGAAAAGTCCTTCGCATACCATATGATGATCTCCTTTCGTGCTGCCGTTTGCGTTCGTAAGCTGGTTTAAATATTTGATATAAAACTCCTGATGTTGATGGGCTTTGTAATCCTCTGTCAATTGTCTGAGCAGGTCGGAATCGGTCAGATGATTGGTCAGGCATCGCAGATACAAAGCATCTTCCGGAGCAAGCTCACGGGTAATGATGACCTGTGTTTCGTACATTTCCCCCTTAATATAGTAAATGCCGGGAAAAGGCCTTTTTATTTCTTTCTTACAATCCCTTTGAAGATGGGAAAACAGCTTCCTCGGATAACGGAAGCTTAAGAACGTAAGGGTGACATCCTGCCGGGAATACTGGTTGAGGGTGCCGGCGGCATTGATCAGGTAGCTTGCGTGTCCGTTGGTTTTGTAGTAGGCGTCTGTTGTGAGGCAGGAACAGATTCCCTTGATTTCAAAAAGGTTGTAGGATTTAAAAAGCCTGCCGATGCTTTTGAGGATTGGCTGATCCAAAAGCTTGCGTATGACGAGCAGGTCAATCCGGTTTTTGTTATTGCTGAGTGTGTATTCCGGATGGTATTCCAGCATGTGTGCATAGTCTCTTAAATCAATCTGAATGGCACAGACTGCCGCCTCATGCCAGTTGGTGCGGTGCAGGGTCATTGGTGGAGTCCCTTTCATGGAAGATGTGATGTATGATTTGTTTTGGTAGAAAGAGTATTAATAGTTCAGAAGTAACAGCCTGTCCGGAAAATGCCGTTACATGGAAAGCTGCCAGAGAAAATCCAGATAGGACTCCTGAGAGGTCTTTTCTTTTTTATATCACGATTAGGAACGGTAAGCAAGAAATTTCAGATGATGAGAATGTAGAAATTTTTTTCATATAAATAAAAAAATATTAATCCAATATAAGAAAAAATGCTATATATGGTGGATGTGTTGGAATGGAAACACATATATTGTATTGTGCAGCTTGCCGGCAGCCCCATCCGGTCCGGAAAGAGAGCGGATGGGGGCGAAAGCGTTTGCCGGCCGTTATTTCCCTGCCTGCTTATCCAGAAAACCCTGAATAATATCCCATATCTGCCGGCTCCAGAAAGTGCCCTCATGTTCGGCGCCTTCCACGCACACAAAGCTCACGTCGGCTCCGCATTCTTCCAGCCTTCTGACCATTTTAACGCTGTGGGAAAAATCCACTACCGGGTCGTTATCGCCGTGGGCAATCAGGAAAGGAACATAGGAAAGCCCTTCCTGTACATAGCTGATGGGGCTCATTTTGGCAATAAGGATATGGTCGATGCTTCCTCCGCAAAAGATAGAAAATGTCTCCAAAGCGTACTCCCTGGCAGGATTATCCTCCGACAGATTAAGGTAGTCGGCAAGATCCGCAGGCCCGAAGCAGTCGATGACGGCATCCACACGGTCGGAGGCGTCAGGATATTCTTTTGTGCGGAATTCCTCCCTGTCCCCGGTAAGGCCCAAAAGAAGGGAAGTGTTGCCGCCGGAGGAGGTGCCGAAGGCGTAGACGCGCTCCGGGTCAATATGATATTGGCGGGCGTTTGTGCGGAGAAAACGGATGGCGGTTTTTACGTCCTTTAAGTAAGCGGGAGCCGGATGGCCTTTTTGAATACTCCTGTGAGTAACGGTTGCTACTACATAGCCGGCCTGGGAAATCCGGGAGAGCTGGGGAAGCTGATAGCCTGTGTCGGGAAACTCCCAGGCGCTGCCCTGGATGAATACCACCAGTGGGAAACGGCTTTCGGTATCGTTCTCCATTGTGTCAGGCATGAGGAGGTCGAGGGTCAGTTCCGTACCTGTTGCAGTGGAATAGACGATGCCGGGACAGAGGAGGGAGAGCCCCCTCAGTGTTGGATTGTTAGAAATTTTAAGCATAGGTTACCTCTTTTCTTTATTTTTTATGAAACGTCAAAATCCTCTTTCTTTCAGACCCGCCACGATCTTTACATAGGCTTCTATTACGTCAAAGCCTTTATAATCCTCTCGTTTCAGATCAATCATATCTCCATGGGAAATTCCTCTTCTTCCGGCGCTTTGAAAAACGCCCTGGAAATTCCCCCATTTGGCGGAGTCTATGGTGACAAGACCGTCGTTTTTGGAGGCGCCTGCAAAGAACATCAGCAGATTGGGAATGCTCAAAAGGCCGTCCCCCAGGGAGTGTTTCATACAGGAAGCATAGCTTTGATAATAAACGCCGGGAGCGTCAGGATATTTTTCGTTAAACTCCCGGCAGAACTGCGGGGAAAGCTGTTTGCTTGCGTGATAGCAATCCGGACGCTGATCGCCGAATCTTGCATAGGATCTGTCGAAAAGGGAAGAGACAAAACGGTAAATCCCATCCGGCAGCCTGTTTAGGAGGTTTAACAGCTCGGAACCCCGGTGCGGGGTGGAAACGGTGGTCAGCGAAGCAACCTGGTTTTCCATATGAAGGCCGCTGATCAGGTAACGGGCGTCCAGTCCTCCCTTGGAGTGGGCGATAATGTTGACTTTGTCACAGTGGTTCTCGCTTAATATTTCCAGGATTTTCTCCCGAATGATTTGGGCATTGTCTTCAATGGTTCCCCAGGCCTGCTGGTGGCCGTAATAGACCACAGCGCCGTTTTCTGCCAGCTCTTTGGGGATTCTGCCCCAGTAATTGAAATAGCGCAGATCCCGAAAGCCGATTCCGTGGAGCATCACAAGGGGGTACCTGGTGGAGCAGATCCGGGAGCCGGCGCGGAAGAGCCTGTTTTCGAAACGGCACCGCTCGGCGTCAAATTCAATATGAGCTCTTTTGCTTAAATAGCGGGCAAGGAAAAGCTGGAGCACCGGAATCCAGAGAAAGCAAAAAATGCAGACTCTTTTCCAGATTCCAAGGCTGCGGCAGGTGCTTAATATCCGAATGCAGCCGTTTAAAATCAGCAGATAAAAGTAAAGAAACGCAAAAATACCATCCACGATCAGAACCAGGGGCCATGACGCATCCGCCGGGGCAAAACGGGCCGGCAGCTTAAAAAGATAAAACCAGCAAATCAAAAGCTGTAGAAGCAGTCCATAAAAACAAAATCTGAGAATGCGCCTTCCGCCGTTCATGATCCAGAGACGCAGGGAAGGGGGATGCTTTTTGCCATGGCCTGTCCCGCCAAAGGGCATGATATGTAACAGAAGGGCAGTAACGGCCCATGCGCAGACCAGAAGGCCGCGCAGCCCAAAGGATATCATTCCTGCCCGAGTACCCCAACAGGGCGCCAGGAATCCTTTGCCACACAAGACCCATAATATGGGAAAATGGGGAAGTAGTATCATTTTGCCTCCTCACAAGTTCCGGACACCAGAACTCTTTTTTCTCTTTATTTTAGCACCGTAAAGAAGAAAAAAACAGTGGCAGAAAAAAATCTTTTAGCATATAATAAGCGGTGAGAATCCCGGGAAATCGGAATGAAATCAGGTTTGTGTCTGCGGGGCGTGCGCAGGCCTGATAGGCTCGAATTGGTTTGGATGAAAAAAGCCGCGCAGAAACGAGGAAAAAGATGGCAAATATTATATCAGATGAAACCATTGACTATGTGGGAATCCTTGCCAAGCTTGAGCTTTCGCCAGAGGAGAAGGAGCAGGCAAAGAAGGATATGGGAAGTATGCTGGATTACATTGACAAGTTGGGAGAGCTGGACACGCAGGGCGTAGAGCCCATGTCCCACGTGTTTCCGGTGAAAAATGTATTCCGTGAGGACAAGGTGACAAATGGCGACATGCGGGAGGAAATTTTAAGGAATGCCCCCGAGGAGAAGGACGGCATGTTTGCGGTGCCGCGGACGTTTGAGTAGGCCGCGAATCTGAGGGATGGGACTTACAACATTTTATCAGAGTGACAGGCGCGCAGAGAGGAGCTTGGATGAAAATCATAGATATGACAGCCGTTGAACTGGGGGCGGCGATCAAAAATAGGGAAATAACGGTAAAAGAAGGGGTGGAGGCGGCCCTTGGCCAGATAAGGGAAAAGGAAGAAGCCTATCACTGCTATGTGACCATTGACGAGGAAGGGGCCCTTAAGCAGGCGCAGCAGGTGCAGCAAAAAATTGACGCGGGAGAGCTGGCGGGGGCGCTGGCAGGGGTTCCGGCAGCCATCAAGGACAATCTCTGTACAGAGGGTTTGCTGACCACCTGTTCCTCCAAAATTTTGTACGATTTTGTGCCTGCCTTTTCTGCGGAGGCGGTGTTGAACCTGCGCAGGGCGGGAGCGGTAATTCTGGGCAAGACCAATATGGACGAGTTTGCCATGGGTTCCACCACAGAGACCTCGGCCTTTGGCGCAACCAAGAATCCATGGAATCCGGGGCATGTGCCGGGAGGATCTTCCGGCGGCAGTGCGGCGGCAGTGGCGGCGAAAGAATGCTTCTATGCCCTGGGCTCCGATACGGGAGGTTCTATCCGCCAGCCGGCCTCCTTCTGTGGGGTGGTAGGGCTCAAACCCACTTATGGCCGGGTATCCCGATATGGGCTGATCGCCTACGGTTCTTCCCTGGATCAGATCGGGCCGTTGTGTAAGGATGTAACGGACTGTGCCACAATCATGGAGATTATTGCGTCCCATGACCTTAAGGACTCCACCTCTGTCCCTCAGAAGGACAGGGACTTTACCTCCGCTCTTGTGGAGGATGTGAAGGGAATGAGGATCGGGATTCCCAGAGATTATTTCGGGGAAGGGCTGGACGGGGAGGTCAGGACAGCGGTTCTTGAAGCGGCGGATGCCCTGAAGGAAAGGGGAGCCGTGGTGGAGGAATTTGACTTAAGCCTGGTGGAATACGCCATCCCTACTTATTATACCATTGCGGCGGCGGAGGCCAGCTCGAACCTGGAGCGCTTTGACGGTATCAAGTATGGCTACCGCACCAAGGAATACGAGGGGCTTCACAATATGTACAAAAAATCCCGTTCCGAGGGCTTCGGGCCGGAGGTGAAGCGCAGAATCATGCTGGGGAGCTTCGTGCTCAGCTCCGGCTACTATGATGCCTACTATTTAAAGGCGCTGCGGGTAAAGGCTTTGATCAAAAAGGCCTTTGATGAGGCTTTTGCAAAGTATGACGTGATCCTGGGGCCGGTGGCGCCCACCACAGCGCCAAGGCTTGGGGAGAGCCTTTCCGATCCCATCAAAATGTATCTGGGAGATATTTACACCATTTCCGTGAACCTTGCAGGGCTTCCGGGCCTGAGTATCCCCTGCGGGCTGGACTCGAAGGGGCTTCCGATCGGAATGCAGCTCATCGGGGACTGCTTCCAGGAAAAGAAGCTGATACAGACGGCTTACACCTACGAAAAAATCCGGGGCGCGTTTGACAGGGAATTCTTAGGGAAGGAGGAACAGTGATATGGCGAAACAATATGAAACGGTGATCGGGCTGGAGGTTCACGTGGAGCTGGCAACCAAGACCAAGATTTTCTGCGGGTGTTCCACCGCTTTCGGCGGGGAGCCTAATACCCATACCTGTCCGGTCTGCACCGGTATGCCGGGTTCTCTTCCGGTACTGAATAAGCAGGTACTGGAATATGCGGTGGCGGTAGGCCTTGCCACCAATTGTACCATCACCAGAAATTGTAAATTTGACCGGAAAAATTATTTTTATCCCGATAATCCTCAGAACTATCAGATTTCCCAGCTTTATCTTCCCATCTGCCGGGACGGCCGGGTGGAGATTGAGACGCAGGACGGCCGAAAGTTTGTGGGAATCCACGAGATCCATATGGAGGAGGATGCGGGAAAGCTGATTCACGACGAGTGGGAGGACTGCTCCCTGGTGGATTATAACCGTTCCGGTGTGCCTCTGATTGAGATCGTCTCCGAACCGGATATGCGAAGCAGCGAGGAGGTCATTGCCTATCTGGAAAAGCTTCGCATGACCATCCAGTACCTGGGGGCCTCGGACTGCAAGCTTCAGGAAGGCTCCATGCGGGCGGACGTCAATCTTTCCGTCCGGGAAGCAGGGGCCAAAGAATTTGGAACCAGGACGGAAATGAAAAACTTAAACTCCTTCAAGGCCATTGCCAGGGCCATCGAAGGGGAGCGGGAGCGCCAGATTGACCTGATCGAGAGCGGGGAAAAGGTAGTCCAGGAGACCAGAAGGTGGGACGATAGCCGGGGAGAATCCTATGCCATGAGGAGCAAGGAGGACGCCCAGGATTACCGCTATTTCCCTGACCCGGATCTGGTTCCAATTGTGCTGGACGATGCTTTCCTGGATGAGATTCGGGCAAAGCAGCCGGAATTCCGGGAGGAAAAAATGAGACGCTACAAGCAGGAATATGATATTCCGGATTATGACATTGAGATCATCACAGACAGTAAGCATATGGCGGATCTCTTCGAGGAGACGGTGGCTCTTGGAAGCCAGCCCAAAAAGGTGTCTAACTGGCTGATGGGGGAGACCCTGCGTCTTTTGAAGGAAAAGGGCATGGATCCCGAGGATATTTGTTTTTCACCGGAAAATCTCGCAAAGCTTATCGCCCTTGTGGATGCCAAGGCCATCAACAGCTCCGTAGCCAAGGAGGTGTTTGAGGTGATGTTTGAGAAGGATCTTGACCCGGGGAAATATGTGGAGGAAAAGGGCCTTAAAACAGTAAATGACGAAGGGGCTTTGAGAAAAACCGTAGAGGAGGTGATTGCCGCCAACCCTCAGTCCGTGGCGGATTTTAAGAGCGGAAAGGAAAAAGCCATTGGATTTCTGGTAGGGCAGACTATGAAGGCCATGAAGGGGAAGGCGGATCCG
The DNA here is from genome assembly GCA_910579425.1 of uncultured Lachnospiraceae bacterium. GTDB lineage: Bacteria > Bacillota > Clostridia > Lachnospirales > Lachnospiraceae > Suilimivivens. The sequence goes on along the minus strand of CAJTVL010000021.1, from coordinate 20,513 downwards.
GGGATGGTGAACCGGGTTTTGCGGGAGATGTTGTAAACCTGAAAGAGAAAACTCCTTTCTGCATAGGTTTCAGTGTATTTCTGCAAAAATCTCTTGCCATCCCTGTCGGTTTGTGCTACAATTTCTCCCGTTGACAAACAAATGTCCACGACACAAGAACAAATCTGCCAAGGCAGGATAAGAGGGAGGCTATGGGAACCAGATATTTTGTGGTAAAGGAACAGGCAGTTCCGGAGGTGCTCCTCAAGGTGGTGGAGGCGAAGAAGCTTCTGGAAACCGGTAGGGTGCAGACGGTCAATGAGGCGGCGGACAAAGTAGGCATCAGCCGCAGCTCATTTTATAAGTATAAGGACGATGTTTTTCAGTTTCATGATAATGCCCAGGGAGTCACCATCACATTGACCTTTCAGATGGAAGACGAGCCGGGGCTTTTGTCGGAAGTGCTGAAGATTATTGCCGGGTTTCATGCGAATATTCTGACCATCCACCAGAGCATTCCGATAGGCGGCGTGGCATCCTTAAGCCTGAGCGTCCAGGTGCTGCCCACCACAGGGGAGATTTCGGATATGGTGGAGGCCATGGAAGGGCACAGGGGTGTGAGGAACGTGAGAATATTAGCCAAGGCATAAACAAATGGAGCTATAACGCGCAGAAAAGAGGGATAAAATGATTCAGGTAGCAGTAATGGGATATGGCACTGTGGGAAGCGGTGTGGTAGAGGTAATTGAAAAAAATAAGGAAGAAATCAACAAGAAGTCCGGCGAGGAAATTGAAGTTAAGTATATATTGGATTTAAGGGATTTTCCCGGCGATCCTTACGAAAGTAAAGTGGTTCACGATGTGGAGCAGATTTTAAATGACCCGGAGGTAAAGATTATCTGCGAAACCATGGGGGGATTAAAGCCGGCCTATGATTTTACCAAAAGGGCGCTGCTGGCGGGAAAGAGCGTGTGTACCTCCAACAAGGAGCTGGTGGCGGCCTACGGGCCGGAGCTGATCAGGATTGCCCATGAAAACAAGTGCAATTACCTGTTTGAGGCAAGTGTGGGCGGCGGGATTCCCATTATCCGGCCTTTAAATTATTCCCTGACGGCGGAAAAGGTGGATTCTATCACAGGAATCTTAAACGGCACCACCAACTATATCCTTTCCAAAATGGAAAAGGAGGGGGCCGGATTTGAGGAAACTCTGAAAGAAGCCCAGGAGAAGGGCTATGCGGAGCGCAATCCCGAGGCGGACGTGGAAGGGTATGACGCCTGCCGCAAGATTGCCATTCTTTCCTCCCTTATGTACGGAAAAAACGTAAATTATCAGGATATTTATACGGAAGGAATCACTAAAATCACGGAAACGGATTTTACCTATGCCCATGCCTGCGGGATGACTATCAAGCTTCTGGCAAAGGGATGGGAGGAGGAGGGCAGAAGGTATGCCATGGTCGCCCCCTTTATGATCAGCAAGGCGCATCCTCTTTCTATGGTAAACGGAGTGTTTAATGCGGTCTTTGTCCACGGGAACATGCTGGGCGACTCCATGTATTACGGAAGAGGAGCGGGAAAGCTTCCCACAGCCAGCGCGGTGGTATCGGACGTGGTGGACTGCGCAAGGCATATGGGTAAAGTGATCATGTGCTTCTGGGATGGGGAGGATGCGAAGCTTACCGGAACCGGGGAGGCGAGGGGCAGGTTCTTCGTGCGGGTGAGCGCGGAGAAGGAATATGAAGCGCTTCATATCTTTGAACGGGCCAGCGTCATCGAGGCGGATGTGCCTGGCGAGTTTGCCTTTATCACAGAGAGCATGACGGAAAAGGAATTTAACCAGAAGGCCGAAGAGACAGGGATTATCAGCCGGATCAGAATTAAGGAGTGACGATAAGCCATGGGAAATAAAAAGTATGTGGTGGTGTTGGGAGACGGGATGGCGGACGAGCCCATAGAGGCTCTCGGAGGCAAAACGCCTCTGGAATATGCAGACACGCCTGCCATGGACAGGTTGAGCAAAAGAGCGGAGATGGGGATGGTGCAGACTATTCCGGAGGGGATGAAGCCGGGCTCTGATACCGCCAATCTTTCGGTTCTGGGGTACGACCCCATAGTCTATTATTCCGGCCGCTCCCCCCTGGAGGCATTGAGTATCGGGGTGCCCATGAAGGATACGGATGTGGCCCTGCGGTGCAATATTGTGACCCTTTCGGAGGAAGACGTACCCTTTGAAAAGCGGACAATTATCGACCACAGCTCCGGGGAGATCAGCACTCAGGACTGCGCGGTTTTGCTGGAGGCTGTAAAGGCGGAGCTTGAGAATGAAACCTATCAGTTTTATGTAGGGACAAGTTACCGCCACTGTCTGATCTGGAATCAGGGGCGGGTGCTCGAGCTCTGCCCGCCCCATGATGTGCTGGGACAGGTGATCGGCCAGTATCTTCCCGGGGATGAAAATCTTTTGCGGATGATGAAAAGAAGCTATGATATTCTGGCTGGTCACCCCATAAATATAGAGAGAAAGAAAAAGGGTCTCAATCCTGCCAACTGCTGCTGGTTCTGGGGTGCAGGGACAAAGCCCGCCCTTTCCTCTTTCCAGGAGAAGAACGGCTTAAAGGCAGTGATGGTATCGGCAGTGGATCTTTTGAAAGGAATTGCAGTGGGCGCAGGCATGGGTGTTGCCAAAGTAGAGGGCGCAAACGGCGGACTTCATACGAATTATGAAGGAAAGGTGCAGGCGGCTCTCGATGCTTTAAGGCGGGACTGTGATTTTGCCTATATCCATGTGGAAGCGCCGGACGAGATGGGGCATCAGGGCAGCGTGGAGAAGAAGGTGCAGGCCATTGAATTTCTGGACAAAAGGGTGATCGGCCCCCTGACAGAGGCTCTTGACAGAGAGGGGACGGCTTATCGGCTTTTGGTGATGCCTGACCATCCCACGCCTATCAGGGTGAGAACCCACACGGCGGACAGCGTTCCCTATCTTTTGTATGACAGTGAAAAGGGGGATGGCAAAAACTGCTGCAATGAAATAGAAAAGTGCGCAGAAGACAGCGGCAGGTTGACACAGACGATTTCCCCTCATTATAATGAGCGGGAGGCAGGAGAAAACGGGATTTTTATCTCTCAGGGGCATACCATGATCGACAGGCTTCTTGAAAAAGAGGGAAAATGACCGGCGGCAGAGGCTGTGTAATCAGCTTTTACCGGCCTGCTGCATAAGATATAGTAAACGTTAAATAAATTTGCCGTTTACTATGATACAGGAAATGCTGAGGAGACAGTTGTGATGAAAAAGGTAGTGAAATTTGGCGGAAGCTCTCTTGCCAGCGCAGAGCAGTTTCAGAAGGTGGCGGATATCATCCACAGTGATAAGGAGAGGCGTTATGTAGTGCCCTCCGCGCCGGGAAAAAGATTTGACGGCGATAATAAGGTGACGGATATGCTCTATGCCTGTTATCATTTGGCGGAGACCGGGAAAGATTTCAGAAAAGAGCTTTCGGAGATAGAAGAGCGGTATCAGGAGATTGTAGACGGCCTTGGACTTTCGGTTTCCCTAAGAGAAGAGTTTGAGACCATTGAGAGGAATTTCAAGGAAAAAGCAGGCGAAAATTACGCTGCTTCCCGGGGAGAATATTTGAACAGTATCCTCATGGCGGCTTATCTTGGCTTTCCCTTTGTGGATGCCGCAGAGGTGATCCGTTTTACGGAAAAAGGGGAGTTTGATTCCGAGCTTACCAACCAGATTTTGGGAGAGCGCCTGGCAGGGATGGAAAATGCGGTGATACCCGGATTTTATGGGGCCTACGAGGATGGCAGGATCAAAACCTTTTCCAGAGGCGGTTCCGATATTACGGGCTCTATCGTAGCAAGGGCGGTGAAGGCCGAGGTCTATGAGAATTGGACTGATGTGTCAGGCTTTCTCATTGCCGACCCAAGGATCATCGAGGATCCGGAGGGCATTGATACCATCACCTACAGGGAATTGCGGGAGCTCTCCTATATGGGAGCGGGTGTGTTTCATGAGGAAGCGATTTTCCCTGTGAGAAGGGAAGGGATTCCCATCAACATCCGCAACACCAACCACCCGGAGGACAGGGGGACCTGGATCGTGGAGAGTACTTGTCAGAAGTCCAAGTACGTGATCACGGGGATTGCGGGTAAAAAGGGTTTTTGCGCCGTGAACATAGAGAAAGCGATGATGAATTCCGAGATTGGCTTCGGCAGAAAGGTTTTGCAGGCCTTTGAGGACTATGGTATTTCCTTTGAGCACATTCCTTCGGGCATCGACACCCTGACCGTGTTTGTGCATCAGGATGAATTTATCCACAAAGAGCAGAAGGTGGTATCTGCCATTCACAGGCTGGCTGACCCCGACGGCATCGACATAGAGGCGGATCTTGCCCTGATCGCGGTGGTGGGCCGGGGCATGAAGTCCACCAGAGGAACCGCAGGCCGCATCTTCTCCGCCCTGGCTCACGCCAATGTGAATGTGAAGATGATCGACCAGGGTTCCAGTGAGCTGAATATTATCATCGGTGTGAAAAACGAGGATTTCGAGGCTGCTATCAAGGCGATTTATACGATTTTTGTGATTGCTCAATTATAACCGGTAATGACAGAATTTTTTTGGCGGGAGACGACCTGAATATATTTGAGAGTAATCTTCCACAGGCCCTTTCCCGCCAGCATAAAAAGGATACCAAAGAGGATGGAGAGCGGCAGAGCCAACAGCGGATGGGCGGTCCAGGAGCCGAACTGGAAGGACACCCAGGGCACGTCAAAGCCCAGCAGAAATCCCACCGCTTGGATCAGGCCGCTGACAGGGGCGATGACGCCGCAGATCAGGAGCGCTCCGGCCAGCTCTTTCGGATTGCCCAGCCGCTGAATAATCTGATCAGAGGAAAGACGCTTTTCCGCCTCCAATTCCATCATCTGGCTCTTAATTTCATTAATAATGTCTGCCCGCTCAGAGGCCGGAAGCGGCCGCAGATATTTGTCAATTTTGTTCAGGTAATCGTTTCTTAATGAATCCATACTTACGAATCCTCCCTTTCTTTGATTTCGGCAATAGCGGATAATAAATTTTCCCATTCCCGGGACATGGCGCCCAGATATTCCTTTCCTTTGTCCGTGATGGCATAATACTTTCGCGGCGGAAGTCCCTCTGCTGTATCCTGCCAGAAGGAAGAAAGGTATTCTTCCTTTAAAAGCCTGCGAAGAAGAGGGTAGATGGTGCTCTCCCTGGCGGTAAGAATCGGCCACTTCTCCAGCCGGTTGATCAGATCGTAGCCATAGCAGGGCCTCTGACCGATCATCAGGAGGATACAGAATTCCAGGGTTCCCCGCTTGATCTGGGCTCTCCATTCATCAATGGAATTATCATTTTTCATATGGGATATACCTCCTTTGATAGTATATATCGTACTACATAGTATATCGGATGTCAAGAGGGGCCTGCCTTTTGTAAAAAGCAACAAAAGGTTGCAGGAATTCGGACAATGAGGTAAAAATAAAGGAAGAAGGGAGATGAATTTAAATGGTACAAAAAAAGGATGGGATGAATTACGCGCCGAAGGGAAAACCGGCTCCGGTGGTTGCTCCGGGGGAATTCGCCATAGCGGCAATCGCTCTGGATCACGGACACATTTACGGGATGTGCAACGGACTTTGCGAGGCAGGGGCAAAAGTGAAATGGGTCTATGATCCTGATGAAAAGAAGGTGGAGAGCTTTATCAAGGCATTCCCGGAGGCAAAGGCTGCGGCCGGCGAGGAGGAGATTTTAGACGACCCGGAGGTGAAGCTGGTGTGCGGTGCGGCGGTGACCAGCAAACGCTGCGAGCTGGGACTTCGGGTGATGGCTGCGGGGAAGGATTATTTTACGGACAAGGCGCCCCTGACCACTCTGGAACAGCTGGAAGCGGCAAAGGAGATGGTGAAGAAGACCGGCAGAAAATATATGGTATATTACAGCGAGCGCATTCACGTGGAATCGGCAGTTTTTGCAGGGCAGCTGATCCAGGACGGGGCCATCGGCACACCGATTCATATTGACGGATTCGGCCCTCACCGGGTAGGAGATCCCAAGGGCAGGCCGCAGTGGTTTTTTGAAAAAGAAAAATACGGCGGAATCCTCTGCGATATTGGCAGCCATCAGATCGAGCAGTTTTTGTATTACTGCGGTGTAAAGGATGCGAAGGTGCAGTACAGCCAGGTGGGAAATTACGGTCATCCCGATTACCCGGAGCTGGAGGATTTCGGAGATGCCGTGCTGCTGGGGGACAATGGGGCGACCCAGCATTTCAGGGTGGACTGGTTTACGCCGGACGGGCTTTCCACCTGGGGAGACGGAAGAACCTTTATCCTGGGGACAGAAGGGTACATAGAGCTTCGGAAGTACGTGAACGTGGGAACGGGAGACGGAAGCGGGGATCATGTATTTCTGGTGAACGGGGAAGGAGAGCAGCATTTTGAGGTGGCCGGAAAAGTAGGATACCCTTACTTCGGGCAGCTTATTTTGGACTGTATCAATCGGACAGAAAACGCCATGACCCAGGAACACGCCTTTAAGGCGGCGGAGCTTTGCGTCAGGGCGGAGCTTGCGGCAGTAAAAGTAAAATAGAAAAGCGGACTGAAAAAAGGAGTGTGAGCCGAAATGATAAATGTAGCGATCGTGGGAACAGGAAACATTGCAAACGCCCATGTGACAGGGCTTTTGACTTTCCCGGAGCGATGTAAGATCGTGGCACTGTGCGACATCTACCCTGAGAAAGCAAAGGCAATGAAGGAGAAATACGCTTTGGACTGCGAGGTGTTTGCGGATCATCAAAAAATGCTGGATTCCCAGGTAAAAATTGATCTGGTGCATGTGTGTACGCCCCCTTATGTGCATTGCGAAATTGCCGTAAACAGTATGAACGCGGGCTGCAATGTGGTGGTGGAGAAGCCCATGGCCACCTGTCTGGAGGAGTGCGATCGGATGATGGAAGCGGAAAAGCGAAACGGTGTGACCATGGCATGTATCGCTCAGAACCGTTTCCGAAATTCCATTTACCGATTGAAGAAAACCGTGGACAGCAATCTGGCAGGAAAAATTTGTCTGGCCAATGTACAGTCGGCCTGGTGGCGGGGGCATTGCTACTATGATCTCTGGTGGAGAGGAACCTGGGAAAAGGAAGGCGGCGGCCCCACCTTAAACCATGCGGTACACCATATCGACATGCTGAACTGGCTGGAAGGACGGCTGCCGGAAAGCGTCATGGCCATGCTGGCCAATGTGATGCATGATAATGCGGAGGTGGAGGATCTCTCCCTTGCCTGTCTGCGCTATGAGGACGGGAGTCTGGCCCAGATCACCAGCTCGGTGGTTCACCACGGAGAGGAGCAGGGCGTTGTCCTGCAATGTGCCGACGCCAAGATATCCGCCCCCTGGGAGGTGAAGGCGGAGGTCACCCAGGCAAACGGTTTCCCCAGGGAAGAGGGAAATGCGGAACTTAAGAAAAAGCTCCAGGAATTCTGGGAGGCAGTCCCGCCTCTTGCCTATGAGGGACATACAGGGGAGATCGACGATATATTAAGCGCCCTGGAGAAAGGAGGAAGGCCTCTGATCACCGGCGTGGACGGAAGAAGGACCGTGGAGGTGATCACTGCCATCTATAAGGCAGGCTTCACAGGACAGCAGGTGAAGCTTCCCATTGACAGCAGGGATGAGTACTATACCTTTGACGGCGTATTAAAGAATGCCACCCATTTTTATGAGAAGGCTGCCTGCGTGGAAAACTTTGCGGAGGAGAGGATTACGGTTGGGAATTATCAGTAAATGTATGCGTGAGGATGCAAATACGATCATTCAAAAGACAATAACGGACGTCCTGCCTGACCGGGCGGTCTGGGAGGCTCTGAAAGGGATGGAGTTTTCCGAGAAAGTATATGTGGTGGCTCTCGGAAAGGCTGCATGGGTCATGGCGCAGGCAGCGTCAAAATATCTTTCCCACCGGCTCAGGAAAGGCATCATCCTCACAAAATACGGACATTCAAGGGGAGAACTGGACAGATTTGAGATCATTGAGGCGGGGCATCCCACACCGGATCAGAATTCGGTAAGAGGGGCTAAGGCCGCAATCGAACTGATGAAGGAAGCCGCGCCCGGTGATACAATGCTTCTGCTTTTGTCAGGAGGCGGCTCATCCCTGATGGAGCTTCCGATGGACGGGTTAACCCTGGAGGATATTCAGAAGGTCACAAGACAGCTTCTGTTCTGCGGCGCCGGGATTACGGAGATTAATGTGCTGCGCAAAAAGCTCTCCGCAGTGAAAGGCGGAAAGTTTGCCAGATATTTGAAGCACACAAGAGCCTTTTCGGTGATTCTGTCGGATATTATTGGAGGTAACGAGGATATGATCGCCTCCGGCCTCACCTATCCGGATGACTCCACTTTGCAGGATGTACGCCGGATCGTAGACACTTATCACCTTAAACTGGATGAGAAGGTGGAAAAGGTTCTGTATTCCAGCCAGCCCTGCCAGGATATTCGGGTGGAAAATCATGTGGTGGGAAGTGTGGAAGAACTGTGCCGGGCGGTGGCCGTACATGCCAGAGAGCAGGGATATACCCCCTATCTTCTCACCTCGTCCCTACAGTGTGAGGCCAGAGAGGCCGGAAGATGGATCGCGTCTTTGAAGGATTCGGAATATCAGAAGCCTTTCGCCCTGATTGCAGGAGGCGAGACGGTGGTGAAGGTGACGGGAAACGGAATGGGCGGAAGAAACCAGGAGCTGGCCCTGGCGGCAGCAGAATTGCTGGCGGGCCGGGACGATGTGCTTCTATTTTCTCTGGGTTCTGACGGTACGGACGGACCAACCGACGCTGCCGGAGGAATGGTAGACGGGAAAACAGTAGAGCGTCTGAAACAGAAGGGAATTGATATTGCGCAGACCCTCCGGAACAATGATTCTTACCATGCCCTCAAAGCGGTAGAGGGGCTGATTATAACCGGAGCTACAGGTACTAACGTAAATGATGTGACCGTGCTGCTCTGCAGGTAAAGGAACGTAACGGGGTATTGCATTGGTTGTCGGATTTTTTTTATGGGCGGCGGGAGGCCGTGCCGGGAAAAAGCCGACAACCTTTTTTTCGTGCTCCCACGGCGCAATTCGTGCAAATCGGTAGAATACCCTTCGAATGGTATGATAAAATCGGGAAAGAATAAAACGCACTGTGTTGTGTAGAAAGGGAGCCAGAAACAGCCATGGCAAATCGTGATAAAAAGAAAGAAAACCGCTACACCTTCCCAGAGAACACCTATTATTTTTTCCGGGAAATGTGTGTCAGGGAGCCTTTGGCCGCCCTGTGCTTTTGTGCGGCCACGCTGGCCGGTGTGCTGCTGCCTTTTTTGAGCGCCGGACTGCCTAAGCTGGTGCTTAAGGGCCTGGAGGAGGGCTGGGTCATGCCTCTTTTTCTGGAACGGCTTCTTTTTTTGGCGGCAGCGTTGGCCCTTATGGGCATCCTGCGGGCGGGAACCGGCGTTTATATGGAGACCAGAATCCGCGCCATGCCAGATATCCACAATCTCCATATCATGGAAAAAAGACTGTCTGTAGACTATGAAGTCCTGGAAAATAAGGGTTTCCATGACGAGGCTTACGCCGCCTATGACTCCCTTTACAGGCACCACTCCGAGATCCGAAACGGCGCTGCGATCTGGAGGGAATTTTTGGTTGCGGCGATCTCCGCAGGGCTTTACGGCGGCATTCTGCTCACCCAGAGCCTGGGAATTCTGATTTTGGTGCTGCTGCCTACGCTGACAGCCGCTTTTTTGCAGAAAAAGGCCAGAGCCTATGACAAGAAGATGCGGGGATTGGCACAGGCCGCCAACCGGAAAATGGACTATGTGGCGCGGCTCACCTCTGATTTCAGGGCAGGGAAGGATATCCGAATTTTTGATCTTTCGGGGTGGCTTCTGGGGATTCTGAAAAAGGAGCGCAGGGTCAGCGAGGGCTATGTGAAGCGGTGGGAAAACGCTTATCTGGCCGCCAACTTTGTGGACTCCCTCTTAAATTTTCTCAGGGATGGCTGCGCCTATGTGTTCCTCATTGTGCGGATTGTCCGGGGAGAAATGGCCGTGTCCGATTTTGTCTGGTATATGGCTATGGTGGCGGGGGCACAGCAGGCCTGCACCCAGCTTCTCTCCGTGGGAGAGCGGGTAGGGCGGCTGAACCTGGACTACGGCAGGCTCAGGCGGTTTTTGGACGGTTGGGAGGGGACTGCTTTTTCCGGAAAAGGGAAGTCTTCGGATCAAGAAGAATCACAGGAGGGCCAGGCGGCTGAGATTACCTTCCGGCACGTAAGCTATACCTACCCGGAAAGCCCGGATGCCACCCTGAAAGACATAAGCTTTACCATCCGCCCCGGAGAGAAGATTGCCCTGGTGGGATTGAATGGCGCGGGAAAGACCACTCTGGTAAAGCTTTTATGCGGCCTCTGCCACCCTGCGGAGGGGGAGATTTTGGTCAATGGGAAAAAGGTCAGGGAATACGACAGGGAGTCTTATTACCGGATGGTTTCGGCAGTGTTTCAGAATGTAAAGCTTTTGCCTCTAAGTATCGCTCAGAACGTGGCCTGTGCGCCGGAATCCGGCACTGGAATGGATTTGGACAGAGTCCGCAGGTGCCTGAAACTGGCAGGACTCTGGGAAAAGGTGGAGAGCTTTCCTCTAAAGGAGCACACCCTTTTGGGAAGAAGGGTCTGGGCTCAGGCCGTGGATCTCTCCGGCGGCGAAAAGCAGAAGCTTTGGATGGCAAGGGCTTTTTATAAGGAAGCGCCTGTCCTTGTGCTGGACGAGCCCACTGCGGCCCTTGACCCTTTGGCCGAGCAGGAGGTGTATGAAAAATACCGGGAAATGTCGGCGGGAAGAACCTCCTTATTCATTTCCCACAGGCTCGCAAGCACCAGCTTTTGTGACCGGATCTTTTTTATGGAAAAGGGGCGGATCACGGAAGTGGGAAGCCATCACAGGCTTCTTGAGAAGGGCGGCGCTTACGCTGCTCTGTACCGGATTCAGAGTCAGTATTACAGAGAGGAGGGCAAGGCCGTATGGGAAGGGTAAAAGGAAAAGAGACGGAATTTCAAAAGGATGTGCGCAGTCATTTCCGGGCAATCCGGCTCCTTTTTACCTACAGCCGGGAATGGTCGGTTTATGGGATTACCCTGATTATGGACGGTCTCTACCCATTTATCAGCATTTACGTGTCCGCCAGGCTCTTGGATGCCCTTTATGAGAAAAGGCCCTTTGAGGAGATGATTTTCTGGGCGCTTCTTGGAGCCGGGATGGCGTTCCTTGTGACGACGGTGCGGCATGTGGCGGCAAAGTACAAAAATACTCTCTGGTGGAGTATGCGCTTCCGGATGGAAGAGCCTATGATGGAAAAGGCCATGGGGATGGATTATGAGCTGATGGAGGACGAGGAGGTGCAAAAGCTCCGGGCAAGACAGGCGGAATACCGCAAGTACGGGGGAAGCGCTTTTGAGATTTTTATCTGGCAGATGGAGCTTTTTCTCACCGCATGCCTGAAGCTTGTTTTTGCCATTGTAACTGTTGCTGCTTTGCCCGGGGCGGCCTCCCGGGGCGGACGTATGGCAGGCATTGCCACTGTGGCGGTACTCTCGGCGGGGCTCTTCTGGATGCAGAGGACGGCCCGCCGGGCCGGTGAGCGGGAGTACAGGCTCTGGAGAAAAAGTGCGGACAGGGAACGGCTGGACACCTTTATGATGTCGGAGGTGGTTTTGGATGCCGAGGCCGGAAAGGATATCCGACTGTTTCATCAGCAGGATATGCTGCTGAAATATGGCAGGAGGATGTGCGAAAACAGCAGAAAGGTTTATCAGGAGATTTCCAAAATCCGAATGGGCCAGGGCTTTCTTCAGAGCCTGTGGGCAGCAGTCCTGGGAGCGGCAGCCTATCTCTATACGGGGATGCAGGCCTATGGGGGAGCCATTGCTCCGGGAAGCGTGGTGCGCTATGCCGGGGGAATCCAACAGATGGTACAGGCTGTCACGGATTTACTGTATAGCTGGGATTATCTGCATAACAACAGAGAAAAGATGACAGAGTTCTTTGCCTATCTGGATTTGCCGGAAAAAAAGAAAAAGGGAACCATTCCGGTACAGAAGCGCCGGGATGGGCGGTTCCTCATTGAATTTAAAAATGTTTCCTTTCGGTATCCGGGAACCGAGACCTGGGTGCTTAAGGATATGAACCTGCGCTTTGAGATCGGGGAGCGGGTGGCCCTGGTGGGGCCCAACGGTTCGGGCAAGACCACCTTTGTCAAGCTCCTCTGCCGCCTCTATGACCCAACCGAGGGCGTGATCCTGATGAACGAGGTGGATATCCGGAAATACCGGTATGAAGAGTACATGCGGCTGTTTTCCGTGGTCTTTCAGGATTTTCAGGTTTTTTCCCTGAAAATGGGGGAATATATTGCGGGAAGAGCCGATGTGGACGAACAAAGAGCCCTGGATGCGGTGGGCCGGGCCGGGCTTACGGGGCTCTTATCCAAAATGCCGCAGGGACTGGACACCATGATCGGCCGGGATTTTTCGGAGAACGGATTTGTGGTTTCCGGCGGGGAGGCCCAGAAGCTTGCCATAGCCCGGGCCATTTATAAGGACGCTCCTTTTGTGATCCTGGACGAACCCACCGCCGCCCTTGATCCGGTGACGGAAAATGAAATCTATACCAAATTTCATGAGATCATTGGAAAGAAAACCGCCCTCTTTATCTCCCACAGGCTTTCGGCCTGCCGGTTTGCCGGAGAAATTCTGGTGTTTGAGAAGGGGGATATTGTACAGCGGGGAAGCCATGATTCGTTGTGTGCGCAGGAGGGGCTTTACCGGAGGATGTGGGAGGCTCAGGCTAAGTACTATGCCGACGGGCAGAAGGCCTGACTGGGTTCACGGCCTGAAGGCCGCTCGCAGCATGCAATTGCGGGGAAGGGGCAAATGGGATAAAATATAGGAGAAAACACCGCAGCAGCCCGCCCCCTGGCAGGCTGCTAAGGGAGTCTGTGGATGGAGGGCGCTGGAACATGGAGCCACTACGGATCGCGGTCTGTGACGACGAACAGGCGCAGAGGGAGCTTTGGGAAAAGTATATCAGAAAATGGGCGAAGGGCAGGGAGTATCAGGCCGGGATTTCTTCCTTTTCCGATGGGGAAGCGCTGCTTGCGGCTTTTTCCCGGGAGAGTTTTGATCTGTTACTTTTGGATATTCAGATGCAGGGGACGGACGGGATGTGTGTGGCCCGCAAAATCCGGGCCGCCGGGCATGAGACAGGGATACTCTTTGTTACGGGGTATGAGGACTATCTGGCGGAGGGCTATGAGGTGGAGGCCTTCCGGTATCTGCTCAAGCCCCTGCAGCCGGAAAAGCTCTGGGATGCCTTGGATCAGTATCTGCTTCGGCGAAAGAGAGCCCGGCGGTATTGGACAGTGGAGACGCCGGAGGGGCAAAAAAGGGTGGAGCTTGCACGGATTCTTTATCTGGAATCCTTCGGCCATACCTGCCTTTTGTATACCCGAAAGGAGAGCTTCCCGGTAAAGAAAGGCATTTCGGAAGTGGAAAAGGAGCTGGGAGCGCTGGGGGTTCCCGTGTTTCGCACCCACCGCTCTTATCTGGTAAATCTGGCCCAGGTGGCGGCTGTGGGGCGGGAGGCGGCCTCTCTTGCAGGGGGCGGGGAGGTTCCTGTGAGCAGGATGCAGTACCAGGCTTTAAACCGCGCTTTTATCCGACTGTTCCGCAGGGAGGGATAGAAAGATGCTGACACTTTTTCTGGCCCTTGTGCTGGTTCTGGGGCTTGTAACGGCTTTTGTATGGATTCCCCGCCTCATCGACAGGCGTACGGAGAGCTTTCAGAGCGATCTGGTGAACCGTCATTATGAGGAAGTGGAAAATATGTACCGCACCATGCGCACCTGGCGGCATGATTACCACAACCACATCCAGGCGTCGCTGGCTTATCTGGAGCTGGGAAAATATGAGGAGCTGGCGGCGTATCTGAAGAAGCTTGACGAAAATCTTTACGAAATTGACCGGATTGTGAAAACGGGAAATCTTATGGCGGACGCCATCTTAAACAGCAAGCTTTCCCTGATGCGGGAATATCAGATCCGGACAGAGGTGACGGCTCATGTGCCCGCCCGGATGGGGCTCACGGATACGGAGCTTTGCGTGCTGCTGGGAAATCTCCTCGACAATGCCATTGAGGCCTGCCGGAAGGTCTCCCAGGAGGACAACCGTTTTATCAAAATTTATATAGATACCCTGCAGGAGCAGTTTTATATTTCCGTCATGAACGGCATGGAGGGAAGGGCAATAAGGCGTGGAGAGCTGTTCCAGAGCACCAAGAACGGCCCGGGGCTTCACGGCTTCGGTCTGCAGAGGGTAGACCGGATTGTGGAAAAGTACGGCGGCTTTCTGGACCGGCAGTCGGAGGAGGGCGTGTTTGCCACGGAGATTCTTTTGCCTGTCAATTTTAATTCGTCAAATTAAGCGGTTTACCGGGGTTGCGAAAGGAGGCGCCGGTATTGAAGCAGGAGAGCGAAAAATACAGGGTAAAGCAGGTGCTGTCAAATAATCTGTTCCTGCTTAAGCAGATCGGGAAAGTTTCCCCATGGCGGATCCCGTTGGTTTTGACCGATGCCATGGCGGATTGGTCAAAGGGACTGATTTTCCGGGTGTTCGTGGTGGGATATGTGCTCAACCAGATACAGTCTGCCGCATCCCTTCGGAGGATTTTTGTCGTTGTGGGGCTTTTGGCGCTCCTTTCTTTTGCGTGCCATCTGGTGAACATTCTCTTGAAGAATTGCTTTTTCCCAAGGTCGGACTTAAAGATTCAGTCCTACTTCATGAAGCTGGCTTTTGATAAGGCCCGGGAGGTAGATCTGGAATGCTATGAGGATGGGGAATATTTTGAGAGGCATATCAGAGCCATAAATGCGCTGAAAAGCCGCCCGAGAATGGTTCTTGATTCCATAGAAATGCTTTTTGGAGCGCTCTTTGGCTTTCTGGCCTTGTCCGGGCTTGCCCTTTCCCTGGACGGGTTTATGATTTTGTTCATCGCGCTCCAGATCGTAGCCAACTTTGTGTTTGCCCGAAAGGAAAATTACGAGCGCCGCGCCTATGAAGTGGAGCTGGCAGAGTCAAACCGCCAGGCTGACTACATACGGCGGGTGCATTACATGCCGGAGTATGCCAAGGAGCTGAGGACGACCAACATCAGCGATGTGCTTTTCAAACGTTTTATCACGGCGACGCAAAACGGAATCAGGGTCATAAAGAAGCATGGAATCAAATGTGCGGTATATCGGCTGTTTGTGGATGCGGTGTGTACGCGGATGGGCTATTACCTGGTGATTCTGTTTGCGGTTTACCGCATTTTGGTACTCAGGAATATGATGATAGGAGACGGCCTTATGGTGGCTATGGCAATGTTCAGCGTGACCGAGGCGCTGCTGGATCAGGAGAACAGTTTTTTCCAACTGCATGAGCACGCGATGTACATTGGCGATCTGAAAGATTTTCTGGACTATAAGCCCAAAATACAGGAGAATGGTACGGGGGCTGTCCCGGTCATGCCGGTGGGGGAGCTTCGGATACAGAACCTGTCATTTTCATATTTTGGCGGCAGCCGGAAAGTGATCGACGATATTAGTTTTACCGTCAAAGGCGGGCAGACGGTTGCGATTGTAGGCCATAACGGGGCCGGGAAGAGCACGCTGGTGAAGCTCCTTATGCGTCTGTACGAGCCCACATCCGGCCAAATTTATCTGAATGGAAGACCGATCAGTGAGTATAAGCTGAGCGCTTACCGGGACTGCTTTTCTACCGTGTTTCAGGATTTTAAGGTATTTTCCCTTACGGTGGGGGAGAATATTCTGATGCGGCGTACCGCAGAGGGCGATGCAGAGCTGCTTACCGAATCTCTGCGTGAGAGCGGTATGCTGGATAAGGTTTCCTCTTTTCCCTATGGACCGGATACGATGATGACACGGGAATTTGATGAGGAGGGGGTTTCCCTTTCCGGAGGCCAGGCTCAGAAAATTGCCTTATCTAGGCTGTATGCGAAGGATGCCCCCATTGCGATCCTGGACGAGCCCTCCAGCGCCCTGGATCCCATCGCCGAATATGAACTGTTTGAAAATATGAAGCGCATCTGTGAGGGACGGACTGTGATTTTTATCTCCCACCGGCTTTCCGGCGCAGTTTCAGCAGATGTGATTTTCATGATGGAGCATGGACGGATTATTGAGCGGGGCAACCATGAAAGCCTGATGCGGCAAAACGGAAAATACGCAGAAATGTTCAAAAAGCAGGCGGAAAAATATGGAAGAAAGCTTCCAAACGATTGACTTGTATGTGCGCTGAAGCGCATAAGGAGCGTAAGTATGGGTAAGAAAAAACAACGGGAAGAAATTTCACTTTCCACGGGGATAAAAAACACGGTCTATCTGCTTAGCTATGTGCGCCGTCACGTACCGGCATTGTTTTATACGAATATCATAACCGGTATTTTATGGGGGTATCTGAATGTGGCATCCTCGGTGCTGGTGATTAAAGTGGTATTTGACATGATTGGGGAAGGACGGCCTTTTGCAGATGTCTGTAAATTCCTTTTGATGATGAGCATGATTTTGCTGCCTGCTCTTGGGGTGATTTACTATTGTGACAAAAGGCTGTGGCCTGTGCTGAAACTGAAATTGGGGAAATCCCTGCATACCGAGCTGTTTTTAAAGGCACAGAAGGTGGATCTTCGCTGCTATGATAACGCCGGGTTTTATACAGACTTTATCTGGACGGTCCGGGAGGCGGAGGATCATGTCTATAAGGCCGTAACCAATATGGGGAGAGTGCTGCTTCATGTCCTGGCATGTCTTGGCGTGATTGCAATTATGCTGGAGATTGATCCCATCATTCTGGTCATTGCCGTAGTCTCCATGGTTTTTAAGTTTCTGTTTCGTCTTCTGAAAACCAGGATCGAGTTTTTTCGGGAGCAGAGTCTGATGCCTCTGGTGAAAAAATACGAATATATCAGCCGGGTATTTTATATGCCGGACTATGCGAAGGAACTGAGGATGAGCAGGGTTGACCGCCTGTTCATGGAGGAATTTGACGATAGTATCTCAAAAATGGATACCGTATACAAAAGACTGCAGTTTCATATGACAGCATTGGAGATCGGTGAGCAGGTCTGTAATGTTTTTTTGACGCATACATTCCTTATTTTTGTCCTGGTGTATAAGATTCTCATTGTAAAGACTGTTTCGGTGGGCGATTTATCCGTATCCATCGCCGCAGTCGGGAAACTGAATTCCATGTACAGCGGCTTGCTGGAGGCTCTTTCACAGTTTGTGCAGAGCGGAATGTTTGCCGAAAAGCTGCGGACGTTCCTGGCTGCGGAGCAAACGGTTACTTCGCCGAAAAACGCCGCCCCGCTGCCCACATCACCCGGCGACATTGAATTCCGCGATGTTTCTTTCCGCTATGACGGAGGTAGCTCCTGGGCGCTGCGGCACATCAACATGAAAATCAAAGCTCAGTCCAAGGCAGCCATTGTGGGATATAATGGCGCAGGGAAATCCACTCTGGTAAAACTCCTGATGCGTTTCTATGATCCTACTGAGTGAGAAATCCTGTTGGACGGCAAAAACATTAAAGACTATGACGTAGACGAATACCGCCATTCCTTTGGTACTCTTTTCCAGGATTTTCAGATTTATGCTGCCGGTTTGGATGAAAATGTGAAAATGGGTTTGGCTGAGCGTCAGGAGGAAGAGGCAATAAAAAAGGCGCTTGTGAAAGCAGGAATCGGCGAAAATTTTTGCGACATCTCCGTCCCACTGCTTCGGGAATATGAGGAAAACGGGCGGTCGGTATCCGGCGGGGAAGCCCAGAAGATTGCTATCGCCAGAGCCTTCTTAAAGGATCCCCATACCTATATTCTGGATGAGCCGTCCAGCGCCCTGGATCCCATTTCCGAATACAACCTGAACCAAACGCTGTTTGAACTGTCAAAGGAGCGAACGGTCATTTTCATATCCCACCGCCTGTCCACAACCTGCATGGCGCAGCAGATCTATATGGTGGAACAGGGCAGAATCATTGAGGAGGGAAATCATGAAGAGCTGCTGGATAAGGGCGGCAGGTATGCGGAAATGTTTGAAAAGCAGGCGGAGAAGTATCGGGAAACATACTCTTTTGTGTCATAGAAAGACGGGGAAACAAATGGGTTATGAGTATTGCTTTCAGATTTGAGGGGGCGGGAAAGCAATGATTTTCCCGCTTCTAATATTCCGCAATCCGTCTTTTGATTTCATCCAGAGAATACACCTCGCTGTCATGGTAGCTGACGGCCTTTGAGAAATCGTACACCTTGGAAAGCTGTGTCTGATATTCCTCCCTGCTCATCCGGACGCCTTCCCATTCGTACAGGTAAATGGGATCGCCCTTCTCATCATATTGCACATTGCTGTTATCCTCTGCTCCGTAATAGCCTGACGCGATCAGGTTCAACTCTCCGTTTTCTAATCGGAACACCAGGTCATAATAATAATCCATATTTCCCTCAGAATTGCACAGCAGGTTTCCTTGTGGAATGTAGGAAAAGAAAAGCCTGCTGCCAGGGCGCTAACTTGCTGATCGTATCTTCGTCAATCTGGTCAGGCTCGTCTGTTTTTTCGCCGCTGATAAATTTCCGGGCAGTTTCCACGGTGATTTCAGCCAGCGCCGAGGAAGCGTCCTCAGACATCTGAGCCTCATAGATAAAGCCGCCCTCTGCTGTTCCTTTATAATAACGGATCAGGGAATGGGGAGTCGCTGCCTGGGGCCCTGCACCGAAATAGTAGCTGAGGATAATGATAATGTCGTCATAGTTATCGTGATTGTAATCCAGGAAAGAAACTGCCTCCACCTGGTGAAACATTTCCAGCCCTACGTTATCCTCGGTGGTGCCTGAAAGCTGCATCAGCACCTCTCCCTCTTTTTCAATCAGGAAAACCACATCGGAAAGCGGATTTTCGGAGGTGTCCGGCTCATAGGAGGCAAAGGTTACCTCACCAAGAGGACGGAGGTTTACCGTAAAGGATTGCTCATCAATCCGGTTCCCACGGGGATATCCGTCAAATCCCTGCACAGCGTTATCGGCGCTTTCGCTGGCAGCCGCAGAATCGGCTCCCTCTTCCTGTCCGGTGCTTTCTGTCAGTTCCTGTCCCTGGTTTTCCTCTGCCGGAACATTCAGAGAGGTGTCCTCCTTCGGGGAAGCCTTGGAAAGACTGCAGCCTGATAGGGCTGCGCAGGTAAAAATACTGACTGCCGTAAGATACAGCTTTTTCTTTGAAATTTTCACAATATCACTCCTTGTTTTTTTGGTTCCCGTCAGGGCAGCTCATGAAAGGGCTGCTTTCCTATTTTAACATATTTGTATGGATTTTGCACCTGTTTGCGGGAAAACAGGAAACGGGACAGAGGGAGAAAAATGCGTTGATAGAAGCTTATATAAGGTTATATAATAAAGTTTGAGCAATATAAAGTTATATAAGGAGTGTCGACAGGAAGGAGAAGAGCTAAGTGCGGGAGAAAAAACTGATCATTTTTATAGACAGCGGCGATACGCTGGTGGACGAGAGCACGGAGTATCGAAAAGAGGGATCGGAGGTAGTGGAAAGGGCCCTGTTAATCCCCGGGGCAAAGCAGGCGCTTCTTGCACTGAAGGAAAAAGGCTTTGTGCTGGAAATGGTGGCGGACGGGCTGACGGCGTCCTTTGACAATGTATATCGGCAAAACGGTCTGGAGGATATTTTCACAGAGCGGACAATTTCGGAGGAAGTGAGCGCAGAGAAGCCGGCAGCAGAAATGTTCCGGACCGCAATGGAAAAGCTGGGACTCGGGGAGGCTGATAAGGGCCGGATCATTATGGTGGGCAATAATCTGAAAAAGGATATTGCAGGGGCAAACCGTTTCGGGATTACCTCTGTGCTTATGGCATGGTCGCCGAGATATTGTATGGTTCCCGAAAACGAAGAGCAGACGCCGGATTATAGGATCAGGAATCCCCTGCAGCTGGTGGAACTGGCGGAACGGTTGGAGAGAGAGCAAAAGGAGCCCATGCCCTGGAAACGGAACCCCATCTTAACTATGTAGAGGTTCTTTTCGGGAACGAACCGGCAAGAGGCTTATACGAGTCCTTTGGCTTTCGGACAAAAGAGATCATCTCCGGCGTCATGCCCGGCAATGAGGTTTTTCATGTCCGGGTGTATGCTATGTATCGGGAGTCATAGCGAATTTGCAGATCAGCAGACATCCCTTGCAAGGGGCATGTCTGCCTGATCAATTTGCAGGAATAAAGCAAAAATAATTTTTTTGAAGTCTTGACAAAGCCGCAAGACTATACTAAAATAATCATGTTGCGGTTAGGCAACAGATGTGCGTTTAGCTCAGCTGGATAGAGCGTTTGGCTACGGACCAAAAGGTCGGGGGTTCGAA
>CAJTVL010000020.1:11701-62135 GCA_910579425.1 uncultured Lachnospiraceae bacterium | reverse complement strand
GGTTTAGAGCGGGGGAAAATCCGGAGATAACATCAAAGGATTACCTATCGCTATTTCTCTTGAAGGAGGAACAGACAGCAGCTTACAGCGTGGAAATCTGGAAGCGGTTCCGAAAATGGAGCGGTGTCCCAACAGGCATCACCCAGAACGTCAAAGACCTGCTTTCCTCGCGGGAGATCGAAAACATTTTTGAGAACAGTGATTTTATCTATATGCTCAACCAGGCCGCAGGAGACAGGGCAATCCTGGCAAAGCAACTGAATATTTCCCCTCACCAGCTTTCTTATGTTACCAATTCCAATGCGGGTGAGGGGCTTTTGTTTTATGGGAATGTGATTATCCCATTTATCGACCATTTTCCGAAGGATACGCATTTGTACCGCCTGCTGACAACAAGGCCGGAGGATTTGGCGGAGGACGTCGATGGAAAACAGTAACCATATCCAGTGCAACTATATTTTTCAGGGGGATTGTCTGGATTTATCTAGGCAGATACCAGACGGATATGTGTCTATGATACTGACCGACCCGCCTTATGGGATTTCTTACCGGAATAATTTCTCCAGCCAGAAACATTCTGTGCTGGAGGGAGACGGTGGGATTGACTATGAACGGATGGCAGAAGAAAGCTACCGGATTCTAAAAGATAATTCCCATGCTTATTTTTTTACAAGATTTGACTGCTATCCTTATCATTACAAATGTTTGGAAAAGGCAGGATTTACTATAAAAAACTGCATGGTGATAGAAAAAGGAGCGGTGGGCGGGATTGGGGATTTAAAGGGCAGTTTTGCAAATAATTCTGAATGGCTTATCTTCTGCCAGAAGGGTAGGCGCACGTTCAACCGTACTTGTCTTTTGGAAAATAAAAATAAGGAAGGAACTCAGTTTCATCATGGTCGAAAGCCGAGTGCAAAATATAAGACCCGGTTTAATGCCTGCTGGTTTGGAGAGGAATATCCAAAAGCTACATACCATCCAATATGGCAGAAAAAACATGAGATATACCATCCAACAATTAAAAATGCAGAGTTCCTTTCATGGCTGATACAGATTTCAAGCCTGCCTGGAGAATTGGTTTTTGACGGCTTTATGGGAACAGGAAGTACAGCATTGGCGGCAATCCAGACAGGAAGGGAATATCTCGGCGCAGAAATTGACCCAGATTATTACCGTATCATACAGAAAAGGTTACATGACAAAATATAAAGGAGTGTATAAGAATGAAGATCGGCCTGATTGATGTGGACGGACACCGTTTTCCCAATCTCTGCCTGATGAAGCTGTCAGCTTACCATAAGGCAAGGGGCGATCTGGTGGAATGGTACGACGGCAGGAAACGGTATGACCTTGTATATATGAGCAGGGTATTCACGGACACCTATTCAAAAGATTATGAAGGGAATATAAAAGCAGACCAGGTCATAAAAGGCGGCACAGGGTATGGGCTTGACAATAAGCTGCCCGACGCCATAGAACATGCACACCCGGATTATGGGCTGTACCCGCAGTTTGCGGGGACAGCTTACGGGTTCCTTTCCAGAGGGTGCCCGCGCGGATGCGGGTTTTGCATTGTCGGCGAGAAGGAGGGGAAAAGGACAAGGGCGGTGGCGGATCTGTCTGAATTTTGGAGCGGCGAAAAAGAAATCAAGCTCTTAGATGCGAATATCTTAGCCTGCCCGGATTGGGAACGGCTTTTAGGGCAGCTTGCGGACAGCAGGGCAAGGGTTGATTTTACGCAGGGGCTTGACGTGCGGCTTATTACGCCGGAGAAAGCAGCGTTATTAAATAAGGTAAAAACAAAAATGCTGCACTTTGCATGGGATAATCCGGAGGATGACCTAACGCCGTATTTTAAGAGATTTTCCGAACTTACAACGGTAAAAGACAAGCGGAAACGGCGTGTTTACGTCCTTACGAACTATGGCAGCACCCATGAGCAGGATTTGTACCGCATTTATACCCTGCGCGATATGGGGTATGACCCGTATGTGATGGTGTACGAAAAGCCTGCTGCACCGGAGGAAACCCGGAAGATGCAGAGATGGGTAAACAATAAACGGCTGTTCTATTCCGTGAAGGATTTTAAAGATTATGACCCGGCTGCGTACAGAAAGAGGAAAGCTGTTCTATCTTGAAAGGACAGGCGTTTAGAAAAATCTATATCATGCTTGCAGGAAGGAGGTGGCAGACTGGAAACGGGTAAAGAGGCTGCAGCCGTATATAAGACAGAAAAAGCCACATTATATTATGCTGATTTTCTGGAGATTGCGGGCAGCATGGAAGATAACAGCGTTGACATGGTATTTACAGACCCGCCCTTTGAACTGGCAGGGGGAGGGATGAAAAACGGGAAGCTGAATTATGAGGGCGGTGAGATATTCAGGAATTACGGGTTCAGCACAAAAAACATTCCTTTTACCGAATGGATACCGGAAATATACAGGATATTGAAAAGCAGGCGGTATTTTTATGTGATGACCAATGACCGGAATATTTTTTCTATCCACAAAGCCTGCGTTGACTGCAACTTTAAATTCTGTGAACTGTTAGTGCTGGATAAAAAAATGACAGTGCCTTCTACCTATTATCCGAAAAGGGCCGAATTTATCCTGATGTACCGGAAAGGGAATTACAGGAAGTCCCATTTTTTAGGTTCAACGGTCATAGAAGAAAGGATGCCGAGAGGAAAGGAAAAACGGCACCCGACGGAAAAACCGGTATCTATGATAGAGCATCTGGTCCTGTGTTCCACGCTGGAAAACGAAGTGTGCTTTGACCCGTTTATGGGAAGCGGTTCGACAGGGGAAGCGTGCATCAGGGCAGACCGCAGATTTATAGGAGTAGAAATAGAAGATAAGTGGTTTACAGTTTCACAAAACAGGATCATGCAGTTATGAGACGTATCACAAAAATGGGGCAGTCCATTTAAGGTCTGTTCTTGAAGGATGCAGTCAATCAATGATGATAAATGGGGAGGCGTATTTTCGGATGCGCCTTTTTTACATGGAAGGAGGGAAACAGCATGAACGGTCAGGATATGCAGATGGGAGAGCTTCTGGAAAATGAAGCGGTCAGGCAGTTTTTACAGCTTCTTACGGAGAACCGCCCCGATCAGGGGCAGGACTATTCCATGATGCTCTGGCAGGTGGATAACATGGCAGACAAACTGAACAGGGCGTTGGCGGAACTGCACGAAGTCAAAGGGCAGCTTGCCACAATGCAGGAGAACCCGGCGAAGCGATTTGTGTCGCGGGTGGCGGATGCAGTGGAGGAAAGGCTCCATGCTATGCAGGAGCGGCTTGCGGAGATGAAAACGCATATTGTGGAGGGTGCAAAGGAGGCTGTGGAAGGGTTCAAGCGTACCGGCGTAAAGGCGTTAGACGGGGCGGTTTCCGCGCTGGGCATCAGGAAAGCGTTGGAAAGTATGCAGAAAGGCATCGGGGAATCCATAGCAGATGTGAAAAAATCCATAGAGAAAGTGGAGAACCTGGGGCATGAACTTCGGAGCGCAGGCGGGCACATCAAAAATGCGGGCCGCACCATCATGGGGAAGGAGCGGCAGGAAATAGACGGCGGAAGTGAGGGGCGCATCCAGGCGGCTGTCCTTTCGCCCCTGCGGATGGAAAAAACGATTCTGAACCAGCTTAACAACATGGCCCTTGCTGCGATTGGGAACGTGGAGCGTCTGGAACAGGCGGCAGGGCATACAAAAGAGGAAGCCGTTTCAGAAGCAGGACAGGAGGGGCCGGAAACATTTGAGGCAGTGGATGAGCTGGAAGATTTGGAGCCGTCTGCGGATAGCGGGAAAGAAAAGCCCTCCGTATTAAAGGATTTGCAGGAGAAGAAAGCGCTTGCCGCCGCCCAGACGATGCCTATGCCGGATAAAGGGACAAAGAGCCGGGAGGCGGCATTATGAGAGGGCAGGAATTTCGGGCGCGGGATAAAAAAGTTCAGAAAATGACCCGTGACGGCTTGACGGAGAAAAACCTGACGGCTGGCACTGAGCAGCGGATCAGCGGCAGGCTTGCGGATGTATCTTTCGGGCATGAAAGAAAAGAAGATACAGCGGCAGGGCACCGTGCGAAAAGCCGTACACAGAAAACCATGCGCGGCACCGGCGCTCCCGTGCGTGGTGCCAGTAAAGTACCGGAGGGCAGGAACCAGTCTAAGGCAGTACAGCGCAGCTTACTTAGGGAGAGAATTACAGAAGAAGAAAGACCGGACGGGGAGAGGGAAGTGCCGGAGGAAACAGCGGTGTCCGATATGCCGGAAAAAGGGCATATTTTTGACACGGACAGGACAAAACCGGCAGATGCTCCCAAAGGCCGGGCAGAGGGAAGGAAACGGATGGCGGCAAAATTCTCTGAAAGCAGCACAGGGCCGGAGAAATCCGGGCGGCTGCATTATGAGAAAAGCGAGATACCACCGGAGGAACGGGCCAGTGCAGATGCACCAAAGGACGGAAAGCCTGACCCAGAGAAAAGAGCGGCGAAGCCGCGCCGGATAAGGCAGTATGAAAAGGCGCAGGAACGCGTGGAGAAAGCTGAAAGAAAGCTGGAAGAAACAAAAGAAAGGCTTCCGTCCCGTACCCATATACGCCTGCAAAAAGAGTATGACGGTGAGGCCGGTAAGATGAGAGGCCGCCTCCATTTTGAGACGGAGATCATACCGGAGAATGAAAAACTTCCGCTCGCAAAAAGGGCAGGCCGGGCAGTAGGGCACACGGCATCCACGGCGGCTGTCCTGAAAGCGCACCAGAAAATCCGTGAGGCAGAATCGGATAACGTGGGCGTGGAAGCCTCACATAAAGCGGAATTTGCAGCGGAGCGTGGCGTAGGATGGGCGGTGAGGAAAAGGCGGCAGCGCCTCCGGGAAAAGCCATACCGGGAAGTGAGGAGGGCAGAAGGGAGGCTTGCAGAGGCGGGTGCGGATATGGCGTACAAAAAACTCCTTGTGGATCATCCGGAACTGGAGAAAAAAGCCTTTGCAAAGTGGGTGCAGAAACAGAAGCTGAAGCGTAAGTATGCGGCTGCGGCCAGGGAAGCATCAAAGGAAATAAAGCACACTGCAAACGTGCTGAATGCTGCCGGGCAGGTGGTACGGGCGCTGGCACAGGCCGTGGCGTCGCATAAAGCTGTTCTGGGAACGGTTGGGATCGGCATACTGATCGTTTCCATGTTCGGCTCCCTGTTTTCTTCCTGTTCTGCCATGCTCTCCGGCGTACAGTCCGCAGTTATTTCCACCTGTTATGTGGCGGATGATGCGGAGATCAACCAGAGCGAGCTGCGGTACACGGAACTGGAAACGGACTTGCAGATAGAGATTAACCGGACAGAGGAAGATTACCCTGACTATGATGAGTACCGTTATAACATCGGGGAGATCGGGCATAACCCCTACGAACTGATGGGGTATCTTTCGGCGGCTTATGATGATTTCACTTATGCACAGGTAGAAGCAGAGATAAACCGCCTGTTCGGGGAGCAGTACCAGCTTACGCGGGAGGAAATCACAGAGATACGCACCTATACGGATGAGGAAGGGGAAGAACACGAGCAGGAGTGGCATGTGTTAAAAACAACGCTGTCTGTAAATCCTCTGGCGGATATTATCGCGGGGAGCCTTACGCCGGGGGATGCGTCTGACCGGTACGGGGTATATATGCAGACATTGGGCAACCGCCAGTGTTACGGCAATCCCTTTGATTTTGACTGGATCGGCTATGTGACAAGCCCTTACGGGTACAGAATCCACCCCATCAGCGGGGAAAAGAACCTGCACAGGGGCGTTGATATCGGCATAGCAGAGGGGACGCCCATTAAAGCGGCACAGGACGGCACTGTGGTCTCAGCGGGAAATGCCGGGGATTACGGGCTGTGTGTGGTGATTGAGGGTGAGGACGGCTACCAGTCCAGATATGCACACTGTTCCTCTATTTCTGTGAGTGCAGGGCAGGAGGTAAAGCGCGGGGACGTGATCGCCGCCGTGGGAAGCACCGGAAACAGCACCGGGCCGCACCTGCATCTGGAAGTGACCCATAATGGAGAGTATTTAGACCCCTATTATTATGTGGCAGGCGGCGGTGACGGCTATCTTCCGGGCGGAGGCACGGCAGGAGGCCCCGATTTTGGGGAAGACCCCGGCGCTGCTATGGGAGACGGCAGTTTTGAAGCCATGCTTGAAGAAGCGGAAAAATATTTAGGGTATCCCTATGTATGGGGCGGATCGTCCCCGTCTACATCCTTTGACTGTTCCGGTTATGTATCATGGGTAATCAACCATTCCGGCGTGGGGAATGTGGGCAGGCAGACGGCGCAGGGGCTGTATAACCTGTGTACCCCTGTTTCCAAAGAGAACATGCAGCCAGGAGATTTGATTTTCTTTACGGGTACTTATTCCACCGCGAACCCTGTCACCCATGTAGGCATCTATATAGGAGACGGGAAAATGATCCACTGCGGCGACCCAATTTCCTACGCTAATATAAACAGCCAGTATTGGTCTGGGCATTTCTATAGCGGCGGCAGGCTCCCGTGACAGGCGCTGCCTAGTGACAATTATAACTGATAAAGTTACAAAAATAACTGATAAATGTAAACAGGAAAGGACAGGAGGGGACGGCATTTTAAATGAAACTTGACAGATTAAAAGCGGAACTGGAAAAAGCAAGGCAGAAGGCGGCGGAGTGGCAGGCGCGCATAAAGGATATTGAGCGCCAGATCACGGAGCAGGAGAACCTGGAAATTATCCAGGCTGTGCGGGGCGTCACCGCGTCGCCGGAGGAACTGAAAACAATCCTGGGGATGATACAGTCCATGAAGGAACTGCCCCAGAGCGAACCGAAAGTAAAGGAGGAAACAGGGAAGAATGAGGAAGAATAGCATACGGTACGCATTACCGGCGCTTGTGTTGTGCATGGGCGCTTTTTTGATGCCTGTAACGGCTCATGCAAAGGGAAACAGCGATACGACACCGCCGACGGTCAGTGCGGAACTGTCAGGGGATACGCTCCATATAGAAGCAAGTGACGAGGATTCCGGCGTGGATGCGGTGTATATCGGCACAAAGCGGATCAATTACCGCGTGGATAACGCGATAGATGTGGAATTTGAAGATTATGCCGGGACGGAAGATAAGAAGGTGGGCGTCTATGCCGTTGATTTTGCCGGGAACCAGTCGGAAGTGGTGGAGATAAAGAATCCCCATTATGAGGGCGCGGCAGATACGGAAAGCACCGCAGAGCAGAAGCCGTTTACACCGGCGGGGCAGGCTTCCGTTCTGGATAACGCCACCGATGGGGACGGCAAGGAATTTTATACCTTCGTCACGCCGGAAGAGAATGTATTTTACCTTGTGATCGACAACCAGCGGGATTCTGAAAATGTGTATTTTCTAAATGCCGTTACGGAGGATGACCTGATGGCCCTTGCAGAAAAAGGGGAAAAGAGCCAGGCGGAGAGTGAGAGCGCTGTGCCGGAGGTTATTGCCTGCACCTGCGCGGACAAATGTGAGGCCGGAATGGTAAACACATCCTGCCCGGTGTGCAAAAATGACCTGTCGGCCTGCACCGGGAAAGAGCAGGCACCGCCTGAAACAGAGGAACCGGTGAAAAAGGAAACAAAGAAGGGAAGCGGCGGCGCTTTCATTTTTGTCCTGTTAGCGGCCCTTATTGTGGGCGGTGGCGGATATTATTTCAAGATATATAAACCGAAGCATGACCTGGATGATGCCGAAGATTTGGATGAACTTCTGGAGGATGATGAGGCGGAGGTCAATGAGGATATGGAAACATCAGATATGCCGGCGGAAACAGAGACAGGGAAGGATATGGATACTTCCATCTATGACGATTACCCGGAGGACGGTTATCTGGGCGGGGAGCCGGAACAGGAGGGGATGGAAGAATGACACGGTTTACAGATTCCCCTTATGAATACCTGATGACGCAGAAACCCTATGCAGGAAGGGAAAGGGATTCGGGGCCGGTGCCCTACCCGCCCCAAAGCCGGTGCGCCGGCTGCCCCTATGGGAGCGGGAAGCCCTGCATAGGCGTGTGCATGAAAAAACTGCTTTCCCAATCAAAGAAAAGCAGGGAAGGAGACGAAAAACATGGGAAAAACGCATAAACAGGCGCTTTTGACTGCCGTCTTGATTGCCGCCGCCCTTGCAGGGCTTGTTTTTGCCCTGTCACCGGCATGGGAGAGGCACAGGGCGGAGGAAAAGCAGGAAGCCATGCTTTCCCGGCTGGAATCATCCATGCCGCAGAAGGAAAACAGTTTGCAGAAAAAGGAAACAGAGCCTTTTCAAAATGCGAGCAGGACTGTAAAGATAACGGCAGATACAGCCGTACCCGTGGATGCTGTGAAAAAAACAGAAAAGACGCCTGAATCAGAGGCAGAACCGGAAACCGTGAAAAAGCCGGAGAAAGATATGCCGCAGGCAGGCGCGGAGATAGGGATTCTTTCTATCCCGAAGATTGACGCGCGGCTTCCTGTGACGGCGGGCGTCTCCGAAGAACAGCTTAAAATTTCCGAAGGGTGGGTCATGCAGACTGAAATGATTGGGAGTGTGGGAAATGCGGTCATTGCAGGACACCGCAGCTATACCTACGGGAAGCATTTTAACCGTTTGGGGGAACTGGAAACAGGGGATGAGATATTTTATACGGCGGCGGATGGGACAGAGATGTGCTTTATCGTAAATGAAATCCTGACAGTATTGCCGGATGACCCCGCTGTGTTTGCAGCGCCGCTTTCGGGCGGATCGCAGCTTACCCTTTATACCTGTACCCCTGTGAAAGTAGCAACGCACAGGCTTCTTGTCCGTGCGCTGCGTGTGGAAGAATGAAAGGAGGAAAACAGATTGAAACAGATTAAAACAATTTTTACAACGGTATGCCTGTTCCTGCTTTTGTCGGTGCCTATGACAGCATGGGCGGCACCGGAGCCGGAACCCGTCACATGGACGGAGACTATGGAGAGCAAGCCTGCGGATGTGGAAGCCGGGGAAGAAACAGAAAACGCCGTTTATGAAAGAGGGGCAGAAACAAAGCAGGAAGCGGAGGCAGATCAGGAAGCAAAACCAAAGCAGGAGACGGAACCGAAGAAAGAAGAAGCAAAGTCCCAGGCCGCCCAGAGAGATTCCGGCACCCTGCGGATTCAGAACGCTGCAGCCGGCACCGGGGAGAGGCTCTCCGGTGCGGTGTTTGCAGTGTATGAAAACAATGGCGCAAAGAAAGGGGAACTTACTTTAAAGGACGGGGCCGCTTCGCTGTCCTTGCCTGCGGGGGACTATTACCTGAAACAGATAAAAGCCCCGTCCGGATATGGCACAGAGCCTGCCCGGATTGTGTTTGCTGTATGGGGAGGGGAGACTACGTTAGCAGAGGTGACAAGTGAAATCGACTTAAAGAATGTAAATCCGCAGGATATTATCCCCAAAACAGGGCAGATACCTCCTGTCCGGGCATACGTCTTTTCTTTATTCTGTTTTGCCGCCGCGTTCCTGTGCGGCTTTGAGCTGCGTCGTATGGATGGCAGGAACCAGAGAAAAGGAGGTGCGCACTTATGGCAGTCTTAGTCCTGGCGGAGAAACCCAGCGTATCCCAGGCAATCGCCGCTGCACTTGGCGTTAAGGGGAGAAGGGACGGGTACATAGAAGGGAATGGATATATCATTTCATGGTGCGTGGGCCATCTGGTGGAACTTGCCAATGCGGACTGCTATGACGCGCGCTATTCTAAATGGGCAAGGGAGGATCTGCCGATCCTGCCCGCCCCGTGGAAGTTTACCGTGTCCCCCGGAACAAAAAAGCAGTTTAAAATCATTCAATCGCTGATGGAGAGGAGTGACGTTTCGGAACTCATAGAAGCGACGGACGCAGGCCGGGAGGGAGAACTGATCTTCCGTCTGGTCTACCGGGAGGCAGGCTGTAAGAAGCCCTTTAAACGGCTCTGGATTTCCTCAATGGAGGATTCCGCGATCCGTGCGGGATTTGAAAACCTGATGCCCGGTGAAAAGTACGATGCCCTTTATGAAGCTGCCCTGTGCCGCGCCAAAGCGGACTGGCTGGTGGGGATCAACGCGACCCGCCTGTTCACAACCCTGTACCGGGGAAAGACCCTGAATGTAGGGCGCGTTATGACGCCGACCCTGGCGCTTTTGACAGAACGGGAACAGGCTGTTACGGGATTTCAGAAAGAGAAATTCTATACGGTTGACCTTGACTGCGGCGCTTTCTGTTTATCCAGCGGGCGGTTTAAGAGCAGGACGGATGCGGAGAAACTGCGAAAACTGTGCATGGGGAAAAATGCCACGGTGCAGTCCGCCCAAAGGCAGGAGCGGGCGGAGAAGCCGCCGAAATTATACGACCTGACAACATTACAGAGGGAGGCCAACCGGATATACGGCTATACCGCGCAGCAGACCTTAGACTATATCCAGCTTTTATATGAGAAAAAACTGGCCACATATCCGCGCACGGATTCCCGTTATCTGACAGAGGATATGGCGGCACACCTGCCTGCACTCTGCCAGTCGGTAGCGGCGGCATTTCCTTTTGCGTCCGGTTTTGATGGCGCGGTGGAAGCGGCGCAGGTAGTATGCAATGCCAAAGTCAGCGACCACCATGCC
Source organism: uncultured Lachnospiraceae bacterium (assembly GCA_910579425.1). GTDB lineage: Bacteria > Bacillota > Clostridia > Lachnospirales > Lachnospiraceae > Suilimivivens. Next base: position 51,501 of record CAJTVL010000020.1, on the reverse strand, counting down.
ATCATCCCGACAAAAGAAGTGGCAAAGGTAAATCTGGAGGAACTGCCAACCGGGGAGCGCAATATTCTTTCCCTGACCGCAGCGCGGCTTTTATGCGCTGTCTGCCCGGAGAAACATAAGTTTGCAGATACGGCGGTGGTATGTATATGTGCCGATACGGAATTTACGGAAAAGGGGCGCATGGAAATCTCTGCGGGCTGGAAAGGGCTGGAGCAGGCATTTCAGGACACGTTAAGAAGCAGGCCGGAAGCAGAGAAAACACAGGCGCTTTTGCCGGAATTAAGCAGGGGAGAGACTGTGGCAGTAAAGGAAGCCGTGCTGCATGAGGGAACCACAAGCCCGCCGGCCCGCTATACGGAAGATTCCCTGCTCAGTGCAATGGAAAACGCAGGGGCGGAGGAATTTGCACAGATCGAGGATGCAGAGCGTAAGGGGCTTGGAACCCCGGCCACCCGCGCCGGCGTGATCGAAAAGCTGGTCAGGGGCGGATTTGTGGAACGGAAAAAGAAACTCCTTGTCCCTACGGCACGGGGCATGGAACTGATAAAGGTGCTTCCGGAGAGCGTAAAATCTGCCGGCCTGACAGCAGAATGGGAAGCCGCGCTGAAGGAAGTGGAGCGCAGGCAGCGTTCCCCGGAGGATTTCATGGAAGGGATTACCGATATGGTTTGCAGTCTGGTGAAATCTTATGGGGATGCGGCGGCTGGTATGGGGAATATTTTATCCGCTTCCGGCAGGGAGGCAGTGGGGAAGTGCCCGCGGTGCGGGAAACCGGTCTATGAGGGGAAAAAGAGCTTTTACTGTTCCGCTTATAAAGATGCCGTGCCCTGCGGCTTCGCGCTGTGGAAAGAAAACCCCTATTTTAAGAGCAAACGCAAGGAACTGACAAAAAGGACAGCCGCTGCCCTGTTAAAAGACGGCAAAGTGAAGATGACAGGGCTGTACTCCGAAAAGAAAGGCATCATGTACGACGCAACGATTGTCATGGAGGACACAGGCGGAAAATATGTAAATTTCAGGCTGGAATTTGGAAAGAAAAAATGAAAGGCAGGGATAACGGATGAACAGAGAACAGGAAATAAAAAAACAGGCTGAAGGGCAGGATGGGAAAGAGAACCACCTGGGGGCGGCGGAACTGTCTGCGGAGCAGAACATGAACATGATCGACGGAATCCCGAACAATGAAAAGCCCCGCGTCAACCAGAATTATGTGATACTGGAGAATGAGATCGTGGGAGAGAAGGAGTTTGTCCTGGCTAAGAACCCTGCTGCGCCGCTTCCCTATGTCACATGGGAGCGCAACATGCTAAACGACGAGCAGAAGGGAGGGGAAAACTTTTATTGGGGGAAATATTTCTGCAGCCATGAAGCGGCGCGTAAGAACCTCCATGAGCGGGCCGATGGGGAACGGGAAGATTTAAGGGAATCCCGCCCGTCACTCCTTAGAAACCTGAGACAGAACCAGGAGGGAATCGCCCGGCCTGCGGCTCCTGCCGGGGGACGGGAAAAGCAGGAGGCGTCCTTATGAAACTGTCAAATTATGAGAGAGAGACGATATTCCTCTTTAATGAGGCAGAAAGGAAAGCAAGCATATTTACCTATAATGACGCTTTAAAGAAACAGCTTGCGGCGCTGTGCGAATCCTATCCGGAGCAGGTGCGCCGGACGGAGGACAACGGCTGCGGAGGGGAAACATACGAACTCCCGAAAAAGTGGCTGAAAATAAAGCCGCCCCGCATCCTGTCGGCGGCGCAGAGGGAGGTCGTGGAGCAGATGAACAAAAAAAGATGGGGCTGACGGCACAGGCAGTTTGCCTGGACATTTACCGTTTCAGCCCCTTCACAATGTCTGCAATGCTGGCAATCTGGCTGTCTGTCAGCGATTTTATATCGTCGGCAAGCGCGCCGGCTGCTGTGGGATTGTGGTTATCTGCGTCAAAGAACTCCTGCGGGGAGATGCCAAAGTAATCACAGATATAAAAGAAAACCTGCATAGACGGCAGGGATTTCCCGTTTTCAATCTTATTGATATAGCTTTCGCTCTGCCCTAAAGACAGGCTCATATCCCTTGCGGACACTCCTTTCTGGATGCGGAGCTGTGCCAGCCTCTGCCGAAATAATTCTTCCATCATACAACACCTTCCTTTTTCTATCATTGTATTCCATAGGATGGGTATTTATAGAGAATTGTATTCTCTAAAACACTTGACATATAGAATATAATTCCCTATAATCAGGCTACATATAGATTTTAAGTATATGCGCAGGATAAAGGGGGAATCAGGATGAGCATGAGGAAGATATACCGGAAGATCGCGCGGGAAAACGGCGTGAGCGTAAAAGAAGTAAAAGAGGATATGCAGGCGGCGATCACGGCTGCCTACCAGAACCCGCCGAAGGACGGCGGCGTCACGGCGGCTTACCAGAGGCAGGTGCCGCGGAAAGGGGAAATCCCCACACCGGATGAACTGATACGGTATATGGCAGGGAAAGTCCGGGAAAGCGTATAAGACCGCAGACGACCAAAACAGCATAAAAAACAGGAAAAGCCCATGACAGAGGCAGAGCGCCGGTCATGGGCTTTTTTCCTGCAAAAAAGGAGGATACACATGGCAAGAAAGTTACAGCTTGTGTCGGAACTGGCGAACCAGACCGCCCATAACATCACGCGGGATGTGGACGGATGGAAACAGTACCTTAACACGGCTTCACGGTTATACAAATACAAGTTTGACGAGCAGCTTTTGATCTATGCACAGCGCCCTGATGCTACGGCCTGTGCAGAGATGGAACTGTGGAATGAAAAAATGCGCCGGTGGGTAAAGGCAGGCTCCAAAGGGATTGCCCTGATACGGGGAGCGGAAACCGGCAGGCCCCATCTGGAATATGTCTTTGACGTGGCGGACACGCGGCCTGTGCGCGGCGCAAGAGAGCCATACCTGTGGGAGATGAGGGAGGAACACTATGCACCTGTCCTTGACGCATTGGAAAGGCGGTACGGGGAGGGAAAAGAGGAGGAATCTGGGAACAGGCTGATGGAGATCGCGGCAAAAGCCGTGAGGGAGGTCTACCCGGAATACCTGAAAGAACTTGCCTACGATGCGGAAGGAAGTTTTTTGGAAGAATTTGACCAGTTAAACCTTGAAGTGTGTTTCCGGAATACATTGACAGCAAGTGTCCAGTATACCCTGCTTACCCGCTGCGGCTTCACGCCTTCCGATTATCTGGATGACGGGGAACTGGCTGGCATTACGGAGTTTTCCACGCCTTCCGTCCTGCACCATCTTGGAAATGCGGCAAGTACCCTGTCTATGGGGATATTGCAGGAGATTGGAAAAGTAATCAGGAATTATGACCGGGAGTTGATGGCAAACACGCATATAAATATGCGGCAGGAAAATATCCAGAAAACGGCTGAAAAACCTCTTGCAAAATCCACGGACATAGATTATACTAAAGCTACAGAACAGTTTAACACTTTAAAGCGTGAAAGTAAAGAAAGGGGCATAGAAAATGGCAGAACTGACATACATGAAGAACGGGGATTACCAGATACCGGGACTGATACTGGACGGGGAGGAAGAACTGGAGGAAATGCCGATCGGGAAGTACGGGATGCTGCGCCAGACCTTCCTGCAGGAATACCATCAGGGGACGTACACATCCATGCTGCTGACGGGACGGCTGATGCCCCACTTGCGGCAGATAGACGAACAGGCACAGGAGCAGGTAGACCAGACGGTGGCAGAGATGATGAAAGCAAAGGGAGTGGACGAGAACCTGAAAGCGCGCGACCAGATGGCGTGGGTACAGGCGGTGAACAGCCTGACAGCGCAGGCGGAGGAAGCGGTGCTTCAGGAGATCGTGTACCGGTAGAACCGGAAGGACAAAACAAGGAGAAAGAACAGGAAACGGCGGGTGATAAGCCCGCCGTTTCTGCGCCTGCCTATTTCCAGATGTCCCTGTTCCCCACGGTGGAGGAACAGGTTGAGCGTATCGCCCAGACAAAGGAAGAAGAAAAAAGAGCGGTATCCCCCGCCAGCGGCAAAAGCGCGGTGCCAGAGGTGGCAGAAGGAGTGATCGGGCGGGCGCTTACCAGCGGCAGTAACGAAAAGGGAAGCACCATGCGGATCGCTGCTTTTTACCAGAAATCCCCATCCATCGGGGAAGCTGCCGCTTTCCTGCAAAATGAATACGGCACGGGCGGCAAAGGGCTTACGATTGCCGGGGAAAAGTATGCCATGTGGTTCGATAAAGAAGGGATAAAGATCGCGCCCGGACGCACTGCAAATATCCCCGGCGCTACCCTTGTGACCTGGGAACAGGCGGCGGGGCAGGTATCGGAACTCTTAGAGGGAGGCATTTATGCCGCGCAGGAGATATTAGATACCGCGCGGGCAAATGAATATCAGGAACTGGCGGCCCAGCTTTGGTATCTGCGGCAGGACTTGAGTGAAGAAGCAGTGAAGAGAGGCTATCTGCCGCGCGTATCTGCACTGTATGGGGGATTCCCGGACAGTACGGAGAAGATCGCGGGGCTTTTGGAAGAAAAGATAAGCCGCGACGGTTTTGTAGCGGAACTTACCGGTTTTGTCGGCGCTTATGAGGCAGACCCTGACCTTATGCGTTTCCATTTCCATAATCCCCAGGCTGTTTTAAGCAGGCTTTCGGAACTTGACATTGAGCCGAGGCAGTTCCACGCTCTGGAAGGCTTTGAGCCGGCAAAAGGGAGCTTTATCACCGAAGATGAGATTGACAGGATGTTTTCGCGTGGAAGCGGCGTTTCCGAGGGGAAAATGCGGATTTATTCGTATTTCATGCAGGGGCATGACGCAAAGGAGCGGGCGGATTTCCTGAAAAACGAATACGGAGACGGCGGACATGGGAGAATGGGATATGACGAATGGCATGATTCCAAAGGGATAAAATTCACCCGTTCCGATGAGGCTTCCGGCTTTGACGGGTATGACACCGTAAAGATGAACTGGAACCAGGTACAGAAACGGATTGGGGAACTGATTGATACCGGGAGATACCTGAATCCGAAAGAAATGGCGTATACCTCCGAGTATGAAAAGATACAGCTTGCCCGGAGTATCTACGCCTTTTATTATTACTGCCCCAATACCCCGAACCCCGGTAATTCTGCTGAGTGGGATGTGAACGCGGCTGAGCGGGATTTTAAGCCCATGCTGGATGAGCCAAAATACAGCGCGGCGCTGTACGAGGATATGGTGGAATCCTTTGCCACCGTAACGCCGGATGAAAGCCGCAGCTACAGCATTATGCAGAAGGCCATCAAAGATATGGGCGCATACCAGAGAGGCGAATATTCCCTGTTTACACCGCTCCCGGAGGAAACCCTGCGGGCAGAGAGGCAGAAACGGGAGGCGGCAAAGAAAGAGGCGAAAGAGAAACAGAACGCTCCCAAAAAGGAAAAAGAACCTGCCGGGGAACTGGAAGCTGCCGCCCGCGCCCTTGCCAAAAAGCAGAAGGGGAAGGTGAAAGAGAGAGCAGATGGGCAGCTTGCCTTTGATTTTGCGGCTGCGGGCGCGGAAGATGCAGGGCAGGCAGGCACAGACCTGAAAGATACGGATTCCAGTCTGGAACAGGTTAAGGCGCAGGAAGAAGATGTATGGTCCCGGTACAGCCTTGGCTATGGCAGTAAGGGGAATGGTTTGACTGTGTGGAACCGCTTGGAGGAGGTACACGGTGACTATAAGACTATTGCCCATATCGACGCTGAAAGGAACGTGAAATTTTACGATGAAAAACTGCCAGAGATCGTCAAGGCAAAGATAAGGAAAGTGGCGGCTACGGAACAGATGGATATGTCTGTCACCCAAAAGGTGCCTATATTTTCCACCCCACCGCAGATAGAGCCGGAAATCCAGGCAGAGAAAAAAGTGGAAGCGGCACCGGCAGGAAAATCTCCGGTGGAGATATACCGGGAAGCCCTTTCCATGCTGAGCGATGTCGTGCGGCAGAGCAGTTTTTATTCCTACCTGCGTGACCGTGAGACAGATTATGACGGTGCGGCGGCAGAGCTGGATAATGAACTCGGCTTTTTCATTAACGAGATCGCGGAGAGCCAGCCGGAGTTATATGATGCTTTCCAGTCCCTACCCATGTTCAGGGCGTGGATGGTGGAGGATATTTTAGAGCGTACTTATCAGGATGTGGTGACGGACAGCAGGGATGCAATAGAGCGGCATACAGGTGATGCGGATGTGCCGGAATGGGCAAAGGAACCAGAGGCAGACGCTGAGCAGGCTGTTACGGAAAATCCTGAAACAGTAAGTGTTGAAAACAGGGACGAAATATCACCGGAAGAAAGCGGCCGGACAGAGGGAAAGGGCACGGGAGAAGCAAAGACCCAGGATAAAAAGAAGGGAAGGACTTTACCGGAACTGAATTACCGGGCATTTATGCGGCTGTTCCCTGATTTTACCAAAGAAAATTATAGAGCTATGCAGTTTAAGGCGGGGGAATCCATGATGCCGCTGCACATAGAAGCGATCGGAAACGGCGAAATTTCTATAGCGCACTATTACCGGCAGAACGGTGATACTATGGCCGACCCGGAAATGACCTTCCGGATTGACCATGAAAAAGGTACATTGGAGCCGCTGACCTATCAGCAGGATAGTTTAGGGCTGTATCAGCAGGTATACCCCGAACCGGGAAGGTGGATTCCGAAGCTGCGCAAGGATTTAAACCGATTTGCGAACCAGTGGTTCCATAACATTGAAATACAGAATTATATCCCGGAGCGGGCTGTCATGGAGGCAGACGGGAACCGCACGGAGATTTCCTATCAGGATGGCAAACCTGTTATTCAGGAGGAACCCGCGCCGGTTTTGGAGGAAACAGAAAAAGGCGCCGGAACAAAACAGGAAGACACGAACCTTACTCCCAATGTGGAGGAATACTTGAACCTGAAAGCAGAACACCCGGATAAGCTGGTGGGCGTAGAAGTAGGGGAATATATTTTATTCTACGGCAAAGATGCACAGGCGGCGGCTCCGGCCCTTTCTGCAAAGCTGCTCACAAAGGAGATTCCCGGTCTTGGGGAAACACCCGTCACCGGAGGGAAGGGATGGCAGGCGGTGGTAAAAGACCTGTTAGAACATGGACAGAGTGTTGTGATCGCCAGACCTGACCCGGAACGCGGGGAAAATGCGCCTTATGAGATCGTGAAAGAGAGGGACATTGCTGACTATATTCCCCTTGGGATGAAGCTTACCATTGACGGGCGGCACATGGAAGTTGACAGCATTGATTACGAAAACGGACGCGTCAGCCTGAAAGATTTGGATATGCAGGGATGGTTCCCGATCTTTAGGGAGGAATCCGTCCCCTTTGTCCGGGAATGCGTGGAACAGGAATGGGAAAACAGTTTAGAGAGCGGGGAACTTCCGGAAGAAGCACCGCAGGCGGAAAAGGAGGCAGGCGGGCAGGAGGAAGAAACGCATACGCTGGCTGACAGTGCAGATTTTAAAGAGGCAATGCGGCTGTTGGAAGATTTCTGTAATAGCGAGTATGACGATGGCGTTGTAGATTTGGGAAACCCGGAGCATCTGGAGATCGCTTTCACCAATACGGAGGATGAACAGCACGATATACAGGTAGAAGTAAACCTTTTGGAGCATTCCATCAGTCAGTTTTTTGACGGCGTGTGCGTGGATAAGCGGGAGTATGGGAGTATACGGGAACTGATCGACGCAGAATTGTCCCGGCTTGATTTTGATGAACTTGTGCGCCTGGACGCTTCTGTAGAGAAACTTCTGGATAGACAGGGCAGTTCGGAGCTGGAAGAAGCAAAGCGCCTGATCGAGGATTTCTGTCTTGACGAATATGAGCAGGACAGCGTGGATTTTGGCAACCTGGCAAAAGTACCGCTTGCCTATGGCGTTACAGACAGCGGCGGGCTGGAAGTCCAGGTGAATGTAGACCTGATCCACTTTTCCCTCAGCCAGTATGTGGACGGGAAATGTGTGGAGGAGCGGCAGTATGACAGCCTGCGGGAACTGATCGACGGGGAACTTGCTTTTCTGGACTATGACCAGCTTATCTATCTGGAACCCGGCATAGAGGAACGGCTGGAAGCGGAGTTAAATGAAAAAATCCGGTGGGAAGAAATGCAGGGGGCAAGGGAAGGCGTCACCCCGACAGAATGGGAAACCACCGGCAGGGAGGAAGAAGAACCCCCGGATATGGTGGAGATCGAGGGCGGAGAGATTGTAACGGAAGGCCCGGCAGAAGGATACAGCACAGGGCTTCCTTACGATATTGTCATAGAGAAACTCCATTTCGGCCCTGAACGCCATAACTTCCATATCACGGACGACGCGCTGGGAACCGGAGGGCAGAAAGCAAAATATCAGGATAACCTTGCCGCAATCCGGACGCTCACGCAGATCGAGGCGGAAAACCGTCTCGCCACGGAGCAGGAACAGGAGGTTTTATCAAGATATGTAGGGTGGGGCGGGCTTTCCCAGGCATTTGACGCGGACAATGAAAAGTGGGGGAAGGAATATACAGAATTAAAAGAACTCCTGACCCCGGCAGAGTATGAATCGGCGCGAAGCACGGTCTTAAATGCCCACTATACCAGCCCCATAGTCATCAAGGCAATGTATGAAGCGGTGAAACGCATGGATTTTACGCCGGGGAACATTTTGGAGCCGTCCTGCGGCATCGGGAACTTTTTCGGGCTTGTGCCGGAGGAATTTGAAAAATCCAACCTTTACGGCGTAGAACTGGATTCCCTGACCGGGCGTATCGCAAAGCAACTTTACCAGAAGGCAGAGATTACTGTTGGCGGTTTTGAGACAACGGAACACCCCAATGACTTTTTTGACCTTGCGGTGGGGAATGTGCCTTTTGGGGAATATAAGGTGCATGACAAACAGTACGACAAACAGAACCTTTTGATACACGATTATTTTCTCACAAAAACACTGGATAAGGTGCGTCCGGGCGGTGTGGTGGCTTTCATCACCTCGAAGGGGACAATGGATAAGGCAAACGGCAAAGTACGGGAGGCACTGGCACAGAAAGCCGACCTTTTAGGGGCGGTGCGCCTGCCGAACAATGCTTTCAAAGCCAATGCAGGCACGGATGTGACAGCGGACATCCTGTTTTTCCAGAAACGGGGCAGTGCGCCGGAAAAGCTGCCGGATTGGGTAAACGTGGGGCAGACGGAGGACGGCATACCCATAAATAATTATTACCTGCAAAATCCGGATATGGTGCTGGGCAAAATGGCCTTTTGGGAGAACATGTATGGGAATGCCACGGAAACGGCATGTGTACCGCTGGAAGGGGCTGACTTAAAAGAGCAGCTTGCAGAGGCAGTCATACATATCAGAACGCCAGACAGGGAACTTTTGCACATGGACGCGCCGGAACAGGCAGAAGAAGAAAAGGCGGAAACCATACCGGCAGACCCCAATGTGCGCAATTTCAGTTTTACGGAAAAAGGCGGGAAACTTTATTTCCGTGAAAATTCCCGCATGAAACAGATCGAAGTGGGGAAAACGCCTGCAGCCCGCATCCGGGGCATGATCGCCATCCGGGACAGTGCAAGGCGGCTCATTGATTTACAGCTTAGCGGCGCGGAGGATGCGGAAATCGGGAAGGAGCAGGCGAAGCTCAATGCACTGTATGATAATTTCCAGAAGAAGTACGGGCTACTTGGCAGCGCCGGGAACCGTCTTGCTTTCCGGCAGGATTCCTCTTACCCGCTGTTATGCTCTTTGGAGGTACTGGACGAGGAAGGGAACTTAAAGCGCAAGGCGGATATGTTCACAAAACGGACGATCCAGCACCGCCAGCCGGTGACAAGCGTGGATACGGCAGTGGAAGCGCTGGGCGTTTCTATCGGGGAGAGGGCCTGTGTGGATCTGGGGTTTATGGCGTCCCTGATGGGAGGCGGGGATAAGATACCCCAGATCATTTCTGACTTAAAGGGCATTATCTTCAAAGACCCGGACAGCGGCCCGGCAGTTATTTCGGAGGAAAACACAGACTGGCATAAGGGCTGGCAGACTGCGGACGAGTATCTTTCCGGGGATGTGCGCAGGAAACTGGAAAAAGCGAAGAAAGCGGCGGAGGAATACCCGGAATTTTCCGCAAACGTGGAAGCGCTCCTTGCCGTGCAGCCAAAAGATTTGACAGCACCGGAGATCAGTGTCCGCATCGGCGCTCCCTGGATAGACACAAAATACTATAAGCAGTTTTTATTTGAACTGCTCCAGACACCGGGACGGCTCCAGAACGGGAGGATAGACGTGCTGTATTCGGATGTCACGGGTGAATGGCGGATAAAGGGGAAATCGGAGGACAGCATCACGAACACCCGCGTCCATACTACCTACGGCACAAAGCGGATCAATGCCTATGAGATTTTTGAGGCCAGCTTAAACCAGCGGAGCGTCCAGATTTTCGACACGCACAGGGACGCTGACGGGAAGGAAATTCGTGTCCTGAATGAGAAAGAGACAGCCATCGCGCAGCAGAAGCAGGACGCCATGAAAGAGGCTTTCCACGACTGGATTTTTAAAGACCCGGAGCGGCGCACGGATTTATGCGCTGTTTATAACAGGATGTTCAACTCTACCCGTCCCCGTGAATATGACGGGAGACATATCAATTTTATCGGGATGAACCCGGAGATCAAACTGGAGCCGCACCAGAGGAACGCTGTCGCGCGCATCCTTTACGGCGGGAACACCCTGCTTGCCCATGTGGTGGGCGCAGGAAAGACCTACGAGATGATAGCGGCGGCAATGGAGAGTAAGCGGCTGGGGCTGTGTAAAAAGTCCATCATGGTTGTGCCGAACCACCTGACAGAACAGTGGGGCGGCGATTTTTTAACCCTTTATCCCGGTGCGAAGGTGCTGGTGGCTACAAAAAAAGATTTTGAACCAAAGAACCGCAAGCGTTTTTGCGCGAGGATCGCTACCGGAGACTATGACGCTGTGATTATCGGCCACAGTCAGTTTGAGAAAATTCCCATTTCGCCGGAGCGCCAGATGGCCATTATCCAGGATCAGATTGACGAGATCGTGTTTGCCATTGCGGAAGCAAAGGCAAACAGGGAAGAAAAATTCACGGTCAAGCAGATGGAGAAAACGAAGAAGAACCTGGAAGCGAAGATTAAGAAACTCTATGATAAGAAAAAAGATGATACGGTCACATTCGAGGAATTGGGTGTTGACCGTCTTTTTGTGGACGAGGCGCATAGCTTTAAAAACCTTTACATGCATACGAAAATGCGTAATGTGGCAGGCATCAGCCAGACGGACGCGCAGAAGTCCAGCGATATGTTTGCGAAGTGCCGCTATATGGATGAAATCACCGGAGGGCGCGGTGTGGTATTTGCCACCGGCACCCCGGTAAGTAACTCAATGGTAGAATTATATACCATGATGCGCTATCTCCAGTATAGTATGCTGGAGGACGGCTACCGGGACAGCACGGGGAAGATACGGAGCCTGAAACACTTTGACAACTGGGCGGCGACTTTCGGGGAGCAGGTGACGGCGGTGGAATTAAAGCCGGAGGGCACGGGATTCCGCCTAAAGACGCGGTTTGCCCGTTTTTATAACCTGCCGGAGCTGATCAACCGTTGGAAGGAGGCCGCGGATATACAGACGGCGGATATGTTAAAACTGCCGGTGCCGGAGGCAGAGTATGTCACAGTGCAGACGGAACCCAGCGAAGCGCAGAAAGCGATGGTAAAATCCCTTGCGGACAGGGCGGAGAAGATACGGAAAGAGAAGATCGACCCGCGGATCGACAACATGCTGAAGATTACGTCGGACGGGCGCAAGCTGGCGTTAGACCAGCGCATTATGAACCCGCTGCTTCCCGACGACCCTGGAAGCAAAGTAAACGCCTGCGTGGACAATGTATTCAGAATCTGGCAGGAGAGCGCGGAGACAAAGGGGACACAGCTTATCTTTTCGGATTTATCCACGCCGAAGGGAAAGGCGGAGCCGAAAAAGGAGGAAGCAAAAGAAAATACGGAAGGGACGGAAACGGAAGCCGCAGCGACGGAGGAAGAGACTGCTATGGAGGCAAGCGTTTACGAAGATATCCGGAAGAAACTGATCGCAAAAGGAATCCCGCCCCAGGAGATCGCTTTTATACATGACGCCAATACGGAGACACAGAAAGCAGAGCTTTTTGCAAAAGTGAGAAACGGCCAGGTGCGCGTCCTTCTTGGCAGCACACAGAAGATGGGAGCCGGAACCAACGTACAGACGAAGCTGGTGGCATCCCATGACCTGGACTGCCCTTGGCGTCCGGCGGATCTGGAACAGCGCGCCGGGCGGATTGTGCGGCGGGGCAATGAAAATGACCATGTAAAAATATACCGTTATGTTACGAAAGGGACATTTGACGCTTATACATGGGGGCTGGTGGAATCGAAGCAGAAATTTATCGGACAGATCATGACCTCCAAAAGCCCTGCCCGCTCCATTGAGGATGTGGACGCCACTGCATTGTCATACGCAGAGGTGAAGATGCTGGCGACAGGAGATGTGCGGATTAAGGAAAAAATGGATTTGGATATACAGGTGACAAAGCTGAAAATGCTGAAATCAAACCATCAGGCGCAGCAGTATGAGATGCAGGATAAGGTGCGGGGCTATTATCCTAATAAGATAAAAGAAACCCAGCTTTATATAGACTGCCTGAACGCTGACCTGCCCGTACTGGAGGCACACCCGGTCAAGGAAGATGCGTTTTCCATGACTGTCATGGGAAATGTATATACGGAGCGGAAGGAAGCGGGCAAGGCAATCGTGGCGGCCTGCCGCCTGATGGATGACCCAGGCAAGGAGATTGAATTGGGGGAATATCGTGGATTCCCGATGAAGCTCATGTTTGACGGCGCAAAATTCAAAGTGACGATGAAGCAGCACCTGACCCATACGGCGGAACTTTCCGATGATGTGGTGGGAAACATCACTCGTATCAACAACGCACTGGAGAAAATCCCCCAGAGCCTTGCAAACCATAAGGAGAATATGGCGCGCCTGCATAAAGAACTGGAAAGCGCAAAAGAGGAAGCGGAAAGACCTTTTGCACAGGAAGCGGAACTTCAGGAGAAATCAGCGCGGCTGGCAGAACTGAATACTGTCCTTGACAACGAGGAAAAAGGGCGCGGCACAGAACCGCCACGGGAGACGGAAGAAGATGCGGAGCGGGGAAATGAAAAACCCTCCATCCTGAAAACTTTGAAAGAATATGAACGGCCTGCGCCGGCTAACTTTGGAGCGGAACGCGGGCAGGAAAGGGAGGCGATCTGATGCGGAAAACGGAAGGGCGTACCATCGGGCTTTATTTTAAGGTAAGCCCGGAGGAAATGGCCCTGATCGAGAAAAAGATGGAGCAGGCAGGCACGAGGAATAAGCGTGCGTACCTGCGGAAGATGGCGGTGGACGGCTATATCGTCCACCTGGATATGGAGAGCGTGAAGGAACTGACAAAACTTCTCCGCTCCCTGTCCGCAAATACAAACCAGATAGCCCGCCGCTGTAATGAGACGCGCAACCTTTATGCTGAGGATGTGGAGGATCTGCGCAAAGGGTACGCAGCGGCACAGGCAGGGCTTCTTTCCCTGATACGGAAATTTGCAAGCCTGTAAAGACACATGGCGCAGGGGATGATTTCTCTGCGCCTGTTTTTTTTATCAATAAGATGGGCTGCGAAGCGTGACAGCGTTTGATTTGGAGGTGATGGCGGTATGCCGGGAGTGACAAAAGAACAGATCGCAAGGGCGAAAGAGTGGGATTTACTCTCTTATTTACAAACTTATGAGCCGCAGGAACTACAAAAATGCGGAGGGAGGGAATACCGGACAATGACCCATGACAGCCTTAAAATATCCAACGGCAAATGGAACTGGCACAGCCGGGGGATCGGCGGCAGGACGGCGCTTGACTATCTGGTCAAGGTGCGGGGCATGGACTTTGTAAAAGCGGTGGAGACGCTCTGCGGGGAACGGGGCGCGGCTGTCCGGATGCCTTCTGATATTCCCCATAAAGAGAAACCGGCAAAGCCCTTTTTACTTCCGCCGGAAAACCGGTGCGGGACAGCGGCGGTGTCCTATCTGCTGGGAAGGGGGATTGATGGGGAAGTGATCAGCCAGTGTATCAGGAAAGGGATTCTGTATGAGAGCCGTAACTACCATAACTGTGTCTTTGTGGGAAAAGACAGTGCAGGGAAAGCGCGTTATGCCTGCCTGCGGGGGATATATGGCACATTTAAAAATGACGTGGACGGGAGCGATAAGCGTTACAGTTTTTCGCTGCCTTCTGCTGATGAGGACAGCCCCTTTGTGGCTGTGGCGGAAAGCCCTATTGATGCGCTTTCCGTAGCATCACTGTTAAAGATGCAGGGGGAGGACTGGACAAAGAACCATTACCTTTCCCTGGGCGGGACGGCTCCCCGTGCGCTGCTTACGTTCCTCCATGACCATCCGGCAGTGGTCTGCATCAGTTTATGTCTGGATAATGATAAGGCTGGAATTTTAGGTATGGAGAAAATCCGGGAGGCGGTGCGGGAGGATGCAGAACTTTCCCGGCGCATCCGGGTGATCGTGGATAATCCGCCGCCCCTTGTTTGTGGGAAGGACTATAATGAACTGTTGAAGCAGAAAATAGCCGCCCGATATGAGGCAGAAAACAGGGAAAAAACGCAGGCAGGGCGCGTCTGTGGTATGGAAAAATAGAAAGGAAGGAGGATGCGGATATGGCAATTTCAGACCTGCTCCCACGAAAGGCTATGGGGAGCAAGACACGGGGGCAGACGCTTCAGGCGCGCATAAAGTATGACCAGAAGGAAGAAAAGACAAAGGACGGGGAATTAGTGTCATCGTACATGTGCTGTCCGGAAACCGCCGCTGAAGAATTTGAAATGAGCAAGCTGCTCTATGAAACGTCTACCGGACGGAGCCAGCCCCAGGAGCGGGACATTATTGCCTACCGCATCATCCAGTCTTTTAAGCCGGGGGAGATTACGCCGGAAGAGGCAAATAAGCTGGGGTATGAACTGGCTATGAAATTCACAAAAGGAAAGCATCAGTTTGTTGTCTCCACTCATGTGGATAAAGCCCATATCCATAACCATGTGGAATTTAACAGTACCAATTTAGAGTGTGACGGCAAATTTAATAACTATAAAAATTCTTCCTTTGCCCTGCGCAGGCTCAACGACCAGATATGCAGGGAACACGGCTACTCCGTGATCGAAAACCCGAAAGCAAAAGGACAGCGCTATCAGGAAAAAGCGGCGGCAAAACGCGGGCGGAGTTTCAAGGAGCGGCTGCGTCAGACGATTGACCGGGTACTGCCTGAGAGCAGGGATTTTGAAGATTTTTTATCCCACATGAGGGAAGAAGGATATGAGATCAAACGGCGGGGAAAATCGCTGGAGTTCCGTGCGCCGGGGCAGGAGAAATTTACCCGCAGCTTCCGTCTGGGGGAGGAATATACGGAGGCGGCGTTACAGGAGCGGGCCGGAAAAACTTGTGCCAGAACGGAGACAAAAACAAAACGAAAGGCAGCGGTAAGGAATGTCAACCTCCTTGTGGATATTCAGGCAAAAATGCAGGCGGGGAAAGGAAAAAGCTATGAGCGGTGGGCGAAGGTTTTTAACCTGAAAGAAGCAGCAAAGACTTTAAATTTTCTTGTAGATAATGGCGTCACTGATTATGAGGAACTGGCGGCGCGGGCTGAAACTGCCGGACAGAGATTCGACGCGCTTTCTGTCCGCATCAAACAGCTTGAGGGACGCATGGCAGAGAACGCACAGTTAAAAACACATATCATCAATTATTCCAAAACGCGGGAAGTCTATAAGGAATATAAGAAGTCACGCCATAAAAAAGAATACCTTGCAGAACACGCAGAGGAGGTAGCAAAGCATGAGGCGGCAAAAGCGGCTTTTGATGCCCTGAACGGGAAGCCGATACCAAAAGTGGCACAGCTTTCGGAAGAATATGCCGTACTTCTGGCCGAGAAAAAAGAGTGCTATGAGGAATATAAGGAGGCGCGGAAAGAGATGATCGACTACCAGAGCGCAAAGCAGAATGTTGATATAATTTTAGGATTGGAGCCGCGCGGAGCGGAGAAAAAAGAAACAGAGCGGTGACAGATAAAAAAAGAGGAAAACCGGAAAGGGAATAGGTAGTCCCTTGCCTGGTTTTCCTTTTTTTATTTTGTTTTTGGTGTGGAATTTGTTATATACAGAAACGGAAAGTATGTCGATTTTTTCGGGGGATCTTTGTCTTTAACCTCTGCGCGGAGTGCGGAGGGGGCGACCCGTAAGCGGGAGCAAACTCAAAGTGTATTGCTTTGAGTTGAAAGCCACGCCGTAAGGCGTGTTCACAAAAGAGCGGGAGCGTATTTTGCCGGGGATTGGGGTGTCCCCAACAAGCATAGCGAGGCGACATAAGGAGCCGGAGCGGGGATAGCGATATTCGTAAAGAATATCGTTATCCATTGCTTGCCAGTGCTGGTTTATGGTACGATTGTTTAAAGAGAAGCAAGTATTAGAGTTTAGTGTAAGAGAGAATAATGCGCTATGAAAAAGGGAAAAGGTAAAGCGGCTAAGAAAGCCATGAAGTTTGCAGAACGAAAAGCTAAAGCAGAAAAGTGGGTGGCAGAATATGACGGTACACCTTATGGCGGGGATATCATAAAAGCGTATAGGAAAAAATTTGCCGTAGACCGCATGAAGGCTGTTGCGGAGTTGCAGATGTTAGGCGTTTCTTTAACAAAGGAGCAGATTGACAGGGAAAAGGCGGCAGTAAAAGCCTATCAGGATATACAGAAGGCTAAAAAGGCAAAAAGGAAAAGACTTCGTGAACAACGCAAGATGCAAAAAAGTGATATAGCAGATTATCTGGAACAGGATGACAGATTTTATTATATAGCAGGTTATACTTCTGGTGGTGCGCCTTATGGGGTCACATGGGAAGAAATGGGGATGTCGCCGTATATGGAGGATTGTGATGATTAGTGATAAAGAGGCTTTGGGAAAAGTTGAAATAAATAGCGAAGATTTGCTTAAAGGGATGTTTTCATTCAAAAAGCCGCTGACGTCCCGGTATAGAAAAAAATATGTGGAGGTTCTTGCGTTAAGTGTTTTACAATATTGCTATGGCGATATATATGCTGGATTTGATGTGCATGATGCGCCGGATATCAGTGATGAGAATAGATTGATCGGAATAGAGGTTACAGAAGCGGTTACAAAGGAAGAAGCACAGATAGAGGGCGTATTTGTAAAATATCGTTTGGAAAGTAGTTTAGAAGAGAAAGAGCGTAGAAAACAGATAATTGAAAATAATGGTGCAAAGGTTGATGAGCTGGGTTTAACATATCCAGTGAAAAATAGTGATAGTGAAAAATTGATTTTTCAGGATGCCGTAAGAAAGAAAATGGAAAAGTTAGCATCGTATAGGCGGCAGGGTTTTGAGAAAGTAGGATTATTTGTTTTTTATGATGAACCACCAATACCTGTACGCCTTGAAGAATTAAAAAACTACTTTGATGAGGTCTTAAATGAGTATAGAGATAAATATGATGTTATTTATTTTGGATATTCCGGTGGCTTAATAGAGTATAATATTTTGCTAAATAGTATTCAGGCACGACGTATTGAGAGAAATGACTATAACAGACTGCGATATGAAGCAAGGTTAAAAGTAGAAGCATGATTAGCAAAACAAATAAGGTCGGGGAAGGTTATCAAGTGCCTTCCTCGGTCTTTTATCTGTCTTTCGGGGAAAAAATCTGTACGTCGGGAATTACAGTTTTTCATATACCGCCAGACCATGTATAATATAAACGGGTACAGTAACTATACCGCAGTATCAATTCCCAAACAAAGCACCAAAAGGTGGAAATCAATTATACTTTTTGAGATTTGTGCGATAAGATGGATACAATGCGTACAGAGGGAGGCAGCAACTCACATGAAAAAATGTACAGCAATCATTTTGGCAGTAGTTTTGGCACTCACAGCGGTTGGATGCAGTCAAAACGGGGAGCTGGGGGAACAACTTCATAGTGCCAGTTTATTGACACTTGGAGAACTTACTGAAATAGGGGATAGAGAGAAAATTGGCAATCAAATTCCGGAATGGGTATCTGAGGCTGATTGGAATAAATCTTTCTATGTTGTATCTTCATCAGATATAGAGCGGTTTGATGCTTATGCACAAGAAAACTTTCCAAACTATTGTGACGGGGACTGGACACAGGAGCAGAGTGATTCTGTTTATCTGGGACAGGGTATCGAAATGTTTGCCCTCGACGACGAAACACCAATCAATAGGATTATATACTATCCCGTTATTTTAAACGGTGTCATTGTGGATGGGTATCAGGTGTGTGAGTTAGAGAATCAGGAAATTACTATGCAGGGTTCGCCTTATTTAGTCAATGAATTAAATGTAATGATAGATTTGACAAGTGAAGAAACACCATTGATATTGGGATTCAATAATAACAACACGATAGGAATTATTGGAGATACCTATTATGTTTTAGACATAGACCATATGTATCATAAGGAGGTTGCAGTAAATAAGATTCCTGCTATTGAATTTAGTACCTGTGTGAATGCCATGGAGGTTTTATGTGCAGAGCGGATAGCAAACGTAGATGACTGGGTTATTATCCCATGATAAATGGCAGTGCAGAAGAATCTGTACATCGGGAATACTGTCTATACTTAGTAAGAAAATTTCCGATATAAAAATACAAAAAGGAGGCACACCAATGCTTCAGATAGCAGTCTGCGAGGACGAACAGGCGGACAGGGATCACCTCATAGGCATCCTGAAACCGCTTTTAGACAAATACATAGAAACAGAAGAATACCGGATCACAAACTTTACCTCCGGTGGGGCGCTGTTACAGTCGGATGACAGCTTCCACCTGGTCTTCATGGATATTATGATGGAGGGCAGGAATGGAATCGAAACAGGGCAGGAGCTTTACAGCAGGAACCAGTCTGCAAAAATCATATACATCACAAATTTCGGACAATACTGCATGGATGCGGTGAACACCGTACACGCCTTTGCGTTTCTGGAAAAGCCGGTATC
Source organism: uncultured Lachnospiraceae bacterium (assembly GCA_910579425.1). GTDB lineage: Bacteria > Bacillota > Clostridia > Lachnospirales > Lachnospiraceae > Suilimivivens. The sequence goes on along the minus strand of CAJTVL010000020.1, from coordinate 32,367 downwards.
GGCGGCAGCACTGGAGGAACAGCTACAGGCATTTCTTCGGCAGCACCGGAAAGAAGAAGTGCGGCTGGAGTTCCGTAACGTATCCTATGAGGAAAACGGAGTCCTGTCGGAAAAGCCTGTCCTGTTGCTTTCCATTGATACGATCCTGTACTTTGAATACATCAAGGCAAAAAAGAAGGTCAAAATCGTGACGGAAAATATGGTGTACGAGTACCCGGATGCCATCAGCGGGCTGGAGGAGCGGATGCAGCCTTACGGTTTTGAGACGAGCTGCCGGGGCATCCTCGTAAACCTTAAAAATGTGGCGAAAACGAAGGGATATGAGGTCGTGTTGAAAAATGGTGTAACAGTGTCCCTGTCACAGAAGCGGGTGGCGCAGTTCAAGGAACGGCTCAACGAATATATCCATAGCAGTGGGGAGTAGGGGCATGGAAAATTTAGTATATCTGTTCAGTTGTTTTCTGTCATGTGTGATCATTGCCGGGCTGATGTTCCAGTTCATGGGTGACCGTTATGGGAAAGCCTTTGAAAATCCGTGGCTTTACCGGATTGCCGCCGCTGTCGCCGTGGTGATCGTAACGCTGGTGAACTTAAAGCATAATACATGGTGGAATATGGCAGCAAATTTTTCAGTGTACGGCATTGCCAGTTTTATCTGCTATGAGGACAAAAACGTCAGGAGATATTGGCGGGTGATGGAGTCGGAATGTTTTTTTATTATGCTTATCTTATTTGAGGGTATCGGTGTGTTTGGGATTGACCTGCTGATGGAAAAACTTTCACTTATGCCGGAAGATGTGGTGATCAGCAACAGCATAGAGGTAGCTTTTTCAAAGCTGGTGATAGTCTTCTTTTACTATGTCCTATTAAGGAGGTTGTGGAAAAAAGATTACAGGCAGAGCCGGACACAGGTGATTCTTTACCTTGTCATGTTTTTATACAGTATGGTCAATTTTATCATCCTTGCAACAGCGGTCAAAAGGAAAGCTGACTATTTCCTGCTATGTGCAAACCTGTGCTGTGTTGTCTTTGCGAACTTATACCTGTTTTATTCCCTGAAAGTGGAGGATGAGAAGAACAGCATGGAGTTTCAGATTGCCATGATGAAACAGCAGGAGAGTATGCAGTTTGAGCATTATGAGAGGCAGCGGGAGAAATACGGAAAATCTATTGAAATCCTCCATGATGTGAGCAAACACATCCGTTCCATTGAGGAGCTGTACCGGGCAGGCGTGACGGACAAGGCAATGGAATACACAAGGCAGATCGGGGGCATCTTAAAGCCCCTTGTGCCGGAGGAATACTCTGACAATCCCATGCTGAACATCCTTCTTGCGGACAGGAAGCAGGCGGCGGAGAGCATGGGCATCCGGTTCGTGGTAAAGGTGGAAAGCACAGGGCTTGGGTTCATAGAGCCGGTGGATGTGACAACGCTCTTTGGAAACCTGCTGGAAAATGCAATGCAGGCTGCCTTGAAGTGCAGCGGGGAGCGATATATCAAGGTGCATATCAAAAACTATAATGAGATGCTTTCCATCCGCATTGAGAACAGTGTGGAAAAGGAAGTAAGGATAAAGAACGGCAGACCAGTAAGCACAGGCGGGAGGGGCACTGGCATCGGCTGTCTGAATGTGCAGCGGTGTGTGGAGAAATACGGTGGCAGTGTCCTCTATAAAAACGGTAACGGGAAATTTTACAGCGACGTGATCCTGAACCGATAGGCGGAAAAGCGTAACCCATAAGGTGGATTTGGGATCAGTTTAGAGCATTTTAGCGAAAAAATATAAAAAATCTGTACTTCGGGGAAAAAATCTGTACCTCGGGATAAAGTCATAGGGTTTTGTGTTCAGATTTCCGATAATTAAAATAACAGTGCAGTATATGTACTAAAAATGAAAACGGATTTTAAGAACAGGTTCAAGGAGGACAAAATTATGTCAAAAATAACAGATTATAGTTTTTTATTTCAGAGTATGTTTGGAACAAAAAGCAATGTAGGAATGGTAAATCCGCTCAAAGTGTCGGACTTGTCAAACGGTTCTTTGAGGTCGCAGTTAAAAGCAGCGGGAATTGATACGAACAGCGCACAGTATAAAGCGGCTGTTAAACAAATGACCCAACATGCCGGGAGTGGTGCAATGTTTACGAATGTACAGGCAATCAAAAATCTGATGAGCCAGTATGATAAGGATGGGGATTATATTGATCCTACTACGGGACTGGCAGGATTGCTTGTGACAGAGGAAAATGCCGTAAGCAGAAAGACACTGATTTCTATTCCGGAAAGCAGCCTTGACGATATGTTTGAACTTACCAAAAAAGAGTTTTTACAGGGAAATGGCATGGGGAATGGAGATACCACAAAGAGATCAGATGTTTATACGGATTTGCATAGGAAAATGAGTAAAAATGACCGTTTAAAAGCAGGATATACTTTATCGCAGTATGAAAAGGCATATACGCAGGCATTTATTGCAGCAGCGAAAGCGGCAGATCCTACTTGGAAAGCGGGAAAACCTATTAAAGCAGGGGCATTGGACGGCATTACAAGGGAAAGTGTAGAAAGCCAGCTTGCCAAAAGCGGTAACAAACTTGTGAAAAGGTCATCTGTTTCGGGCAGTTCATTAGATATACAGGTATAAAGTACATATTTTTGAGGGCGTGCTACGTTTCGTATAAATGTGCAAATGCAGTACGCCTTTCCATATGTGACAAATAATAGGCGTGTAAAGGCTGTTTATTGGGGAGGTGGATTTCATGAGCGTATCAGTAAGTGGCTCTGTCAGCAGCATAAAAGATGTCATTGCAACAACCGGAAAGGGAGAGCCGAACTGGTCTTACATCCCGTCTGCAGGGAAATCTAATAAATCGAAGGCGGAGTTTACCAGTGAAATCAGGGAACTGGCAAAAAAAGCAGCCATGGCGGGCAGCAAGGCGGAATCAGAGCAGATTTCCAGACAGGTTCTCCAGTTAAGGGCGGAATATTTATCTGATGTTGCACCGGACAGGAAGATGCTGTACCAACAGGCTAAAAATGCCATGAAAAGTCAAAATAATAACCCTAAATGTAGGGGGATTGGGGAATTGACATTATTGGATTTTTTGGAGGCGGCTGATGGCAGGGGAAGCGGCCTTGCTGAAAAAAGGTTTGCATTGACAGGTGGCGGCACATTGACTTGTCCGGTTTTAACAACGGGCGGTTATGGTGCAGTGATTGAATGCCAGGGTGTAAAAGCCCTGTCCAACACAGGCAATGGGTGGAGTTATGAAATGACACCGGCAGAGCTTGCCAAAAAGAATGAATTTTATGCGATCTATTGGGCAGAGTATCGTTCTGTTAAGAATAGCGTAGGGGCAGAACTTTCAGAACTGCCGGATTATCTGGAGGATAAGCCCTCTTTTGACAGGAAGGCATAAATAAGCGGCCATATGGGATTCTGTGAAAATACAGTAGAAATATATTCATGATTATGGTAAAATTTTAGCTGATTAATTTGGAGGTCAATAAGGAGGTTAAAATGAGAAAACAAGGTAAAACATTAAAAATACTTTGGTGGGTGTATATAGCTTTATTATTTGTCTTTGTTGTTGTTAAATTCAAAGGTTCGTTCTATGAATTAAGTGACAGGGTAAATACTTACTCAATGCAGGGTTCAATAAACTATAATCTTATTCCGTTCAGAAGTATGTCCGCTCAGATTGAACGCATTACTCAGTGGTGGGCACTAAAAAACTTATTGGGAAATATAATTCCATTTATCCCGTTTGGTTTTCTTTTGCCTGTTACATACAAAAAATTCAGTTCAGCGATAAGTGTTTTCGTTATTGGTTTAGCTTCGATATTGGTAATAGAGAGTTTTCAATTCTTTACTAAACTTGGTAGTTTTGATGTCGATGATATAATTCTTAATATGACAGGAATTGTTTGCGGATATGTGATTTTTTTGGTCACAAATCGTCTTTTTATAAGAAGATGATAATTATCAGTTTATCAGTAAACTAACACCACGATCACAACATAATAGCAACACAGCATCAGAGAGCATAGAAATCAAATCTGTGTGTTCTATTGGGCAGAGTATCGCTCTGTTAAGAATAGCGCAGGGGCAGAGCTTTCAGAACTGCCGGATTATCTTGAGGAGAAGCCCCTTTTTGACAGGAAAGCATAGATATGTAGTTTTTTGAAAAGTTGAATATTAAGAAAGATAAATTGGGATTTAAGGAGAAGATATTGTGGCTAATCCATGGGAAGAAATATCATTGTCTGATTATGAGAATCATATGAAATTAGATTCTGTTATGCAATTACAGAACATGAATCAAATGATGAAAGGATAATTTAATGCTTATCCAGTAAGTTCTGTTATGGTTTTAGGAATTGCTGGTGGTAACGGTTTGGAACATATTGATAAGAACAAATATCAAAAAGTATACGGGATTGATATTAACACAGAGTATTTAAAAGCAGTAGAAGAAAGGTATTCAGATATTTCAGAAATACTGGAATGTATACAAGTAAATTTGATTGACGAAACAAGTAAACTTCCAAACGCTGAATTATTGGTTGCCAATTTGTTAATTGAGTATATTGGATATGATGGTTTTCAAAAGACAGTTGAGCACGTTTGCCCCCAAATATGTTTCATGTATTATTCAGATAAATATAGATGACAGTTGGGTATCTGATTCGCCATATATTCATGTATTTATAAGATTGATGAAGTCCATCACCAAATGGAGGAAAATTTACTGATTCAAGCTATGAAAGATATTGGGTATAATTTAATAGCACAGACAGAAAATCTATTACCAAATGGAAAGAAATTGGTTCAATTAGACTTTAGTTGTTAAATTCCAGTTTGTAGGGAAATAGAAAAATCGAAGTTTGAAGGGAAGAATAGTATGTCAAAATATGAAAACATAAAAGAAATATTTGAAGAACACGCTAATTCTGAAAAGGCTTTTGAAATGAAAAAGTATATGCGTGATTTATTTGAATTTTACGGTATTGCTACACCAGAGAGAAAACAGCTCTATAAGGATTTCTTAAAAGGTGAAAAGACATCAAAAACTATTGATTGGGCATTTTTGGATTTGTGCTACGCTGATGTACATCGGGAGTTTCAATATTTAGCATATGATTATTTGCTTGCATTGGGTTCGTTTCTTGTAATAGGGGACATGCCCAAAATTAGAGAGTATGTTTCGACCAAGTCTTGGTGGGATACCATTGATTTTCTATGTAAGGTGATTGGAAAACTTAGTGAATCTGATTCCAAAGTTGACAAGTTGATGCTTGAGTGGGCAAATGATGAGAATATTTGGATAAGGCGAACTGCCATTGAATATCAGCTTGGGAAAAAAGAAAAGACCAATATAGAGAATCTTGAAAAAATACTTATGGCTAACTTTGGAACTGATGAATTTTTTATTAACAAAGCAATTGGATGGGCACTGAGAGAATACTCAAAAACGAATCCGAAGTGGGTTATCAAATTTATCAATGACAATCGGGAAAAAATGAGTGCGTTAAGTATCAAAGAAGGAAGTAAGTATATCTAAAAATTCAAGTTTGTCGGGAAGAAACAACACTGATATATAAGACATACAAATCGGGATTTGAAGGTAAAGGAACATGGAAAATCGGAATAGTAGCGAATATGAAATAATGGATTTAGAAGGATTGTCCCTGCTCGAATCGGAATTGGCGCGAGTCAACCAGCACATTGAACGGCTGTTCCAGTCACAGAATCCATCGATGCAAAAGATTTTACAGTGGGTTCTACAGGCGCGCGGCAAGCAGCTGCGTCCTGTTTTGACGCTTTTGTGTGCAAAGTTGGCGGGAAAACAGATAGATGCCACCGAAATCGCGGCAGTGATTGAAATTTGTCATACCGCTTCGCTGTTGCATGACGATGTGATTGATGAGGCTGAACTCCGGCGCGGACAGCTCTCCGTCCAAAAAAAATTTGGGCGTGAAATGGCGGTCTATGCGGGGGATTTTATGATTTTTTCCGCGATCAGCCGTACCAGTCTGGTCAACAAGCCGTGGTACCGGGAATTGTTTGGAAATTTGGAAATCTTGTGTGAAGGTGAGGTTGGGCAGTTCGACAACCGTTTCAATACCGAGATTTCCGAAGAACAGTATTTGCAGAATATCGTCGGGAAAACCTGTTCCGTATTCAGGATTGCCTGCCTTGCAGGTGCTTATGAGGGGAAATGTAATAAAGTTGAACGACAGGCAGCTGAACACTTCGCGGAAAGCCTGGGGCTTGCGTTCCAACTGCGGGATGACCTGATGGATTTCATTGCGACAGATGCGGATGCGACAAAGACCATCCATCAGGATTTTAGCTGCGGGTATTATACTCTTCCGGCAATTCATACATTTACATACCCAAGCTGCGGGGAACTGTTGCGAAAGATTGCGGCGGATCTCCAGTCAGGGGTGCGCTGCCGGGAGGAGGCAGCGGCGGAAATATCCAAACTGATTGAGGATGCGGACGGGTATGGATATACGATGCGGCTGATTCGCGGATACTGTGAAGAAGCGATCCGCGCCCTGAATGTCTTCCGGGATTCCGAGGCAAAACAATGTTTGAAACAGATTGTGGAAAGCGTTTGCAAAGGGGCGGAGCGTCTGATGGATAACTATATGTTGTAAGTGAGGGCAGTATATGCAGAACTTGTAAAATTGGAGGGGAAAATGGGTATCAATGGAATATTAGCAGACTATTATCAGGCGGGATATGTGAACAGTAAAGCCGCAAAAGTAGAAGAAGAGAAGAGTTTTGTGGAGATTGCGACTCAGAAAATGGCGGAGGCGGACAAAGAAATAGCACAGGAAAAGTCCTCTGCTGTATTAGATGTGATTGGAGCAAATGCTCCAGATGAAGTGAAACATGCCTGGATGGAAGCAGAAAAAGAAACGGGTGTGCATATTACAAAATGTGGTCTTTGGATTTCCAATGACGGGAAACACGCTCACATAACGCAAGTAATGATACAAACCGCTATAAAATGGGCAAAGGGTGAATTGGTTGATGAGCAGGCTGATTTATTGGGAAACTCTGTTCAAAGTGCAATCAGTGCCGTTGAGAAGTGGATATATGACATAGATCACCCGCTTGCTGGGCAACCTGCAAAAAGCATGGAAGAACAGAGATACATTGATATGGAGCGGGCATTTTATGTAGTTTTTCTTGAAAAATTGAAAAATCTTTCAAGGCAGGAACAGCGGGAAACGGCAACAGGCAAAAGTGAGAGTGTCAATTTTGCGGAAATTATTGGAACAGCAGGAAGCCGATATTATAAGACGACCAGCATAACAAGGGAAGCGGTTTCTGCGGCTTATGAGAAGAACATTGTGGAAACATAAGGCATACGAAAGCAAAAATTCCAGACTTATCTTGTATCAAAATGACTGACAGTGGAGGGAATAACTTATATGAAAAAATCAATTATAGCAGGTTTGGCATTACTATGTGTATGTATGATAATACTGGGAGGATGTTCTTCTGCTCCTGAAACAAAAACTTTTTCGTTTGAAAGTCCTCAAAAAATCACTGTCACATCTATCAGTGGAGAGAAGAAGGAAGTCACGGACGAAGATATAATGCAGCAGATTACGGACAATATTACATCTATTCAGTTTGAAAGAGGAGAATCGAGCGAAGATACAAACGGCTTTGGTTCCATGATTTCATGGTATGATACAAATGGCGATGTGATGGAAACTATCTCCGTTATGAGTAATGACACGATCATATACAACAGCTATTTCTGGACAGCTATGAACGGAAGCATTGATATAGAAGTGATAAATGATGTTCTGTCAACAATTTTGGAAGCTAATCAAGCCGGTGAAGAAGATTGGGAAGATAAGGCGCTTCTGGAAGAGTATGCGGCTTATGGTATTGAAAAAGAGGATAATTTCTATTATTACCAGGGTGAATTGGTATATATTATCAAGGATGAGCGTCCTGACAGTTCCGTTTATAGGCTTAATACAGATTCAAAAGGAGCAGTCAGCATTAAAGTTATCCGGAATGCAGGGGGAGAAATCACGAGTGTTACTTATATGACTGAGGAAGAAGTGGCAAAGGCATTGCCCAGGATTTTAGGTGGCGCGTCCCACTTAGATGGTGCATCAATGGAAGAGGCAGAGTATTCTGATATCAATGCTGAAGAATTGGCGGATACATTTGGTATTATGGTTTCATTGCCAGAGAATACAACTTGGATTACGGATAGTGAATATTGTTTAGTAGATGAAAATAATTTGAAAATAACATACCACGATACTGTAGCAGATGCGGATTGTACGTTATTAGTGGCTAAAAACGAAAACTTGAATTTGCCAGATAATGAGTATGATGAAACATTAAATGAGTCTTGGGAAGGTAAAACAATCAGCGGTCAGAACATTGTGGTAAAAGTACAACATGGGAAAAATGATGAAAATATGGTGCTTGCAACATGGGAATATAATGAATACCGATTTGCAATCATAGGAGAAGTGAAAGAAATTTCTGAATCTATTCCCAAAGTTGCATTGAGCATTATCTATAAGCTGGACTGACTGAAAGGAGGCAGCATGGGAAAACGAATAGCATTTACTATAATAACAGCATGTGTTTTGTTGATAACAGGGTGTGGAGCTTCAAACAGTGCAGAGGCTCCCGCTGGTGCAGATAGTCAAATAGTGGAAAATGCCGGACAAACAGATATAGAGGAAAACATAGCAACAGATGGTGTTGCAGATTATCCGGCAGCGATCATGGTAAATGACACGGTTTATCTGTTGGAGGGTAATCCTATGCCCGCAGAAGTTGATGAAAGTGCGATTATTGGATATACAGAGTCATATACAGACACTTTTCCGGAAAATAACGGAGAGACAAATTTTAATCCTGAATTGGGAATGCCCTATGCACAAGTGGAGGGCGGAATAGCAGTTTTATATAAGAACGAATGGTATTTAGGCACTCCATTTTCTAATGAAAATACGATTACCTTTACCGGGATAATCATTGACCATACTGTTGAATCATTAGTGCCTGTTGTTTGTGTAAAAACGCTGGAAGAAGAAGTAATTCCGTATGAAGCGGTATTTTTTGAATTGCCGGAAGGTGAAGAAGATTGGGCATTAAAGACAGGTGCAGAAGTGTTTATTACTTGTTCCGGTGATTTTACAGAGCCAGCACCGCACTATGGAACACTCATCTCCATAAGAAATACGGATACCGATGTATTATCACCGTTGGACGGAGTAACGATGGAAGTAACAGAATGCTCCGATATCAGTGTGACCGTCAGGATTGTGAATGATACGGATAAAGATATACAGTGCGGAGAGGACTTTTGTCTGGAAGTGCAGGATGAAGAAACTGGAGAGTGGAGGAAACTGGATGAAGTAATTGACAATGCTGCTTTTAATGCGATTGCTTATATGGTTCAGAAAGATTCACCCTATGAAGCGGTTATTGACTTTGAATGGCTCTATGGGAAGCTGGAACCGGGCAGATACCGTATTGTAAAAACTGTTACGGATTTTAGGGGAACAGGAGATTTTACAGATTATACTTTTACAGCGGAATTTAGCATTTAAGGATGAAATGTAGTGTAGAAAAAGATTATTTTAATTGCGAATGTGATGTTGTGTGCTGCCCTGTTCTGTGCCTGTGGAAAAGCTGGGGAAAATCAAAAGGATTCTAATGGGAAATGGGAGGATGCTTATAAAGAGATTGTCCGCAACATGGAAAGTTATCTGGCAGATCCGTATATCTTGCGGCAGGAGCAGGAAAGGGCAGACAATGATTCATGCATTGGTTATATCGGAATACATGATTTTGATGATGATAGTGTTCCTGAATTGATCATAGGGGATGATGTGTCGGTAGGAATATTTACCTATTACAACGGCAGCGTAAAAAAGATTGCAGATTTATATGAACCGGAAGATTGGGGCTGTATTAACGGAGTGCATTACAAGGACAACACGGTCATCCTTATAAATAGCGGTTCAGATGGAAGCTGTTATGTCTGTCTTTCATGCCATGATGGAGAATATATAACAGGGGTTTTTGACGAATATAATCCGGAGACAGCGATTGTCAATGGAAAAGAGGTTACGGAAGAAGAATTTAAAATGTGGTTCGATTTAGCAGGATTGCTGGATAGCAGTTCAATCCCACGCAGCAGGATAAAAAAGGATAATGGAATTGTCACAGCTTTCGTGATAAATGTTTTCCAGAAAAGTGACGAATATATCCCGGTAGAAGATTTGGATTTTAATGCGGTAGAATGGTGATGTTTCGGACAGACATATGGTAAGGCGGAGATTTGAGGTGTGTTTATGAAGAAAAGAGATATTCTGCTGGTCATTATGCTGCTATGCTGTGTTTCATTTTGTGCCTGTAATAACGGCAGGGAAAGAACGGAAATTGTATCTGACAGTGAAGCCAAAGAAGATATAACAGAAGAAAGTACAGAAACGGACAGAATAGCAAAGGGTTATGATCTTCTGGTGAGTGACAGTGAACGGAAAGAGGCAGAAGATGATTGTAAAGAAAAGATGGAACTTATAGCAGAACTATACAAAAACGCAGATAAAGGCTATGCGTCTAATGTTATTATTGCAGATGAAATCATAGATCAGATGGTAGAAAAACTGAAAAGTATCGGATGCTCGGTTACGGTAACAGCACTATATTCTGATATGGAAAACTACAAAGAGCTGGAAGATTTTTTAAATGCTTCCATAGCGGGCAGAAGCGGTTCAGCAGTCTGCTATGAAATACATTCGGACGGAGGCGTTGGGAGATATAAATATATTTATGACGGAAAGGATATGTATATATTATCAGCAAAAGCTGCATGGAGCGATGATGATAAGCCCGTGATAACATATATTTCATATACCCGGATCAAGGAATGGAAATTTACTGATAAGGGATGGTTCTGTTATGAGTTATGCGTACCGGAGTACCCGGAAGTGACTGAAATCGTGGATGGGAGCTGCATGGTCAGAGTAAAGCCTATCACAGAGAAAAACAGGGAAATGTCAGAAAAATGTGTGCTTGGGTTAGCTTATCAGGGAAATAACCTTTTATGCTCTGATTGGGACATAGACCGTATGGAAAGTCTGGATTATAATGGGCTGTACGAATACTTATATGCAATGAAATATCAGGAGCAGTTTCCTTCAGAAAATTATCCGGACGGAATACCAAAGGATGAGTTTGAGAGTCTGATCATGGAGTATCTTCCGGTAACGGCGGAGGAGATAGAAAGCTATGCGGTATTTGACGAAGAGAAACAAACTTATATGTGGGAAAGATTAGGATGTTTTAATTATGCGCCTACCTATTTTGGAACTTCCTTTCCAGAGGTTACGGACATCAGAGAAAACAAAGATGGAACTCTCACATTAACTGTGGATGCGGTGTGCAGCATGATTCTATGTGACGATGCAGTAATAACCCATGAGCTTACAGTGAAGTTTGCAGAAGATGGGAGTTTTAGGTATCTGGGAAATAAAATTTTGGATGATGGGCTTTCAAATATACCGGAATATCAATATCGGATTGTTAGAAAGTGATTATAACATTGTCTGGTATTGAAAAAGAAAGGATATGAAGCGATGAAAAAAATAATGAAGGTTATCTTAGGCGTTATAGCTGTTGTTTTTATTATAATCGTTGTGTTTTGGGTGAGTATTGTATATGTATCAGATTACAAAATAACAACGGTAGATATTTCTGTTTCACCGGATGAAACTTATGAACTGGTTTTACAGGCTGTCGGAGAGGCAGACTTCCCGTTTGGTTCTGCTTCGGGGAGGCTGATTCTTTATGAGGGCGAAAGCAAAATATCCAAAGCGGACTTTGAGCTGTTTGATGACGGTGGGTGCATACGCAGCAGTATATGGGAGGTTACATGGCATGAGGATTGTGTGGAAGTTATTCTGTCAGGAGATGAACAAATCGACGAACAGATTATCCTATATTTTGATGGAAAAAAAGAGGTAAAACAATTAACGGATTGGGATAGGTATGGGAATATTTCATCGCAAAACAGTATGGATGAAACAGAAGAAATAAATTTTGAGACTCATCAAGAATTAAGACTAATTGGTGTTGTTGATACTTATGCCAACGCAAGTGAGCTGACAGCTCTTTTTGAAGATCATGATTCTTTAGAGAGAATGATTTCTTTTAATCAGATTTTAAATGACCAATTTGAATTTTATGAAATTTACAATCAACCACTTCAATCGAAGTTTTATTGGAATATGGACGATAGTTTTTTGAAATGTTATGATGGGGTTCCAATCAAGAATCAAGAAATCGAAATTGATGGAGAAAACTGTTTTATATCAACATTAAATAGCTTTCAGTTAAATCTGAATGCATATAATCATTTTTTTGATTGTATAGGAGAGGGTAGGGGATTTTGCGAATCTGATTTTCAGTACAAAAGAAATGAAAAAGTTCCTATTATTCTTGGCAATGATTATAAATCTTATTATTCAATAGGAGATAGCATAAAACTTAATTATTTGGGGAAGGATTTTGAATACGAAATAATTGGCTTTTTTGAACAAGGGCTAAATATAAAAATAGAAAATAGTGAATACAGCATGAATAAATATTTGTGTGTTCCTTTTTTTGAATTTGATGGAAATGTAATAGATGACTCTGAAAAAGTATTTTGGCTACGCTGCTATGAAGAAAAGAATTTAGGATACATCAAGGTTGATATTATAAACGATTTGATTGAAGAAGAAACAATTGAGTTCTATAAAACCAAAATACAGAAAAGTGCCGAGAAATTGATGCTTAAGTATTCAACGTTAGACATTATATATGATATATCAAGTGGGATAGCAAACAATAATGAGTAATGTACAACTAAAACGTCCATTATCACTCTTGATGCTGACGCCCGTTCATATTTTGAAGTACAGATCAGGGCTAGAGCCATTCGAGCTCAGATGGTAAATTGCGCAAGGATTTTGTTGCTCCAAGCAGAGGGATGTTTCAATTGATGCCATTGCATAAAACAGGTATGAAATGCAAATGTGTCACTCTGTGTTTGGAAAAGGTATAAAATACCGGGTAAAAGTCGAGATGACAATTTACCCGTTATTCCTATTCCCAAATATTCAGTTCTGATAATATAGACTTCGTTATTTCGCTTGCGCTGTTTCCGGTGGCATTGGCATTGCCTTGAATGTTTGTAGCAAAAAAGTATGTATTCCCATTGGTGCAGACAAAACCGACAAACCAGCCGTTCACATCCTGACCGTCTATGCGTCCGGTTCCGGTCTTTCCATAAAAACTTCTGTCATCAGATGAAAAGAGACAGATGGAATCCTTTATTGTATTAACATTTTCCAGTGTAAAGCCAAAGTCGTTGTTGTATAGGTCTTTTAAAAGTTCAACCTGTTCCACTGGGGAAATTTTTAGTGTTGACTGCATCCAGTAAGAGGAAAGGTCTGAATTTATATTTTCATTCCCGTATCCGATTTTTTTCACATAGTTCCTGAGAGCGGATACTCCGATCTGTCTATCAATTTCCTGAAAATACCAGTTGACGGAAGACTCCATTGCAGAATACAAGTTTTGATCAGCGTTCCATGCTTCAAATGGGTAGTCAGTCCCGTTCCACGCCAAAGACGCTTCCGGCGTGATAATGCCCTCTTCCAAACCAAACAGTGCGTCATATATTTTATAGGTAGAATTTGGCGCTGTCCGTAAAGTGGCATGCTCCATGTCATAAATGCTCCATGTATCGCCTTTTAAATCATATAAAACAAAACTTCCTTCATATCCGTTAAAATATGCAGATAAGTCAACCAGATCAATCTTTTCGGGGGATATGTCCCACTTATAATAGCTTTGATCCGCAGCATAGGTGGACAGCATAGGGGTAAGCCCTAAAAGCATAACGGCTATGATACCGAAAGCAGTAAATCCCTTTATCTTTTTCCAGACGGAAGGATTTTCATAAGAAGATATATTGATAATCCTTTTCTGCATCTGTTTCATATTCCCACTGATTCCGGCAGCAAAGGGGAATGGTGAAAGTGAAATTTTTTCAGCAAAGTTAATCAGTGTATCGCCGTAATCTTCATAGTCGTTTTCGCTAAGGAGCTTCAGGACAGAGGTATCACAGGCGACTTCCCTGTCACTTCGCATTTCCTTCAGCGCATACCATACCAATGGGTTAAACCAGTACAGTACGCCGAAAAAATTCATAAGATAGCTTGCAATGGCATCCTTATGTTTGTAATGCTGTAATTCATGCAGCAGTATATATCGCATATCCACGGCATTGAAATCCGAAATCAGGTGGATTGGCAGATAAATACAAGGTTTGAACAATCCCACAATAATAGGGGATTTCAAAAAGGCGGTGCTGTAAATGGGAATGTCCTTTTTTATTTTCAGCTCGCTTAAGCAGTTGCTGTATAATATGCGGACTTCCCTGCTCTGCAAAGGAAGAGCAGATTTCTTCAAAGAGTTCAGGCGGGTTTTCGATTTTATTACTAACAGCAGCATTGCAAAGATACCGGTGATCCATATCCCAAGCAGAATAAGTCCGATAACAGATGGCGTTTTGCTGCTTACGGACAGCGCAAAATCATTCATCTGCCTTGCAGTGCCGGATGCTTCCATATTTACCGCTGTTTCTGTAACAGTTTCCATGCCCGCTGACGTAGCATTCTTCCACTTGTCAAGTAATGAAAAAATCTGTGAAAACGGAACCGGACGAACTGGAATAAACGGAACTGCCAACAGTCCGAGCAGCAGGAACCATAAATTGAACTGCATCCGGCTGGTCAGGTGATTTTTCAATACTTTTTTTATCATAAGCAGTATGCCTATGATGGCACAAATGAGAATATTGCAGATGAAAAAACGTATCCCGAAATCTGCCATGCTAATCCCTCCTTTTTGCCCCTTTATGGAGAAGTGAGTGCAGGGTGTCTATTTCTGATTCGGAAAGCCTGTCATCTTCAATATAGGCGGAAAGCATTGCGGTAATATCTCCGTCATAGTAACGCTCAAGAAAAGAATGGCTTTCCTGCCCGATGTATTCTTTTTCTTCTATCAGAGGCGTATAAACGAATACCCTGCTTTGCTTTTCATAGGAAAGCGCCCCTTTTGTCACAAGACGCTTGATTAGAGTCTGTATCGTTTTAGGACTCCATTTGGTAGTCTGTGTTAATTTGTCCGTTATTTCATTCGTATTGATCGGTGCGTGCTTCCATATGACTTTCATCACTTCAAATTCTGCTTCTGAAATCTGCGGCAATTCCTTCATTTTTGAAGCCTCCTTAATTCTTACGTCTGTAATAAATATTATAGAGTCTATTTATGAAAATGTCAATTTTTGAAAACAAGTTGACTTTAAATCTTACTTATGTAATAATTAAAATATTACATAAGTAAGATTTAAAAGCAAAAGTTTAAAATGTCTTGAAAACAGGAAAACCGAAAATTTTTCTATGAAGGCGATACCTGTATTTCGGGGAAAAAAACTGTAAGTCGGGAAATGACAATGACTGAAAACCAGAAAATTTTTATAATGCGTAATAGAAGGAGGCAATTATGGAAAGAAAGATATTGATATTATGCCAAGAAAGACCACAGTTGTCTGACCTTCGGAGAGAATGGCAGAAAGATGGTATATTTGCCCGCATAGTATCTGGTGTTGGGGAGGTTGCCTGTGAACTGTCGAGGAATACCGATTATTTGTTGGTTATTATTTTTTCAGACGGACAGGAGTATTTAACCTCATTAAAACTTACACGGGGATTGACAAACGCCCCAATCATGGTATTAAACCGGCAGTATGACAGTGCAGAAAAAATTGCTGCGATTAAAGCAGGTGCAGATGAATATATTAAGTGGTCAGATAGTTATGTGGAAGAAATTTTCGCCAGCAGCTATGCGTTAATCAGGCGTTATACGGAATTGAACCAGGTTGATCAGAAGCCTTTCATCATTATTTCAAAGGGTACTTTACTTATTAACGTGGATTATCACAAGGTTTTTATCAATTCGCAGGAAATGGAGTTTCCGCGGTATGAGTTTAACCTGCTCTGCCTGCTTGCATCCAGTCCGGAACGGGTATTTACGAATGAACAGCTTTACCGTGAGGTGTGGGGTGACGATTACCTGCGGGATGCCGATAATGGCCTCCATTCCTGCCTGAACCGGATACGCAGGAAGCTGGAGGAAGCAGACTGTACTTCCTGCCGCATTGAAAATGTACGCGGCGTGGGCTACCGGTTCATCCAGGACGATACATAGCACAAACATATAGAAACGGTGTAATCTTTGCGGTTATGCCGTTTTTCGTCGTAACTTGCGTTATCTGCTCATCTTTTGACAAACTTACGATAATTTGTTGACAATATCATCGTTTATAATTCCTTTTACTACAAATAAGCAGGGAATCATTAAAAATCTTAGGAAGAAATATCGTTTCCCGCTGGTAAGGGGAATATATTGGTGGAACCAGGGGGAAAGACAGGAGAACCAGAACAGACACATAGAAGCGCCGCAGTCCTTACAGGGATTGCGGCGCTTCTGCTATCGACAAAAAATTCCCCACGTCCTTATGAATTTCCAATAAAATACAGAAAACTTCCCGCCGTGCCTGGAACTTTCCGGGTGCGGCTTTTTTTATGTCGTTTTCTGCCGCAGGGTGTCGTTCCCTTACGGTGCCGTGCCCCTCCCTCCGGGATTCTGGAACCCATTTTATTTCAGAATTTCGGAGGGAAAATACATGGAGAAAAGAGATTTCTATTTATACATAAACGGACAGCCCGTACCGGTGAGTGAGGAAGTGTACCGGGAATACTACCGCGCGGAGGATAAGGAGCGTTATTTTATGGGCAGGCTGAAAAAGGGGCATACAAAGGTAAACCCGGAAACGAAGGAAATACGTTATATCCCCAGCCGGGAACTGTCCTATGAACAGCTTGTGGAGCAGGACTGGCAGTTTGCGGCAACAGGCGATTCCGTAGAGGACAGGGTGGTCAGGGCAGACCTGATAGAGAAACTGCGGGCTGTCCTGCACAGTCTTTCCACGGAGGAGATGGCGCTTCTGGAAGAACTGTTCTATCTGGAAAAGACGGAGCGGGAAGTGGCAGGGCTGTATGCCGTTTCGCAGAACACTATCCACTACCGGAAAAACAGGCTTTTGGACAAGCTGAGAAAATTGATGGAAAAATAATCAGATTTTTTTCTATCAGGATGCTGGTACAGTCCCTTACATTATGAGGGGGTTTTTATTCCCTCTTACGGACATTGGAAAATAACAGGGGAAAACTCTGTTCATAACCAGTATTCAAGTTTCTCTATCTGTGCGGGGCTGTGAAAACAGCAAGCGGCCCAGGCACGGGCGCGATGACTGCCTGCGGGTACGGATGGGACAGGGAGGGAAGAAGTTTTTCCCTCCCTCCCCTGATGTTCCTGTCAAACAAGATGACTTCAAAGGCACGAGCGGCAACCCGGAGGGCCTGTAAACGGCGCATGGCAGCGCCGGAACCGCCATGAGCCGCCAGATCAAGGAGAACCAGCATATTCCCGTACCGCAGGGTGAAAGGGGGATACTGTGGGCATGGCTTGGGCAGCTTAGTCACCTGCCGCCACCTGCTGTCGGTATCATGGCGCTTATGGAGCCGTAGGCGGCTTGGATATTCCCGTGCCGGGGGTGGGCAGAAGGGCGGTCACGCCGCCTGATAATACGGCACAAAACAGGAACTTTATGATTTTGCAGGAACCGGCACCGGAAACACAGGAGTTTTATACATGGACTTTCCGGACGGTTATCCTTTTACTTAATAAGCTGTCACGCGGAGCGTGGCGGCCTTTGATGTTTCCGGCAGGTGTGGAGAAACGCCTGCCGGATTTCTATTTAATAAGACATCACGCGAAGTGTGGTGGTGTCTGGCGGGATGTAAGACCTGCCGCCACAAGCCTTTTTGATGCGTACTGATGAATAGGCGGGGTTTGCGGCGCATGGTGTTCCATCCAGCAGGCAGTAAAAAAGATAAAGAGGATAAGGGGGTGTTGCTTATATGCGGCTTTCCATAAAAGAAATTCAGGTAAAGGAAGGGCGGCGCAGCCTTGACACCTGCCATGTAGGGGAACTGGCGGACAGTATACGGGAAATCGGGCTTTTGAATCCCCTTACCATAGACCGTGATAACTTCCTGATCGCCGGCCTCCACCGTCTGGAAGCGGTAAAGAGGCTTGGGTGGACGGAAGTGGACTGCACTGTCAGCAGCCTGGAGGGGCTGGCGGCGGAACTGGCGGAGATTGATGAGAACATTGTCAGGAGCGACATGTCTACATTGGAATACGGCGAGATACTCCTGCGCCGGAAAGAAATATATGAGACCCTACACCCGGAAACAAAACGGGGGATGCGCAATGGCCAGACTTCTAAAAGCGACAAAATGTCGTTTTTAGAAACGAAGTCATTTGCGCAGGACACCGCTGAAAAGCTGGGGGTAGTCCCCCGGACTGTGGAACGGCAGATACAGACCGCAAAAAATCTGACACAGGAAGCGAAGGAAATCATCAAAAATGCGGATAAAAAGATTTCCAAAAAGGAGGCGTTAAAACTCTCGCGCTTAGAACCGGAAGACCAGAAAGAAGCGGCAAGGCTTTTGACAACACAACAGATCAGAAACATGGGTGAATATGCAGAAAAGAAAAAGGAAGAACCGGAAAAAGCAGGGGGCAGTTTAAAGGATATGATAGCGGAACTGAAAGACCCGGATAAGGATTGCAGCGGCACGCCGGACAGCTTCCTGGAAGAATATGAGGCTTTCGTCCGGAAATTCCATAAAGAGATCGGCTGGTACAGTGACCCTTATTATGACACGGTATTTCCCTTTGTCAGCCCGGAGCAGTTATCCATCCTCCGGGAACTGACGGATTCCATCTGCGCCGCCGCCGGGCAGTTATTACATAAAGTAGAAAGGACAATGAAAACATGAGCAGTTACAGAAAAAAGCATAATACTTCAAAACCGGTAAAACCAAAACCGGAACCGGCGCTTCAGCCAGACCCGGAGTACAGCAATCCGGGTGTTGTGCGTTCCATCCACACAAACCGCCTGACTTCCGGCCTTCCATACCAGCGCCCGGTAAACCCGAAAGAGGTGGAGCGGCTGATAAGGGAGTGGGACGAGCGCCTGCTTGACCCGGTCACGGTCAGTTTCCGTGACGGCAGATTTTATGTAGTGGACGGGCAGCACCGCATTTCCGCCATGCGGAAGATGAACGGCGGCAGGGGCGTCATGGTGGACTGCAAGGTCTATGACGGCCTGACTTATGAGCAGGAAGCTGACCTCTGCTATAAGCTGGACAAGGCTAAGAAGCGCCTGAGCCTGTCACAGTCCACAAATGTGCTGGCGGAATCCGGCACGGATGCGGAGATCACGGAAGTCAAGCGGTTAGTCGAAAACGGCGGCTTTATATGGGCGCTTGGGAAAAGCCACGGGAAAACCGGAGAGATCGTATCTACCCGTGCGCTGCTAAATGCTTACCGTCTGCTGGGCGGCGCATCCTTTACCCGCATGTTACAGCTTTTGTGGGACGCCTGGGAGGGAGACCCGCGCTCCCTGACAGCGGCTGTACTTTCCGGCATGGCGCTCTTTGTTAAGGCTTACGATACGGAGATAAACGATAAGACTTTTATTTCCCGGCTCTCGCAGTGCGACCCGGATGAGATCAACCGCAGGGGACGGGCGGATTTTTCCACAAGCAACACGGCCCTACGTTTCGCCCGTGTGATACTGGAAAAGTATAACGGGCAGCGCGGGGGCAGGAAACTCCCTTACCGCTTCCGTGGGTAATGCACTGGTTGTCACAAGCCTTTTCCATACCGTTCTGGTAAATGGGCGGTGCGTACAGTGTACCATCCCGCTGGTATAGGGAGGGCACAGGTTTTTGTGATAAGACAACCATAACTGGAAATAAGATATAGAAAGGCGGTCAAGGGGCAGGATATGGAACTGACAAGGGAAAAATTACAGGAGATGGCGGCTGTGGATATACGGGATGTAGATATTAACAGCCTGACGGATTTAAGGGATATTGTGGTTGACACGAAAAAACCCGTCCCCCAGAAGCTGGCTTCTTTTGCAGCACAGACCAATAACGTATACATTCACCGGATCGGGGACTATATTGTGAAAGTCCGCTTCATGGAGGAGGGGCCGACCATTGACGACAAGATGGAGGAATACCTGCGGCGGCTTGCGGAGATACATATTTAACCGGGCGGGATGCAGTTTATCCTTGAAAAGAGAAAAAAGTTATGTTAATCTAAAGTCAGGATTAAATTCAGTGGAAACCCTGGCTTTCAGGCTTAAATGGGATAACGGCTATCCTTGTTAGCTAATAAAAAGTCAGGGGTGATACAGTGAAAGCAAAACAATTCTATGCGGCCATGTACCTCCGTCTTTCAAGGGATGACGAGGACAGGGACGGTTTAAATAAGTCCGAGAGCAACAGCATCGGAAGTCAGAGGGAACTCATCAAATCATTCTTACGGGAGCAGCCGGACATAGAGCTTTATGACATCTATGTGGACGACGGCTTTTCAGGGAGCAATTTCGACAGGCCAGAATTT
>CAJTVL010000020.1:3677-11691 GCA_910579425.1 uncultured Lachnospiraceae bacterium | reverse complement strand
GCGCGATTACATTGAATCCGGGAGGTACATACAAAAGACTTTCCCGGCTCTTGGCGTGCGCTTTATTGCGCTGACCGACCATTTTGACAGCATATCGGCGGACACAGGGGAAAGCTCCATTGTCCTGCCGGTAAAAAACTTTATAAACGATTCTTACTGCCGGGATATTTCCACAAAGGTAAAAAGCCAGCTTGAGGTAAAGCGCAGGAACGGGGAGTGCGTATCTGCCTTTGCCGTCTATGGGTATAAAAAGAGTGAGGAAGATAAGAACCGGCTGGTCATAGATGAATACGCGGCGGAGAACGTGCGGCGGATATTCGCATGGAAGATTGAGGGGATGGCGTTATCCGCAATCGCGGAAAAGCTGAACAGCCTGGGCATACTCTCTCCCAAAGAATATAAAAAGTCAATGGGGCTTCATTATCAAAGTGGTTTTTCCGGGACAGGAAGCAGTGTCTGGGGGAATGCCACGGTAAAACGGATACTGACCAATGAGGTTTATCTGGGGCACATGGTTCAGGGAAAAACGGAGAAGGTCAATTATAAGGTAAAGAAGCATACCGCAAAGCCGGAAGAAGAATGGATCAAGGTGGAGAACACCCATGAGGCAGTCATATCCGCTGATGACTTTGCGGTGGTACAGCGCCTGCTGAAAACAGACGGGCGGAAAAGCCCGGAATCAGGGACGTTAAACCCGTTTGTAGGGATACTGTTCTGCGGCGACTGCAAAGAGCAGATGATAAGGCGCGTGACCCGCTATAAAGGCGTGTCCAAAGTGTATTATATCTGTTCCACAAAGAACCGCGGGGAAGGGTGCAGCAGGCACAGCATAGAGGAAAGTGCGCTGAAGGAGATCATCTGTGAGAGCATCCGGAAGTTTGCAAATTCCTTCCTGAAAGAAAAGGAACTCTTTGACAGGGCTGTGCGGTATGAGACGAACTTTGAAGCAGTTGCCCGGTATGACAAGGAGATTGAACGGCTGAAAAAAGAGCAGGATAAATATTATTCCCTCTGCTCCGGCTTATATGAGGATTTGAGGGCGGGTGTTGTCACAAAGGAGGAATTTGAACGCCTGCACAGCGGTTTTACGCAGAAAGGGAAAGAACTGGAGGCTGCCATGCAGAAACAGGAGCAGCTCATTAAAAGCATGTTCAAAAAGGGAGTGCTTTCTGCGGGACGTCTGAAAACCTTCCAGGACTGCGTGGAACTGAGGGAGATAGACCGGCACACTTTGAGCAGCCTTATCAGGCGGATATATGTTTATGAAAATAAACAGATTGTGATTGATTTTTATTTCATGGACGAATTCCGTATCATGGAAGGTCTTGGCCGGAAGATTCTGGAGGACAGGGAAGAAGTAAAGCGGAAAGCAGGAAGGAGCGCATAGCATGGGGAGAGTGTCAAAGAGGACTTCCGCCCCTGCTGTGGCGGTAAAAGAAGCAAAAATATGTTATAAAGCAGGCATTTACGCAAGGCTCTCATCCGATCAGGACAAGAAAAAGAATGAATCTGTTGAAGTTCAGGTGAAGATTGCGGAAAAATATATCGAAGATTTTAACAGGGAAGGGACAGAGCGGATAGAGATTGTAGACCGTTATGTTGACCTGGGGAAAACAGGAAGCAACTTCAACCGTGATGAGTTCCAGAGGCTTATGCAGGATATAAGGCTAGGAAGCATTGACTGCGTGGTGGTCAAAGACCTTTCCCGGTTTGGCAGGAACTATCTGGAAGCGGGGAATTATATTGAGAAAATATTCCCGTTTCTGGGCGTCCGCTTCATTGCGGTTGCTGATGGCCTCGACACGGGGATGCGGGGAAGCAATACGAAGCAGATGGCAGCGGAGATAAAAAACCTTGTCAATGATATGTATGCAAAGGATTTTTCCGTAAAGGCGAAGCAGCATTTGAAACAGAGACGGCAGGAAGGCTCCTATGTAGGAGGGCCGCCGCCCTACGGCTATAAAGCCGGGTGGGATAAAAAAATACGGAAGCTTTTACCGGATGAAAATACGGAAGGGATTGTGAAGCATATTTTCAGCCTGTTTATCGAGACAGGCAGTTTCACGGCGGTAGCGGATGACTTGAACAGGCAGAAAGTCAATCCGCCTTCTGTATATAAGAAAACCGGGGAAGTATTTTTTATGCCGGAATCCGGGGCATATAAGGGATGGGACAAGAGCGCCGTAGAACGCATCCTGAAAAGTGAGACGTATACCGGAAAGCTGGTGCAGGGGCGGACTTCCATCACTGCCAGGGACGAAAAAAACCGTATCCATAAAGCAGAAGGTGAATGGGTGGTCAGGGAAAACACCCATGCCCCCATTGTTGATGCGGCAATATTCGCAGAGGCGGCAAAAGTGTGTGAAAGGCTCCATGAGAGGACAAAATCCTATACGCATCCGACGGAAGGGTGCCCGATAGGGGAGAATATTTTTGACAGTGTGCTTTACTGCGGCGTATGTGGCAGGAAAATGACAAGACATAGTTATGTGAAAACCTATGCGGACGGCAGCAAGGCAAGGCTGGACGGGTATTTCTGCTTAAACGGCGGGCAGACAAAAGTGGAAGGATGCCCGGCGTCGAACCGCATTTCAAAGGCGGAACTGGTGGATATTCTGATGCCGCTCCTTAAAATGGAGTTTTCTGTGTATCTGGGGAAAATGAAGAAATATACAGAGATCGTGAAAGAGCAGATCCGGGAAAAAGGTGCGGAAATTGATGCAAAAATCAGGAAAGCGGAAAGGTCTGTTGCCGCCGCAAAAGAAGAAGAACGGACAAAATATGTGGAATACCGTGAGGGCATTATCCCTCAGAGTGAGTATGTCGCGTATAAGATGCGGCAGGAAGGCAGGCTGCATGACTTAAACCGGCAGAAGGAAGAACTGGAAGCGGACAGGAAGAACCTGGATAACGTATCAGGGAAATACCTTGCGGCTGCCCGTGCCCTTCTCCGTTTGAAAAGCGGCAGGGAACTGACAAAGGAAATGATAGAATCCCTGATCCGGAGGATTTATGTCTATCCGGGGAAAAGGATAGAAGTACAGTTTGCCTATACGAATGAATTGCTGGAAGGGGTGCTTGCAAATGGATAAACTTGCCATTTACCTGCGGCTGTCACTGGAAGATGCGGATGACAAGGATGAGAGCAACAGCATCAGCAGCCAAAGGGTCATGCTCCATGCCTACATACGCGGCAATGAGGAACTGAGGGGAAAAGAAGTCTCTGAGTTTTGTGATGACGGCTATTCCGGCACAAGCATGGAAAGGCCGGGGATGCAGAGAATGTTAAAGGAGATCAGGGAAAATAAGATAGGGTGTGTACTTGTCAAGGATATGTCCCGTTTTTCAAGGGATTATATCGAGCTTGGAACCTACATGAACCAGATATTCCCGTTCATGGGGGTGCGGTTTATCGCAGTAAACGACCATTACGACAGCCGCGACCATGCGGGAAGCACAACCCCTATTGATACGGCATTCCAGACGCTTCTTTATGACCTATACAGCAAGGATATATCTGTAAAGGTTAAGGCTTCATTTGAAAATAAATGCGCCAGCGGGGAATATGTTTTCGGACAGGCACCTTTTGGGTATGAGAAAAGCCGGGAATTAAAAAATACGGTTGTAGTGAACGAAAAGGAAGCGGAGATCGTGCGTTATATTTTTGCCCTTGCCCTTAGAGGGAATGGAAGCACCCAGATCGCAAGGATTCTCAATGAAAAGGGGATACTGACCAAAACACAGATGCGCCACCCGGAGCGGGCGGATAAAGACGGCAGGATGCAGGCGTGGGATCATGTGTCTGTCCGGGCTGTCCTGAATAACCGTTTCTACCTGGGTGAGATGGCCTACGGGAAATCAAAGCGTAAGTCTGTAGGCAGTAAAAACGGTATCGCTGTACCAATGGAAGAATGGAAAGTGATACCAGACCACCATGAGCCGCTTGTTACACCGGAAGATTACGAAAAGGTATGCCTGTTCCGTAAAGATGCGGACACTTCCAGAAAAGGGGAGAAAAACCCACTTGTGGGGAAACTGTTCTGCGGCGGATGCGGTTATTCCATGACTTACAAGCCTATACGGGGGAAGAATAAATACCGCAGGTTTGAGTGCCGGAAACACGCTGTTTTGCAGATACCGGAGTGCTGTACATACTTTTCCGCCGATCTGCTGGAGGAAACCGTGCTGATGATGCTGAACCGGGAACTGATGGTGCGCGGAAATGCCGTAAAAGAAAAACAAAGCCTTGTTTCTTTCCAAAAGTCCTGTATTGTGAGGACGGAAAAGAAGATAGCAGACTGCAAGAGAAGGAAGAAGGAGCTTCAGGCAGAGGCAGACGCCTTATATGAAAGTTATGCCTGCGGCAGAGTATCTGCGGAAAGCTACAGACAGAAGGCGGACAGCATAAAAGAGCAGACGATCCAGTTGTCGGCAGAGGCAGATGCGCAGGGGGAAGAACTGGAACAGCTTCGGGAGGAATACCGCAGGGCGGAGGAAGATATGAAGCAGATCATCCGGTATTCCCACCTGGAAATGCTGACACAGGAAGTAGTTGATATATTTATTAAGAAAATACACGTTTATAAAGACAAAAGAGTTGAAATCATGTGGAACTTCCGCGAAAATGGAAAGGAGACAGAATGAGGGCAGCGATATATGCAAGAGTAGGGAATCCGGATCAGGTGGCAGTACGGCATCAGGCAGAAGTGCTGACAGGGCAAATCCGGGGCATGTGGGGAGAGCGGACAGAGATAGATATTTATGCTGACAACGGTATCTCCGGTCTGCGGACAGACCGCCCCGGACTGCAAAAACTTTTAAGGAATGCCGGGACTTATAATGGGGTATTTGTCTATAATATGAGCAGGCTGTCACGTTCGGTGCCAGATGCAGTAGGTTTGGTCAGGCAGTTAAAGAATCAGGGAGCGGAACTTTATGCGGCAGACAGGAATATGGCGGGGATTACAGAGGAAATCCTGAAGGCTGTTTCGGACATTCCAACTTGACAATAATTTGTCACCAATTTTGCCCTAACTTAGCAATAATGAACCACACGCCCCACGAAGTTATGCGGGTTTCAGCGATTTTCAATCAAAAAAAGTGAAAAAAGTTTGTGACAATAACTTGACACACGCGGGGTACGGGACGCTGGACATCGCAGGAACCTTTGACGAGCTGGCGGGGGTGTGAGATAAGAAGAGAGATTAGGGGGTGTGATTACAAGAACTGCCCCCATTTTATATTTTTTCACATGAAAAGGATTTTGTGGTGTATAATACTGATAAGAGATTAGTAGAACAAAAAATCAGAATATTTTGGATAGACTTGATAAATTGAAGTAGGAAGAAACTTTGGCGCATTTGATAAATAGACATTTGTAAGGAGGATGAATGCATGATTATATCTGAGAAAAAATACACTTTAAAGGATTTGCTAAAAAGTAAAGACGATGTCCTTACTCTATTAGTGCATCTTGGGTATCTTGCCTATGATGCAGATACAAAATCTGTGCGTATCCCGAATGAGGAGGTACGTGCGTAGTTTATCCGTGCGGTGACTGCGGATAGAGGGCATGAGCAGGAGAGGCAGCTCAAATCCTCTTTTACAAAAAACAGAAAAAGGAGAACAAAATTATGGATCTGCAGAAATTTATCGAGCGCGCCACACCCACAGGGATTTTAGGGGTAAAGATCACACAAAACGGCGAGGATTTAGGAAAGCATCTCTGGGATGAAGAATGCCGCCGGAATGTCTATTCCGCGAGCAAGAGCTTCACTTCCGCAGCGGTGGGGATTGCTGTAAGGGAAGGGCTGATTACCCTGGAGGAAAAACTGGTGGATGCCTTTGCAGAGGATCTGCCGACGGAGCCGGGAGAATATCTCGGACAGGCCACGGTGAGGGAATTGCTTACCATGTGTCTTGGCCAGGAAAAGCCGGAGCTGATGGGTGCGCAGCGGCCGCAATATAAAGAGGAAAACTGGGTCAGGATGGCGCTGTCTTTCCCTTTCACAGTCCGGCCTGGAGAGAAGTTTGTTTACAATAACGTGGGACCGTACCTTGCCGGGATACTGGTACAGCGCAGGGCGGGGTGTGATCTTGTCTCTTACCTGATGCCCCGTCTCTTTAAACCTCTGGGCATCAGGAGACCGGTATGGGAATGTGATCCTCTGGGGAATACCTTTGGAGCGGGAGGCCTGTTCCTGACCTTATCGGAGTTGCATAAACTTGGATTGTTGTATTTGCAGAAAGGAGTATGGGAGGGAAAACAGCTTATTCCCGCGGACTGGGTGGAGGAAAGCACCCGGATTCAGGTGATGACCGGAGAAGAGGAGGATTACGGTTACGGATATTTATTCTGGGGAGGCCCCCACGGCTCTTTCCGGGCGGACGGTAAGTATCTTCAGCTTTCGATTATTCTGCGGTCAAAAAATGCGGTGATTTCTACTGTGGCAGAATGCCGGGACGGGAAACCTTTGATGGACGCCATTTTTGAGGAGCTGTATCCACAGTTATAGAGGCTTATTCGATAGCCTGCTTCCACATAATTGTTTTCAATTGCTCTGCGGTACAGCGTTGCTTCTAAGAGTACGATTTTGTGTCCAAATCTGGTTGATAAAAACATAGAAACAGGATATGATTCTTTATATGAGAATTATGCAAAATGTAAGGTCAAGGAGGTGACCATCCTATGACAATTGAAGAAATCCTGACCGGCGAAAAGGAGGAGATCGAATACAAGGCAGATATTCCCCCAAAAAGCGAAAAATATATGCGGACAGTCGTGGCTTTTGCGAATGCAAATGGAGGGCGTCTGGTTTTTGGCGTGGAGGATAATACCTGGCAGATCGCAGGATTTTCCAGAGAGGAAGTTTTTGAGAAAATGGATGCGGTCACCAATGCAATTTATGACAGTTGTGAGCCCAAAATTACTCCCAGTGCAGGGATACAGGAATTTGACGGAAAGTATATTATCGTTGTGGACATTCCGGCCGGTATGCAGCGCCCTTATTGTATTAAAAGTCAGGGAATTATTGAAGGAGTATATCTGCGCGTGTCCGGTACAACAAGGAAAGCGGC
This sequence comes from uncultured Lachnospiraceae bacterium, assembly GCA_910579425.1. Classification (GTDB taxonomy): domain Bacteria; phylum Bacillota; class Clostridia; order Lachnospirales; family Lachnospiraceae; genus Suilimivivens. The sequence continues at coordinate 4,614 of CAJTVL010000020.1, read as the reverse complement.
AATCTATCAGATTCAGGAGATGACGTTATCGACCAGAAACCGAAGCTTTGATTCGGAAAAGGTGGAACGTGAGTTATCCGAGGACGAAATGAACGGGTTTTGTGACAGACTTTATCAGCATGCAAAGGAGCTGTGTGCAAACGAGGAAGCGGGGTCTGCTTTAAGAAGGATAGGAATCAGCCAGCTTCTCTCATTTAAGGTGGTTCTCCAGGAAAAAGGAAAATATTATGCGACTAACGGCTATCAACTGCTGGATGGCAGATTGGAGGAATATCCGGATGCGGCGATTCAGTGCGCGGTATTTAAGGGAATGACCCGCAATATTTTTATAACCCGTAAGGAATTCTCCGGCTGCATTGATGAAGAGGTGGAATCGGCATATGCTTTTGTGCTTGAGCATATAGATTTGGGGGCCCGCATTGATGGCCTTGCCCGGCAGGATATTTATGAACTGCCAATTCGCACGATACGTGAAATTATCACAAACGCCGTATGTCATCGTTCCTATCTTTGCCCGGGAAAGGTGCAGGTGGCGCTTTTTGATGACCGGCTTGAAGTTACTTCTCCGGGAATGCTGGATAAGGATTTGACGATTGAAAAAATGAAAGCGGGAATTTCAAAAATCCGAAATGGGGTAATTGCAAAGATTTTTGCTTATATGAACATGGTGGAAGCATGGGGGACCGGTATTCCGAAAATGTTTGAGGAAGCACACGATTATGGTCTGCAGAAACCGGAACTTGTGGACATGGGGAGCGACTTTCGGATTAATTTGTATCGCAAAAGGCCGGTGGTTGACTCCTATGGAGTAGTTGAGCCAAAATATGTAAGCGAGCGTGAGATATTTTATGATGCCAAGGCTGGCACCAAAGTTGGCACCGATGGCACCAAAGTTGGCACCGATGGCACCAAAGTTGGCACCGATGGCACCAAAGTT
>CAJTVL010000020.1:0-3577 GCA_910579425.1 uncultured Lachnospiraceae bacterium | reverse complement strand
GGCACCGATGGCGTCATTACCAGTGAGATTTTGACAGATGAAGAAAAATTAATCTCTTTGATCCGTGGGAATGGTGAGATCACACAGAAACAAATGAGCCAGAAAACCGGACTGCCGCTTAGGACAATAAAGCGTATGACGGTTCAATTGCAGAAAAGCGGAAAAATTCACCGTGTAGGAAACAGCCGTTCCGGGAAGTGGCAGGCTTAGAAGAAAAAGAATCGGCCTTAATTTATTAGAGCATGTGCCATGCTGGAATAAAATTCTTATTGACAGATTTTTCGCCCCAGATTATACTGATATTCAGAATAAAGAAAGGAGAGAATGTATGTTAAGCTTGGTGGACAGGGAGCAATCAGACAACTAAACAGTTGGAGGAAATAGCTGGGAATTTATTGGGGATAAACCGGCTCCACAGGGGGAGACGGCGTCTTGAAAGCACAGCTATGTCCTTTTTTGCCTTGTAAATGCTTATCATATACTTCTCTAAGGAATATTGTTGAAATAAGTGGAGAGCATAGCCTTATACCGGGCTGTGCTTTTTTATGCGCAGGCCCGCATAAGGAAATATGCCGCTAAAGCCAGCCACGGAAGTAGTATGCCTTTTACACAGGCAGAACGAGCAGTGGCTGGCTTTTGTTATGTATAAAGATGTTCCCAAAAGAGGGGGAGCTGTTGTATTTGGTTAAATCCCGGTATGTGCAGGGCATTGCGCTTTCGGGAAAACACGGCATGGAGGAAAGTTTGGAAGTAGACTTCCAAACTTCTTATTGGTGGCAGTACCGCAAGCACAGCTTGCGGTATGCAGGGGGATAAAAATGAATATCATTGAAACAGAAAATCTTACGAAGACTTACCGCAGGTTTGTAAAGCCGGAGGGATTATCCGGCAGTATCAGGAGCCTTTGGAGGCGGGAATATGAAGAGAAATCCGCCGTCAGGAATTTTGATTTTATTTTGGAGGAAGGAGAGTTTATCGGACTGATCGGGCCCAACGGCGCGGGGAAGACCACGCTTACGAAGATGCTCACCGGAATTATTGCGCCAACCTCGGGCAGGATCAGTGTCATGGGATTTTATCCTAATGATCTGAAAAATGAATTTAAACGGCAGTATGCGGTGGTGATGGGACAAAAGAGCCAGTTATTTTTCGAACTCACCACCAACGATACCATGCGTCTGTTTAAGGAGATCTACGAGATGGACGAAAAGCAGTTTCAGGAGACGAAGGCGTATTTTGCGGAGCTGTTTGATGTGAAGGAGCTGATGGATGTGCAGGTGCGAACCCTTTCTCTGGGGGAGCGGATGAAGATGGAGCTGATGGTGGCGCTTTTGCACGGGCCGCGGGTGTTGTTTCTGGATGAGCCCTCTATCGGTCTGGATGCTATTGCCTCGAATCAGATCCGGAAATTTTTAAAGCAGGTGAATCAGGAAAAAGGGACTTCCATTATTCTCACCTCTCATTATATGGAGGATATTTCCACGCTGTGCCAGCGCTCGGTGGTGATCCACCACGGCTGCAAGGTTTATGACGGAAAGACAGAGGAACTGTTTGCAAAATACCAGAAGAACAAAAAGATTACAGCCTGTTTTTCGAAGGAGCTGCCCGGGGAGATAAGCCTGCCTATGGCCCAAATACTGGAAAGGACGCCTCATAAGCTGGTATTTATGGTGCCCAGAGAAGAGTCAGGAGCGGCTCTTGCCGCCGTTATGCCATGGAACCCGGCGGACATTTCGGTGGAAGAGGATGAGATTGGAACTGTGGTGGAGAGGATTTATCAGGAGGGCAGCAGATATGAGAATTAAACCCTGGTCAGGATACCGGAAGTATAGAGAAGCCGCTTATATGAATCTGAAGGCCCAGCTTGCATGGCGGGCAGATGTAATTTTTAATATGCTCTTTACCATCTCAAAAATCCTCTTTGCCTTTTTGCTCTGGGGAATTATATTTCAGCAGAAGGAGGTGGTTGCCGGGTTCACTTTTCATGGGATGCTGTCCTATTACATCATCAGTTCTTTTTTATCCCAGCTTGAAATGTCGGAGGGAATCAGCGGGGAAATATTCTGGCGGATCCGAAACGGTACTTTTACGAATTATGTGGTGCTGCCCATCAGCACAGAGGGATATTTTATTGCCATGGAGGCGGGGGTGGTGCTTTTTTACCTTGCCTTTGATTTTCTGGCGGCGATAATATGGATTTTTCTGTTTCAAATCCGGTTTGTGTTTATCCAGGAGCCGCTAATCATCCTCTGTGCAGTGCTGATGGTTTTGCTGGGACTTCTGTTTATGGTAGAGCTGAACTATTACCTGGGAATTTTGACGCTGAAATATCAGGAGATCAGCACCTTTTTGATGATTAAAAACAATCTGATTTCTCTGGTGACAGGAACCATTGTGCCGCTGGCCCTGTTCCCGGAGGGGATTGTCAGGCTGATGAGGTGCCTGCCCTTTTACTATGTGACTTATCTTCCGTCCATGCTGCTGACAGGACGGTGCAGGCAGGAGGCGCTGCCGGGGATTTTGATCCTGGCCGGCTGGTGTGTGTTTTTGCAGGTTGTGATTACAGTTACCTGGAACAGCTACAGAAAGAAATATGATGGGGTGGGAATATGAGAAAAAGATGGAAAAAGAATTTCAGGGTATTGAGAGAGCTGATGCGTATCCGGTTTCAGGGGCTGATGATGTTCCGGCTGGGATTTTTCGGACCGTTTTTTGTGGATGGCAGCCTGTTCGTCATACAGCTTATGGTTTTTCGCATCGTTTATTCCAATGTGGAGAGGATCGGCAGTTGGGGAGAAGGGGAAATGATTTTGTTTATCGGAACCTTTTCCCTGATCAATGCAGTGGGCATGGCGGTTTATTTTTTTGGAATCCGGCAGCTTCCGGAAAAAATCAAAAGAGGAGAGCTGGATCTTTATCTGACCAAACCGGTGAGCCCTTTGCTCCGGCTCACCTTTGAGAATATGAATCCCGGTTCCCTTCCTCTGGTGTTTATGAGCCTGTGTATCATTGGCTATGGTGTGGCTAAGATGGGGATCACGCCGGACGCCGGGAAGATATTGGCCTATCTGGGCTGGGTGGTTATGATGACTCTGCTGCACTATGACATGATGGTGCTGATCCGGTGTGTCTGCTTTTTTCTGGTGACCAACGCGCGGATGGAGCAGCTTGAGGATGCGGCGCTGGAGATGTGCATGAAGCTGCCCGGCATTGCCTTTTATGGAATCTGGCGGGTGATTTTCTGTTTTCTCCTGCCCTATGGTATCATGGCCACCCTGCCGGTACAGAGTATGAGCGGGGAAATGGGAATCCGGCCGGCGCTGCAGGGAGCGGCAGTAACGGCAGTATTTACGATCCTGACAGTCCTTGTGTGGAAGGGCGGCGTAAGGCATTATAACAGCGCGAGTTCCTAGATTGTGTTTGAAAATTGCTGTCTGCCAGATGGCGGGAATGAATTTCCAAACACGCTCTGGGGCAGGAAAGGAAGGGCAATCCGGCTGCTATGTAAACGACAAAATAACTGGCTCTTCAAGGGTGATGGTGGGTAAAAAATACCCACAACCCCAGTGTTTATGCT
>CAJTVL010000019.1 GCA_910579425.1 uncultured Lachnospiraceae bacterium | reverse complement strand
AGGTACGGCCAACAAGGTTAGGGGGCGTTGTTATAATTTTTCCCGGGAGCTTAGGGTATACAGAACAGATCAGGTATGCTAAAATGAAAGAGGTTATTTGGAGGCGAAGGCCCCAGATAGATCACATATAGGACAGAGAAAGAGGAGGAGAGAGCATGTGGGCATATGAAAGTGTCTTTTATCAGATTTATCCGCTGGGATTTTGTGGAGCGCCTTTTGAGAATGACGGTGTTTTGGTAAATAGAATTAAGAAGGTGGAGGATTGGATTCCGCACATAAAGAAGCTGAATGTGAATGCAATCTATTTTTCACCTGTATTTGAGTCTGACACTCATGGATATAATACCAGAGATTACAAAAAGATCGACGCCCGGCTGGGAAGCAATGAGGATTTTAAGGAAGTGGTGGATAAGCTCCACGCAAACGGAATCCGTGTGGTGCTGGACGGTGTGTTCAATCATGTGGGAAGAGGCTTTTATCAGTTTCAGGATGTGATAAGGAATAGAGAGAGGTCGCCTTATCTTGGATGGTTCCACATTAATCTGGGTGGAAATTCCAATTATAATGACGGTCTTTGGTATGAGGGCTGGGAAGGAAACTATGATCTTGTAAAGCTGAACCTGCAGAATGGGGAGGTGGTGGAGCACCTTCTGGATGCGGTGAAATACTGGGTGGACGAATTTGATATTGACGGACTGCGGCTGGATGTGGCTTACTGCCTGGATGAAAACTTTGTAAGAAGGCTGCGGAGCTTTACGGAAGGTCTTAAGCCTGACTTTTACCTTTTAGGGGAGATGCTTCACGGCGACTATAACCGTCTGGTCAATGACAGCATGCTCCATTCCGCTACCAATTATGAGTGCTATAAGGGGCTGTATTCCAGCTTTAACAGCATGAATATGTTTGAGATCATCCATTCCCTGATGCGGCAGTTCGGTCCGGAGAATTGGACCCTTTACAAAGGAAAACACATGCTTTCCTTTGTGGATAACCATGATGTAACAAGAGTGGCCAGCATTTTGAGTAAGGAAGAACATCTGCCCCTGATCTATGCCCTGTGCTTTGGAATGCCGGGGATTCCCTGTGTATATTACGGAAGTGAGTGGGGAGCAAAAGCAGATAAGAGAGAGGGGGATCCGGCCCTTCGGGCGAGCTTTGCGGAACCGGAGTTTAATGAGCTTTCCCAGTGGATCAGCAAACTGGCGAAAGCCAAAAGGGAATCCAGGGCTCTGAATTACGGAGATTTCAGGTCGGTGGTTCTGACGAATAAGCAGTGTATTTTTGAGAGAAAGACGGAAGGAGAAAGAGTGCTGGTAGCCATCAATGCTGACGGAGAGCCTTATACGGCCCATTTTGATGCAGGCTGCGGACTGGCTCAGGATTTGATTTCCGGCAAGACCCACGATTTCGGCGGCGGAAGCGAGCTTCCCGCTTACAGCGCATTTTTTTGGAAGATGGAGCGCTAAAGCCGGGTGGACGAGTCCATGTTTTATAAGAGACGGGTTACAATTTTATAGCTGTTTGCGGTGAATAAAAGGCGTGGTACTGTGCAAAAGCAGTATCGCGCCTTTTGGGCATAGAAGTGACAGAAAAATTATTGTAAAGCCCACTTGACATACGATGTAAAGTAAACTATACTTAAAATGTAAAGCATGCTATACAATGATTGGCTTCATGAAAAAGGAGTATTACAATGCAGACCAGAATTGCTCAATACAGAAAGGAGAGAAAGGTCACCCAGGAGGAATTGGCCGAGGCGGTCAATGTGACGAGGCAGACGATCATTTCTCTGGAAAGTGGGAAATATAAGGCTTCTCTGGTTTTGGCACACAAGATAGCTCAATTTTTTCAGGTGACCATCGAGGAGATGTTCATTTTTGATAAGGAGGAAGAAAATTTATGAGGTTCAGGGGACTTTTTTGCGCTACAACGGCGGTTAATAATGAAGAATACAGAAAGGTACTGAAACGGAGAAATGTGTGGATCGGGCTGATTGCGGCGGCGGGCCTTTTGATTGCAGGCTCTGCCCTGGCGGCGGCTGACAGTGGCGCAGGGATTCTGCCGGAATATATTCTGGGCGTATATTGCGGTTTCGGCACGGGGCTTGTGCTTGGAATGGCAGTTCTCTTTGTCAGGAACATGGTGCTTCTTAATAATGAAGAAAAGCTGAAAAAGAGCCGGCTTGAAAACGCGGATGAGAGGCTGGAGCAGATTGGCTCAAAAGCCAGCCAGACTGCCCTTAAGGTACTTTTGATTGTGGGGAGTGCCGCCGCGCTGATCGGGGGAATCTACGAACCGGTGCTGGTCAAAGCCCTGCTCTTTGGGCTGGATACCTTTCTTTTTTCCTATCTCGCCGCGCTTGCTTATTATAAGAAGAGGATGTGACGGGATAGGGGCGATCTTTTTAAGAGGTTGGCGGTAGCCTGTACTGAGAGAAGGAATTATGACAGGTGTTGCCTGACAAAAAGAAATCAGCCGAAAGCCAAGCGGCCCCAGGCTGATTTTTTTAATCTAATACCAGTGCTGTATTATGTACTCAAACTATATCCCAATGCTTTGAGATATACGTCATAATCTCTTCAGCAGGATTTTTTCCTTTCTGAAGTAATCTCTGAATATTTTGGCTTGTTGTATAAAGAAAATAATGTCCGTCTTTCTCATTTTCATCAGGCTTGAGACCTCTAACCGTTAACGCCTGCCTCAGTGGAATAATCCGTTTAGGCGCAAAGACTATGTGAATATCTGACTGCTCCAATTTAACATAATTACTTTCAAAATTATTATCCATGTATATAAATGCAAATTCAAAATCCAGTTCTTCATCTGTTGCAAATTGCTTAAACAGGTGAAGGACTCTTAATACTTTTTCTTGTGCAGGCAGCGCAGTTTCAGCAATCTCTTTGATCTGAGGATTGGTTGATTCACATGCCTTTTCCTGGCGCTTCTTTTCAGCTTTGGCCAATTCCAAGGTTTCTCCATTTATGAAAAAAGTGTTATCTTTTATTGCATTGAGTTCATTTTTAAATGCACGTCTTATTCCCTGACCAATTAATTCCTTTTCTAAATGGCGGAATTCGACTTCGCTTTTCCACAACGGTTTTAATCGTTTGGAACGATTGAAAAACTGATCTGATATTTTATTATTTGATACATTTTTCAACCAATATATTATGTCATCATCACAGAGCAGGCATAGTGGAATACCCTTTTCCTTATAACCTGAGGGTGATAGTGCGCTTTTGGTAAAAATACTTTTCTCTGCTCCTAAATTCTCCGCATAGGTAGTAACCATGTAATTATCATACCGCTCAATAGCTTGTTGAATCAATTTTACATCATAAAGGATAGTTGGATGATTTTGGATCCAATGTCTCTCCAGGTCATTTGCAAAGGTGACATTTTCAATCACACTTAAGGCGCCCCGCTTATATGCTGCAATATATCGTGGTTTCGAGTATGCGTCTGTGTATTTTACGATCGTATAGGCGGCAAAAAGCCGATCTACATCTAATACCATCGTATTAAATCCGGTCACATATGCATCGCGAAGCAAGTAGTCCAGCTTATCAACATCTATAAGTGAACCGTTTAACATTTCGATAATAGTATTTTCAATTAAATGACTTTCATCATTGCTCTCATATTTTACCCCAATGATCGCCCGTACAAATAATTCTTCATCCACATCGCAAATTCTGTATTGACGGAGCATCTCCAAGCCGACTAATGCACTCATCGCCTCGTGAGGCTTACCGGTACCGCTCTTCAAGGCTTCAAGAAATTCCGCACAGTCAGGAAGGGCTTTTTTAAACTCAGCCATAAAATCTGTGCTTCGCTTATAATATTCCTCCCCGGTATGAGAAAAAGGAGAATGCCCTACATCATGCAACAAACAGGCAAGCAAAAAAGATTTTCTCAGTTTATCCCAGTTTACATTTCTATATTCAGGAAAATCAGCTTCGCGTACATTCTCCTTAAAACAGTGAAAGGCCTTCCCGCCTAAATGGAAGACTCCGAAGGAATGTACAAATCGATTGTGCAGTGCGGAGGGATACAACGCCTGATAGCCTGTCTGGCGGATGTTTCTCAGCCGTTGAAACTCGGCAGTATCAATCAGGGGAATATATTCATCGTCAACATTGATATATCCATAAACAGGATCTTTAAGCTGTTTCATTTCCGTCCCCTTTTTAATTCAGACTAAAAAATTGTAAATATTATATCTGAAAGCATACAGCTTCATTCGCTGCTTCAACAAGAAAGGTCAATACGTTAAATGGTAAATATCCAATAAATCTGCTTTCCAAATCAGAAATTTTCTTTGTCTTAACGATAAAAATTTCCTGTTGATCAGGATCGTATTGAAAATAATCCGAAAAATCATAAATCGCAGTTGAAAGCTGGTCTGTTGATGATAAAAAGATTGCGTCTATATCTTTTTCCAGTGATTGTCTCTGAATGTATACACCGGCAGTGCTTAATTCTTCTAATGAAATAGAATCTCTATTATGCTTTTTTTTCATTGCTATCAAAAGATTAGCTATGATGTATTCTGCCCCTACAAATGTTGCCATAACCCTTCCTCCTGCTTGATTATTATTTTCATATGATTTTTTTATCATATCATATTGAGCATCAAAAAAACAGGCTTGACTTTCCATCTTGACTATAGTATTCTACGACAGAAAGAAATATTCTCACTTTTTTAGAATATCTTAAGATTTCATTCTCTAGGAGAGAACCCCAATATATGATACCATGACAGTAACACAAAAGAGGAGTGTGACTGTCATGGTATTTTCATTTTATGAGATTTGCTGGTTCTTTTTCATCTATTCTTTCCTGGGCTGGTGCGGGGAGGTGTGTCAGGCTGCCTTTTCCAGAAAGCGGTTTGTGAACCGCGGAGTGGTAAACGGGCCTTTTTGTCCGATTTACGGGACAGGGGCGGTTGCCTTTACCCTTTTTCTCCCGGAATTAAAGGAGGAGCTTTTCTTCCTGTTCCTGGGGGGAATGATTCTGGCCTCCTTTATTGAATTTGTGACGGGCGCCCTGCTGGAAAAGGCGTTTCACAGAAAATGGTGGGATTATTCCGGTATCCGTTTTAATTTTGAGGGCTATATCTGTCTTCGGTATTCTGTTCTGTGGGGGATATTCGCGGTACTCCTTGTCTGGTTTGTGAATCCCCTTCTGGCGGCTTTGACCGCATTGCTGCCAAAGGCGGTGGGGACTATTGTGCTTTGGGGGCTTTCCTGCTGTCTGCTTCTGGACGCGCTGGGAACCGCGTTGACCATCCGGGGGATACAGAAAAATCCTGAGGCATTCAAAGGCTTAGAGGAGATGGCAAGGCTGTCCAGATTCCTTGAAAATGCCATCACCAGGCGGATTGTCAGACATATGGATGCGGCATTCCCGATTCTGGATATTAAAAATCTGAAGGAAAAGGAGAGAACTAAAGCCAAAGTTTTCGCGCAGGGGTGCAGCGTCTATAAGCTGATCAGTTTATTTTTTCTGGGCGCTTTTCTGGGGGATGTGACGGAGACGATATTCTGTCTGGTGACCACAGGGCGTTTGATGAGCCGCAGCAGTGTGGTTTACGGCCCGTTCAGTATCGTGTGGGGGCTGGGCTGTGCGCTTTTGACCGCGGTTTTGTACCGGGGAAGAAATAAAAGCGACTCTTATCTCTTTGCGGCGGGCACCCTTTTGGGAGGCGCTTACGAGTACATATGCAGCGTTTTTACGGAACTGGTTTTTGGCACGGTCTTTTGGGATTACAGCGGTTTCAGATTTAACCTCGGGGGAAGGATCAATCTGCTCTATTGCTTTTTCTGGGGGATTGCGGCGGTGGTGTGGATGAAGCTGCTCTATCCCTTTTTATCCAAATGGATCGAGCGCCTTCCGGTGAGAGCCGGAAAAATTCTCTGCAATACCATGGTGATTTTCATGCTTATAAACTGTCTGATTTCGGGCATGGCCCTGATCCGGTATGAGGAGAGGCAGACAGGGATAAAAAAGGGGATGTTTTCAGAGAATCTGCCCGGTGTGGAGAGATTTCTGGACGGGCGCTTTGATAATGAGAGAATGGAGCGGATCTATCCAAATGCAAAACTGGCAGAGTAAAACGTAGAATATGCAAAAAACCTATTGACAAAACAATATTATATGGCGTATAGTATGCGTATCACATAATACTATACGCCATATAATATTATAAACGGTAAACCTCGAAGAAAGGAGGGACGGTATGGTTTTTAACACGGGAGCGGCGCTTCTGGATGCCATCGTGCTGGCTGTGGTTTCCAGGGAGTTTGACGGGGCTTATGGCTACAAGATTACCCAGGATGTCCGGCAGGTCATCGAGCTTTCAGAATCCACACTGTATCCGGTACTCCGCAGGCTTCAGAAGGATGAGTGCCTTGAAGTCTATGACAGGGAATGTGCAGGCAGGAACAGAAGGTATTACAAGGCTACGGAAAAGGGAAGGCTGCAGCTCAATTTATATAAAAGCGAGTGGATCAGATATTCTGCAAAAATTAATTCGATCTTTGAGGGAGGAATACAGGATGAGTAGATGGGAATTTATGAGGCAATTGGAGGAATTGCTTTCAGATATTTCACCGAACGAGCGGGAGGAAGCCCTTCAATATTATAACGATTATTTCAATGATGCCGGAAGGGAGAACGAACAGGAAGTAATTGCGGCCTTAGGAAGCCCACAGCAGGTTGCAGGGATTGTCAGGGAAGGACTTGAGGACGGAGGCACTCAGGGAGAATTTACGGAAAAAGGATTTTCCAGCAAGGCCTCCTCTCTGGAAAACGAGATTATGAAGAAGAACCAGAGAGAGCCGGAGGATTCCGGAAACGGTTCCGGGGCGGCCCGGAGCGCTTTTTCTTCGGAGCAGGACACTCAGAGTGCAGGAAGCTTTGAGCAGTCCGGGGGAGAATACCGGGAGCCTTTTCAGAAGCCGAAAAAGGAACTGCCTGTATGGGTAATCGTACTGATTGTGATAGGATGTATCATTTGCTCTCCCCTGTTGCTGACGGTAATTACCTCTGTGCTTGGAGCGGTATTTGGAGCGCTGTGTACGATCTTCGCACTGATTCTTGGGATTGGCCTTGCCACCGCAATTTTGTTCGTGGTGGCGGTGGCGCTGGCAGTGGCAGGTCTGGGATGTTTATTTGCCCATCCGCTGGTGGGGATCGGGCTTTTGGGAGGCGGCCTGATCTGCGGGGCCTTGGGGATGTTGTTTCTTTTGTGTACGGTTTTTTTGGCGGGAAAGGCAGTCCCGGCGGTATGCAGGGGCATAGCCTGGCTGTATCGCTGTATTGTTGACAGAGTGAAAGGAGTGTCGGTATGAAAAAATTTACAAAGGTATGTTTGATGATTGCAGGAGGAATGGGGATTGTGGGATGTCTGCTCTGCCTGATCAGCGTCATAGGCGGAGGAGGAACAATCATTTCCTATGCCCATGATGATTATGTATTGGGGCAGTTGGGGGAAAAGGGAGAAATTTTGACTCGCAAGCTGCGCCGTCTGACAGGACACGCGGATGAGAGAGAATTTGAAGCTGCATTGGAATCTGCTTCCGAAAAGGGTCAGCTTCGGATATTTTCAGAGCAGGAGGATTCAAAGAATCTGTGTATCAACGGCGAGGATGCAGGAGGCAGTCTGGAAAGACAGATCGATACCGGGGAGGTGCAGAGCCTGTCTCTTTTGCTTGGGGCGGGGAGTCTTACCCTCAGCGAGAAGGAGGCAGGTGAGGGAGAGAGCATTGACCTGTATATCCAGGGAGAGGGAAAGTGCGACTTTTACGTGAAGGATGGAACTCTTTATATAGAAGGCTTCAAAGGAAACCATGTTCTGGGAACCAATTTTGGCAAGAATAATATTCTCTTAAAGCTCCCTATGGGAATGAGATTTGATGAAGTGGAAATCGAGGTAGGCGCCGGGGTGATGGAAGCTTACAAGTTCAATGCGAAAGAGATCAAGGCAGATGTGGGGGCCGGGATACTCAGTCTGTATCAGTCAGAAGCGAAAGAATTGTCGGTGGAAATCGGCGCAGGGGAGTTTTCTGCACTGGATGTGGACGCCAGGGAGGCGGATTTGACCGTCGGGTTAGGAAACTGCTCTTATCAGGGAAGCATTTTCGAATCGCTGGAAGCGGAATGCGACATGGGAAATATGGACTTTCTATTGAAAGGAAAGGAAAGCGATTATAATTATGAAATTGAATGCAGCGGAGGAAACATTGAAATGGACAGCTTCCAGACAGCAGCCTTTGCCATGGAAAAGGAGATTAACAATGGAGCGGCCCATACCTTTGAGTTAAGCTGCAGCATGGGAAATATATCGCTGCATTTTGAAGAGGAATAGGAGGGACTGTATATGATCACGTTGTTATTGTTGATTTTTGTTTTTGCCATTGTTTTTGGGGTACTGGGATTTTGCCTGCGTCTTACGGGAGGCGTGCTGAAGCTCACGTGCAGGCTTCTGTTCCTGCTTCCGGCCGGGATTTTGTGTGCAGCATTGGGAGTGGCTTTCTGCTGCACACTGATCTTGATTCCGCTGGGAATTGCATGTTTTAAACTGACCGGCTCCCTGCTTTCCGCTATGGTCTGATGAGTGCAGGCTTTGCGGTTATTTTGGGGAGTGGCCGGAAAGAATCAGTCAGGCCCTGCCGCGGTCTGCCCTCTTTTTTCTGCTGATGGTCAGGAATAATCCTGATTTGCGAAGTCCCGGGCGAAGAGCCATGTATACGGCCACCGATACGATTGTGGAGGTTACCGCGTTGATGGAGGTGGAGGCCACGTTCCATGCCAGGGTGAGCTCGGCAGCGGGCTTGCCCAGGATCGCAAGCTTATAAAAATAGCCCACCAGGGGGTCAAAAATGACATTGAACAAAAGACCTCCTGCGGCGGCAAGGGCGGCGGTCACAACCACCTTCTTATGATCTGTCTCCTGGCTGATTCTGCCTATTCTGTGGGCGATCAGCCCGGTGATCAGCCCGATGCACAGCTTTAAGAGGAAGGTTTTCGGCGCATAGACTACATAGACGGGATCCAGCAGATCCCCGATTGTCATGCCGACGGCTCCTCCCAGGCCGCCCCAGAAGCCTCCAAGGAGCAGGGCGCCTAACACGCAGACGGCGTTGCCAAGATGAATGGAGGTGGCGTCGCCCCCGGGAAGGGGAATCTTGATCTGCAAAAAAGTAAAGACCACATAAGACAAGGCCGCCATAAGGCCGGTCATTGCTATTTTCTGTGCAAGTTCGTTTTTCATAATCTGCCTCATTTCTGCGCCGTGGGGGCGCTTCTTTTTCCTATAGGATACTATCATTATATGCAAAAGTGGTATTGTAAAAAGTGCCAAATCAGAACTTTTTAACCATGCCAGTTCCGAACACAGCAAGAGCGGTAAGATTTCTGATTGCGTTCACAGGGGCGGAAGTATATAATCAATAGAGATTGGCAGAAAATTTTATTTTACCTGCGGCAAAGGATCAAAAGAGGCAGGGGAGGGGACGCAGATGCAGAAATACTCCAGAATCAATGGTAGTACCTTAAAGCTCATAGCATTAATATCCATGCTTACAGACCACACGGCGGCGGTAATTTTTCCTTATCTGATGATAAAATATGAAGTTTATACTATTGACTTTTCAATGGATTATGCATCCATGGCGCTGTCCCAGGGGGGTGCGGGATGGCTATATATTCTTTACCAGATTATGAGAAGAGGCATCGGAAGACTTGCCTTTCCTATTTACTGCTTTTTGCTGGTAGAGGGATTTGAGAGGACTCACAGCAGGGCAAAGTATGCCTTCCGGCTTTTTCTTTTTGCCCTGATTTCAGAAGTCCCTTTTGATCTGGCATTTCACGGACAAAGGGTTTATCTTTATTACCAGAATGTTTTCTTTACACTTCTGTTGGGCCTTTTGATGATGTGGGCCATGAAAGAATTGGAAGAGAGAGTTCCCATTCCGGTACCCAGATGGGCGGGCATGGGCGCCGTATTTCTGGCGGCGGCTTTTGCGGCGGAAAAAATTTACTGCGATTACGGAGCAAACGGAATCATAGCCATAGCCTTTCTGTATCTGTTCCGAAAAAACAAATGGCATCAGATTATCGCAGGGATCCTGGCTTTTCTCTGGGAGATTACGGCTCCTCTGGCGTTTCTTTTCATCGGCCTTTACAATGGGGAGAGAGGGCTCAGGCTGAAGTACGTCTTTTATCTCTTTTATCCCCTGCATCTGCTGATTCTTTACTATATTTCCACGATGCTCATTTAAGCATGAAATTTTCCTGTTGACATTATTTTTCGGAAAAGATATAATGTTAATTATTAACTAGTTAACTATTATCTGCTTAACTATCAACTACTTAATTATTTCCGGAAAGGAGAAAGCCATGGAAAAAGATTTGAATCATCAGGTCATCCATCTTTTCCGATACACGGATCAGTGTCTGAAGCGGATGATCGGCAGGAAGGTTGAAGGCACCGGCTTGTACAGGAGCCAGCATCGGCTTCTGATGATACTGGGAAAGCATCCGGACTGTTCACAGACGGCAATTGCGGAAAAAATGGATATTTCGCCCTCCGCGGTGGCTGTCACCCTGAAAAAGCTGGAGAAGGGCGGGTATATCAGCAGACAGTGCCACCAGCAGGATAACCGGGTGAATGAGGTTGTGGTGACAAAAAAGGGAGAACAGGCGATCTGTGAAAGTATACTTTGCTTTCAGGAAATAGAAGCTGCTGTTCTGGAAGGATTTTCCGAGGAGGAAAAGGCGCGGCTCTGTGATTTTCTTCAGAGAATGATCAGAAACGGGGAAAGGAGTTATGATTCATGAAAAGATACTGGAAGTATATCAGGCCATATCTGCCTGCGTTCATCTGCGGCCCTCTGCTGATGATCGTGGAGGTGATCGGGGAGGTGGCCCTGCCTAAATTTATGGCAAATATCATCAATGTGGGGGCGGCAGAGCACAATGTGTCTTATATTGTGGGGATGGGCATCACGATGATTATCACGGCCCTTTTGATGATGATCGGAGGCATTGGAGGCGCTTATTTCGGAGCCAAGGCTTCCATCAGCTTTGCGGCGGATCTGCGAAGGGATGTGTTTGACAAGGTACAGCAGTTTTCTTTTGCCAATCTGGATCAGTTCAGTACGGGTTCGCTGGTGACCAGGCTTACCAACGATATTACCCAGGTGCAAAACCTGATCAACATGGCTCTTCGGATGATGCTCAGGGCGCCGGGAATGCTGATCGGAGCTCTGATTATGGCTCTGGTGATGAATGTCCAGCTCTCTTTAGTGGTTTTGGTGGTGATTCCGATTTTGATTACCCTGATTACCATTGTCATCAAAATTGCGTTTCCCAAATTCGACATTATGCAGAAAAAGCTGGACGCCTTAAACTCCACGGTACAGGAAATGCTCACCAATGTACGGGTCATCAAGTCCTTTGTGCGGGGCAGCTATGAAGAAAAACGCTTTGCAGGGGCCAATGAAGAGCTCAAAGAGTCCAGTCTGGACGCTTTTAAAGTGGTGATCTTAAATATGCCGATCATGATGCTGATGATGAATATCACCACCCTGGGGGTGGTATGGTTCGGCGGGAAACAGATTCTGGCCGGCAGTATGCCGGTGGGGGATCTGACCGCTTTTACCTCCTATATCGTGCAGATTCTCATGTCTCTCATGATGCTTGCCATGGTGCTTCTGCAGAGTTCAAGGGCCCTTGCATCCCTGCGGCGTATTACCGAGATTCTGGATACCCAAATAAGCTTGAGCGACGAGGGATGCGCGCTGCCGCAGAAACGTGTAAACAGCGGCAGTGTGGAATTTAAGGATGTGACCTTCCGCTATTACAAAGAAAATAAGGAGGCGGTGCTCTCCCATATCAGCTTCAGGGTGGAGAGCGGCCAGGTGCTTGGGATTATCGGCTCTACCGGCAGCGGCAAGACCACGCTGGTGCAGATGATTCCCAGGCTTTATGATACAGACCGGGGACAGGTTCTGGTAGACGGGGTGGACGTAAGAGATTATTCCCTGAAAAACCTGCGGGACGGCGTGGGCATGGTACTCCAGAAAAATGTGCTCTTTTCCGGAACCATTATGGAAAACCTGATGTGGGGAGATTCCGCAGCCTCCCGGGATGAGATTCTTGCCGCTTCTAAGGCGGCTCAGGCGGATCCCTTTGTGAGCTCCTTTACGCAAGGGTATCTCACGGAGCTTGGCCAGGGCGGCGTCAATGTGTCCGGCGGCCAGAAGCAGAGGCTTTGTATTGCAAGGGCGCTGTTAAAGAAGCCCAGGATCCTGATTCTGGACGATTCCACCAGTGCTGTGGATACGGCCACAGAGGCTAAGATCCGGGAGAGTTTTGGCACGACCTTAAAGGGGGCCACCAAGATTATTATCGCCCAGAGAATTTCCTCTGTGATAGATGCGGATCAGATTCTGGTGTTGGATGAAGGAAAGATTGTGGGGCTGGGCAGCCATGAGCAGCTTCTTAAAGACTGCGGGCCTTATCAGGAAATCTACTATTCCCAGATGGACAGGGAGGTGAGTGCATAATGAAGCAGGAGAAACTGGAATATTTGCAGAAAAAATATGAGAGCAGATTAAATCCTTCCCCGGATCAAATAGAAATGGCGGCAGGGCCGGGCGGCCCCAAAGGACCCGGACCCGGGCCGGGAAGGGGCCGGGGCGGCAGAGGGGGGATGCCGGTGAAAAAGCCCAAAAATGTGAAGAAAACCATGGGACGGCTCTTTGCCTACATTTCCCACGAAAAGCTAAAGCTCTTCGTTGTTGTCCTTTGCGTAATCGGCGGCACCTTTGCTAATCTGGCAGGCTCCTATATGCTGCGTCCCATTATCAACGGTCTGACCTCTCCGGAGGGAAGCGCAGCCCTTCTCCTGAAAGGGATTTTGACTATGGCAGTCATTTACCTGACAGGGGTGGCCGCACAGTATCTGCAGCAGAGAATCATGATCGGGATTTCCCAGAATGCCATTTGCAAGCTTAGAAACGATCTTTTCGGAAAGATGCAGAAGCTTCCCGTGCGCTATTACGATACCAACAATCACGGGGATGTGATGAGCCGTTTTACCAATGACGTGGATGCGGTGGGGGAAATGCTCAACAACACGGTGGTCCAGTTGATCTCCGGCACCATCAATATTGTGGGAACCTTTGCCCTTATGGTTTATACTAATGTGTGGCTGACCCTGATCACGATTATTATGGTTCCGGTGATGCTTAAGGCCGTTCAGATCGTAGGCGGCAGAAGCCGGAAGTATTACCGGGCCCAGCAGGCGGCCATCGGCACCATAAACGGCTATATTGAAGAGACTGTGACGGGACAGAAGGTAGTCAAGGTCTTTAACCACGAGGAGGATTCCCGGGAAGAGTTTGAATTCTTAAATCAGGATCTTCGGGGAAAGCAGATTAAGGCTCAGTTTTTCGGCGGTATTATGGGGCCTGTGATGGGAAATTTAAGTCAGGTAAGCTATTCCCTGACCGCCTGCATCGGGGGGATTCTCTGTGTGCTGAAGGGATTTGATATTGGAGGCCTGACTGTATTTGTAAATTATTCCAGACAGTTTTCCCGACCGGTCAATGAGGTGGCTATGCAGGTGAACACTATTTTTTCAGCCCTGGCAGGTGCAGAGCGGGTATTTGCCGTGATGGACGAGGCGCCGGAGAAGGAAGACGAAGCCTGTGCGGTCAGCATTGTGGAGGAGCCGGAAGAGAGCGCGAAGGGCCCCGGGAAGAATGAAAAGAGAAGCCTTTATCGGATTCCCAAAGAAAACGAGATCGTGAATTCAGAAAATTTCATGGAAAGTGTAGTCAGGGAGGACGACGGGTATTATTATAAAGAAGTAAAGGGGGCGGTGACCCTTACGGATGTGACTTTTGGATATAATCCTGATAAAACCATATTGAAGCATATTTCCCTGTATGCAAAGCCGGGGCAGAAGATTGCCTTTGTAGGTTCCACGGGAGCTGGTAAGACGACCATCACCAACCTGATCAACCGGTTTTATGACATTGACGGGGGAAGCATTACTATAGACGGGATTCCCGTTACCCAGTTGGAGAGGGACAGTCTTCGAAGGAATATTTCCATGGTTTTGCAGGATACCCATTTGTTTACAGGGACGGTGCGGGAAAATATCCGCTACGGCAGACTGGACGCCACCGATGAGGAGGTGGAGCAGGCGGCAAGGACAGCCAGCGCCCATTCTTTCATTGTCCACTTAGAGCGCGGGTATGATACCATGCTGGAGGGAGACGGGGCCAATTTAAGCCAGGGGCAGAGGCAGCTCATCAATATCGCCAGAGCGGCCATCTCTAAAGCGCCCATCCTGATTCTGGATGAGGCCACCAGCTCGGTAGATACCAGAACCGAAAAGCATATCGAGAAGGGAATGGACCGTCTGATGGCAGAGAGAACCACCCTGGTCATCGCCCACAGGCTTTCCACCGTGCGCAATGCCAATGCAATCATGGTGCTTGAAAACGGGGAAATTATTGAGCGGGGCGACCATGATGATCTGCTGTTGCAAAAGGGACGGTACTACGAGCTCTATACGGGGCTGAGCGAGCTGGATTAGTTATGGGAAGGGAGAGTTCCCTTCCCGGGGTTGTGCGTACCAAAGTACGCGGACAGGAGTGAATATGCAGAAAATACTGGTAGTGGTGGATATGCAGAACGATTTTATTGACGGGGCTCTGGGAACCGGCCAGGCCCAGGCCATTGTAGCAGGGGTGGTGAAAAAGATTGAGAGCTATCAGGGAGAATTGATCTTTGCCACCAGGGATACCCATGGAGAAAATTACATGGATACCTCCGAGGGCAGGCATCTGCCTGTGCCTCACTGTATCAGAGGGACGAAAGGCTGGGATCTCAGGGAGGAGATCGCGGAGGCGTTAAATAAGGCGGGAGCCAGGATTATTGACAAGCCGACCTTTGGCAGCGAGACCCTTGCCGAAACGATTTTTGAACTGGCTGCCGGGAACGAAGAAGAGCAGGAGATCGAGCTGGTGGGGCTGTGTACGGACATCTGCGTGGTATCCAACGCGCTCTTGCTGAAAGCCAAAATGCCCGAGGCTCTGATCAGGGTGGACGCCTCCTGCACCGCGGGAGTGACGCCGGAAAGTCATGAGGCGGCCCTGCTCACCATGAAAATGTGTCAGATAGACGTTATAGGATAAACCTATAACCAGTAAAATTTTTTAGATATTGTACAAACAAAAGGAATGATGCTATACTCTGTACTTGTATATGACGGACAAAAAGTCAAACGGCAGCCGTCGAAAAAGAGAAAGAGACGGCGGCTAAGAGAACATGAGGAGGAAAGTATCATGAAAAAATTATTGGCATTATTGCTGACAGGGGCAGCTCTGGCAGGAGCGCTCAGCGGCTGCGGGACAGGCGGCGCAGACGACAAGGTAATCAAGGTGGCGGCATCGTCGACCCCCCATGCAGAGCTTCTTGAACAGGCAAAGCCGATTCTCTCAGAGCAGGGCTATGACCTTCAGGTAACTGTTTTTGACGATTATGTACAGCCCAATGAGGTGGTGGAAAGCGGAGATTTCGACGCCAACTATTTCCAGCATATCCCTTATCTGGACAGTTTTAATGAAGAAAAGGGCACCCATCTGGTAAATGCAGGGGGAATTCATTATGAGCCATTCGGAATTTATCCCGGTACCAAGAGCGGTCTTTCAGAGGTGGCGGAGGGGGACAGCGTAGCGGTTCCCAATGATACCACCAATGAGGCCCGTGCGCTTTTGCTGTTGCAGGACAACGGACTGATCACCTTAAAGGACGGAGCGGGTTTAAATGCAACGGTGAATGATATTGTGGAGAACCCTCACAATCTTGAAATCGTGGAGCTGGAAGCGGCACAGGTGCCCAGAGTAGTGGAAGAGGTGGCATTCGTGGTATTAAACGGAAATTATGCATTGGAGGCAGGCTTTTCCGTGGCAAAGGATTCCATCGCTTACGAAAGCGCGGATTCGGAGGCAGCTAAAACCTATGTGAATGTGATTGCCGTAAAAGAGGGCAATGAAAATGCCGACAAGATCAAGGCTCTTGTGGATGCGCTTAAGTCAGAGGATATTAAGAACTACATAAATGAGACCTATGACGGAGCGGTAATCCCTTTTGCGTAAATGAGAATCAATAGAGGAGCCAAGCGATGACACTGACACAGCTTCGGTACGTGCTTGCCGTGGCAGATACCCATTCCATGAATGAGGCCGCCAGAACTCTTTTTATTGCACAGCCCAGCCTTTCCCAGGCGGTGAAGGATTTGGAGGAAGAGATCGGAATTACCCTTTTTAACAGAAGCAACAGAGGGGTCAGGATCACACCGGAGGGGGAGGAGTTTCTGGGCTATGCCAGGCAGGTGGTGGAGCAGTACCGCCTGGTGGAGGACCGCTATATTGAAAAGCGAAACAGCAAGAAGCGTTTCAGCGTTTCCATGCAGCATTATACCTTTGCGGTGAAGGCCTTTGTGGAGCTGGTAAAGCAATTCGGGATGGATGAGTATGAGTTTGCAGTCCATGAGACCAAAACCTACGAGGTGATAGAGGATGTGAAGAATTTCCGAAGCGAGATCGGGATACTCTACCTGAACGATTTTAACAGGGCGGTGCTGACTAAGCTGTTTCAGGAGTCCGAGGTGGAGTTCCACGAGATTCTGCAATGCGGCATCTACGTGTACATGTGGAAAGGGCATCCTCTTGCCGGAAAAAGGGAAATCGACATGGAGGAGCTGGATGAATACCCTTGTCTTTCCTTTGAGCAGGGGATCAATAATTCCTTTTATTTTGCCGAGGAGGTACTCAGTACCTATGCCTATAAGCGTCTGATCAAAGCCAATGACCGGGCGACCCTGCTCAATCTCATGGTGGGGCTCAACGGATTTACCCTGTGTTCCGGTATCATCTGCGAGAGCCTGAACGGTTCCGATTACTGCGCCGTCAGGCTTCGCTCAGATGAGGTCATGACCATTGGTTATCTGACACGGAAAGGGGCGGCGATCAGCCCTTTGGGACTGAAATACTTGGAGGAAGTGGAAAAGTTCAGAGAGAGCGTGATGTAAGCTTGGTGCAGCCATGCTTTGGCGTGTAAAAAGAGTCCGGCCTGCCGGACTCTTTTTGCGTATAGTGCGCCTGGCGGCGCAGGTTTGCCTGACAGCCTTTGCCTGCGTATCTAGCGGCGCAGATTCCCTGCGAGAGTAAACAGGGCAAGAAGCACGGAGCCTGCCAGAGTCACAAGGATTGCATAGTCCGCGAACTGAGAAAGGCCGTTTCGGTAGGCTCTGGTCAGAACAGGGATTCCCAGCACGAAGAAAAAGTACCAGAAGGCAGGCTGCAAAAACCGGAAGAAGGCTTTGGAGCCGATCCGGGGAAGAGGCCTGTGCGGGGCACAGAGCTTCAGGGTAAGGGTATCCGCCGCCTGATAAATCATCAGCAGGGAAGCAAAATAAACTACGGTGCCGATCAGTGTGTGGAGACGGTCAGGAGTAAGCAGGCCGCCCAGGGATACCCTTTCCAGAAGCGGCGGAAGGTCAATGGACAGAAGGATGCGGACTGTATTGACCAAAATAGTTATTATGTAGGAAAGACCAAAACCGGCCGCGATCCAGCCAGACCCCCAGAGTGATTTGGAAAACAGATTGGATGCGGCGGCATTGCTCCCGCGTTCGGGGGAGCCGGCCGGGACAATCCGGTGTAAGAAGGAGAAAATGAGGGCGGCGGCACAGATCAGCATAAACTGAAAGCCGCTGCAGGATCTGGCAATGACAAAACGCAGTTCGTGATTGACATAGCCGATTCGGGAAAGATATTCAAAAGGCTTGCCGCTCAGGGTCTGCACCCACCGGGCGGTGGGCGCAAGAAGCCATTGCAGATCGTCGCTGTCCGCTTTCCGGTAAAGGAGCTTAAGGATCACCAGCAGGAGGGCGGCGGTTAAATAGAAGATATGATATTCCTTTATCAGATTTTTCAGTCCGGAAATCTTCATACGGGGTTCCTTTCTAACCTTTGTTTCTGCCTTGGGTTTAAAGGTGTGTGCGCGGATTTCTGCTACGGGTGCGCTTTAAAAATATCAGACCAAATACCAGCCCCATGGCCAGGACAAGCAGCGCGTCGCCGGGTTCCGAGCCGATCCGGTAGCCACCCACTGCCAGGTCGGAAACCTGTAAGGGCAGAGGAAGAGGCTGGTCAACGTCCTTGCTTTCTTTCGCAGGATTTCTGACGGTTTCGATGACTGCAACAAAGGAGGTATAGGGGGTCATCATACTGTATTTCAGGCCAAGCTGGGTTACTTCTCCTTTGATGTCGGGATCGTTTTCGCTCAGTCCGTAATCGGTGAGCCGTTCCATTTTTTTGCGAGCCCAGAGATAGCGTATGGCGTCGTTGTCCTTGAGAGGTTCTATTTCTTTAAGGGGAATTTCTTGGACAAACTTTCCGCTGCCGTTATTCCCGGTGATTTTGACCGTTCCGGTCAGCTCTCCGCGCCATTTTCCGTATACCACAATGGGCCGTTGAGCGAAGAGAGTAGGAAGCTTTTTGGGCTCCACGTCATACACCTCAAACCCGTCGTAACTGACCTGAATGTCAGTGAGGATGGGAGACTCGATGTAGGTGCGGAAGCGCTGGGCGGTTTCGGAGGCCTCTGCGGAATCCGTAACCACGAAGGATTCTCCCATGCCTGTTTTTGCGATTCCGTCGATGAGATACCGGTTTACGGAGGTGCCGATTCCGAAGGAGAAAAAGCTTACCTTATCCAGATTGTCTTCCACAATGTTGAAGATTTCTTTTTCCCCGGAAATATATCCGTCTGTGATGACGATCACGCTTCTGGCCTTGTCGTCGCCTAAGAAGCTCAGGGCGGATTCCAGGGCAGGAGCAAGCTCCGTCCCTCCGCCTCCCTGCTGTTCGTCGATGAGCCGGAGAGCGGTTTTGATATTTTTTTCGTTGGCGGCAACCGGGGCAGAGGACATGAGATAGGCCTCGTCGGAGAACATCATCAGGTTGAAGGAATCGGTCTCCTTCAGGTTGCCCACCAGATCCCTGATCAGGTCTTTGGCGGTATCCATGGGAAAACCGCACATGGAACCGGATACATCCAGGACAAACATATATTCACGGGGCGGAATATCCTCCGTTTCGCAGCGCTCCGGCGGCTGTACCATCAGCATAAAGTAGTTTTCGTCTTCCCCCTGATTTAACATCAGGCCGCAGTCCACTTCCTCGCCGTTTAACTTATAATCAAGGATAAAGTCCCGGTTTCCCGCATAATCTCCTGGATTGGAAAGGGTGATCCTGGCAGAGCCGTCGTCTTTTTTGGCAACACGTATGTCATGGGAGCTGCTGCTCACGTCTGCGATCGGAAGGCCTGCGGAGAGATTGACAGTGATGTTATATTTATCCGGAGGAGTTACCTCCTGTGACAGATAGGGAGTTTCCACCCAGGCGTCCTGCCCGCCGTTTTCCTGCTCCGGTTTTTCGGAGCTTTCTTCGGAGCTTTCCTCCGGACTTGGATAGCGGGGCCCCACAACGGTGGGGAATACAAACTGATAAGTATTTTCCTCAGGCTCGATCAGTTCCGTGTAATGCAGCTCGATGCGGACATCGTCGCCGGGCATGATGTTTGCCACATCCATGGTAAACACATTGGGACGCTGCTGCTCCAGCAGGGAGGCGCTTTTGCCTTCGCTTTTTGCTTCCTCGAATTCCTCCTTGGCCTCTTCCTTTTCCTTGATTTTGGCAGTGACAATGTTGTCCCCTATGATCATCTGCATTCCGTGAATTGTGGCATTGGTGGAGGCGGGAAAGACATAGCTGGCATTGATGGGGCTGCTTCCCTCGTTGGAATAAGTCTGAACCACATAGGTTTCCGCGATGACGCCGTCGATATTGGTGGTTACGGAGGTTTCCTTTAAGGGAAAGCGGTCTGTCGCAGGATCGCCGTTTAAAATAACAATATAAGGAGCAGTGGTTTCTTCTTTCTTGGAGTCGTCTTCTTCCATAGCGTAGGCGGAAGAGGAGCCCAGAAGAAAAATAAGAAATGCCAGAACTGTGCAAAGAAGATTTTTTTTCTTTTTCATTTTTCCTCTCATTCCGCTGCCAAGCAGCTTTTGTATTTTGTGGTTTTTCGTATCTCACAGATTCGGAACGTTCTCTATACCATTAAATTATCGTGGACAGGCATCAAACTGGCATCAAATTAGCATCAGATTTCCATCAAAGTTGTATCATTTTTGCATCATTTGCGGTTTCTTTTTTGAGAGGAATCGTTTAAAATAGAAGAAATTGTCACGACGGAAAGGAGTTTAGGAAAATGGAACTGAGTTATCTTGCACTGAGAGAGCAAATCTGTGATATTTGTCACAAAATGTGGCAGCTCGGCTGGGTGGCGGCGAATGACGGAAATATTTCCGCGAAGCTGGAGGACGGCAGTTTTATGGCGACCCCTACGGGGATCAGCAAAAGCTTCATCACTCCGGAAAAGCTTGTGCGCATTGACCGGGAGGGAAATGTGCTGGAAGCCCTGGAGGGATACCGCCCTTCCTCGGAAATTAAAATGCATCTGCGCTGTTATGAGGAGCGGGCGGACGTTGGCGCCGTGCTGCATGCCCATCCTCCGGCTGCTACAGGCTATGCAGTGGCCAACATTCCCCTGGATGAGTATTCCATGATAGAGACGGTGCTGACCCTGGGCTCCATCCCGGTGACGCCCTATGGAACCCCCTCCACCTATGAGGTTCCGGATGCCATCGCCCCTTATCTGGGAGAACATGATGCCCTGCTTTTGCAAAATCACGGAGCCCTTACCGTGGGCGCCGATGTGGTGACTGCCTACTACCGGATGGAGACCCTGGAGCTCTTTGCCAAAATCAGTTTAAATGCCCACTTGCTGGGAGGCGCAAAGGAATTATCCGGAGAAAATATTGACCGGCTGATCTCCATGCGGCAGGGATACGGCATAAGCGGAAAGCATCCCGGTTATAAGAAGTATTCTCAAAAAGAGAAGGATTGACAACAGGCTCTTACTGCTTTTCCAGAAAGGCTTTTACTTCCAGCAGATTTTGAAACCGGCCAAAACAGAGCCGCCGGATTTCTTCATCCGGTTCAACCAGATCCGGCACCATAAGGGGCGTGAGCCCTGCGCCGTGGGCGGAGCGGATTCCGTTTGGCGAATCCTCAACGGCATAGCACTTTGCAGGGGGAGCCCCTAATAACTGACAGGCCTTCTGATAAATTTCGGGATGGGGCTTGCTGTGGGATACCATATCTCCGCCCACCACAACATGAAAGTATTTAAGGAGTCCGATCCCCTCCATTTCGCTGCGGACTGTGGCCTCTCTGGTAGAGGAGGCCAGCCCGATCCGGAAATCCTGTTCCTTCAAAAAGTCAAATAGCTCATACACCCCGGGCTTTACAGGAAGCCCCCCCTCCTCTGCCTGTCTGTGGAAAGCCTCCGAGGCCTGTTTTTGGAAGATTTCGAAGGGGAAATCTTGGCCGTACACTCTCAAAAATAAAGCCCTTGTCTCCGGCGCAGTGATCCCGATGCACTGGAGCAGAGTTTCTTCAATGTTTTTGATTCCTTCTTTTTGGGCAATCTTTTTCCAGATTTCCAGGATGAGCGCCTCCGAATCAATGAGAACGCCATCCATATCAAATACAATATTCTTAATCATGTTTCCTCCATTCTGGGTATCCGGTTGGCAGACCGGTGAAAAGCAACCTAAGTATACCAAAACTTTATCCCTTTTTCCACTTCTCTTTACAAATCATCGAAATACGATTGACTTTTTGGGATGCTCTTGCTATTGTAAAATTTGTTACAGAGTACAGAAAGGACAAAAAGAAACAAGATGACAAGAGAAGATTATCCTTATTTATATGAAACCCATATGCACACCAGCGAGAGCAGCGCATGTGCCCGCAGTACCGGGAAAGAGATGGCCAGGGCTGCAAAGGACAGGGGGTATACGGGAATTATTATCACGGATCACAGCTGGTATGGAAATAATGCCATCGATTCCTCCCTTCCCTGGAAAGAATGGGTGGAACAGTTTTGCAGAGGCTATGAAAATGCGAAAGAAGAGGGGGACAGGATCGGGCTGGACGTGTTTTTTGGTTACGAGTCCGGCTATCATGGGACGGAGTTTCTGGTATTCGGTGTGGATAAGGCCTGGTTGATTGCCCACCCTGAGATCAAGGATGCCACGGTCAGGCAGCAATATTGTCTTATCCATGAGGCGAAAGGTCTGGTGATCCAGGCCCATCCCTTCCGGGTGGCAGATTATATTGAGCAATTCCGCCAGTTTCCGGAGGATGTGGACGGCGTGGAGGGAATAAACGGCGCTCATTCCTCTCCCTTAAGCGTCAGCCATAATCATCCGGAATTTGACCGGCAGGCCATCGCTTATGCAAATGAAAACCATCTGCCCTTAACGGCAGGATCGGACATTCATAGGAAGGAGCTTTTTGGATGCGGCATGGCCTTTCAGAGGAGGCTTGGGTCCATTGAGGATTTCTGTCAGGCTGTGCGGGAAAAAGAGGATTATCTTTTGACGGACGGTGTTTCCTGGTATGACAGGACGGGGAAGCCTGTGAAACAGTCCTGATCGAACAAGATTTTTGAAAGGAGTGGAGGAATCGGAATGGAGAATCAGTTTGACGTGATTATCATCGGCGCAGGGCCGGGCGGGATTTTTTGCGCCTACGAGTTGTTGGATAAAAAGAAGGATCTGAAAGTACTTTTGCTGGAAAAGGGACGCTCCATCGAAAAGCGCCAGTGTCCCAAAAGGCTTACCAATCAGTGTGTGGGATGTAAGCCCTGCTCGATTACCACCGGCTTCGCGGGAGCGGGAGCTTTTTCCGACGGAAAGCTTTCTCTGTCCCCGGATGTGGGCGGAAATCTGCCGGCTATTTTGGGATACGATAAGACCCAGGAGCTGATCAGAGAATCGGACAATATATACCTTAAGTTTGGCGCCGACACAAAAATTTACGGCGTGGATAAGCAGGCGGAGATCAGGGAAACCAGGCTGAAGGCCATCAATGCAAACTTAAAGCTGGTAGAGTGCCCGATCCGCCATCTGGGAACCGAGGAGGGCTATAAGATTTATGAGAAGCTTCAGCATCACCTGAAAGAACAGGGGGCGGAGCTGATTTTCAACACCATGGTGGAGGAGATTCTGGTGGAAGAAGGCCGGGCTGTCGGGGTTCGGACAGAGAAAGGGGAAATCTTTTACGGAAAGGAAATTGTCTCTGCAGTAGGGCGCGAGGGCGCGGACTGGTTCAGGGAAAAGTGTGAAGAGATTGGGATAGAGACCACGCCGGGAACGGTGGACATCGGCGTAAGGGTGGAAGTGCGCGACGAGGTCATGCAGTTTTTGAATGAAAATCTGTATGAGGCAAAGCTGATTTACCATACGCCCACCTTTGACGATAAGGTGAGGACTTTTTGTACCAATCCGTCCGGAGAGGTGGCCACGGAGTACTATGAAGGCGGGCTGGCAGTGGTAAACGGCCATGCCTACAAATCAAAGGACTTTAAAACCAATAATACCAACTTTGCCATTCTGGTCAGCAAGAATTTTACAAAGCCTTTTAAGACTCCGATTGAATATGGCAGGCATATTGCACAGCTTTCCAATATGCTTTGCGGAGGAAAAATACTGGTGCAGACATTCGGGGATTTTAAGAGGGGAAGAAGAACCACGGAGGAGAGGCTTGCCAGAAATAACCTGATTCCAACATTGAAGGACGCGGTGCCCGGGGATCTTTCCCTCGTGTTCCCCCACAGGATTATGGTAGATATTGAGGAAATGCTGGTGGCTTTGGATAAAATTACCCCCGGAATTGCTGCGGATGAAACCCTGCTCTATGGGGTGGAGGTGAAATTTTACTCAAACAAAGTGATCGTAAATCAGGATTTTGAGACCAGCATTTGCGGACTTCGGGCAATCGGAGACGGGGCCGGAGTGACCAGAGGACTGCAGCAGGCCTCCGCCAACGGAATCAGTGTGGCGAGAAGTATTTTGAGGACAATGGAGGTATGAAAAACGGTAAAAAACGGATTCTGTTTTTCCTGTGCTGCCTGCTTTCCATGACGATGCCCGGGTGCGGGAAAAAGGAGGGGGATGTAAAGCTGGTGCTTACCACCGGCTTTAAGAAGGATGAGATTTTCCGGATCGAAACCATGTCCTGTACCCTGCCGGAGGTTATGGTGTATTTGACCAATACCCAGGATCAATATGAAAGTGTTTATGGTGAGGAAATCTGGAAAACCCATTTAGACGGCGTGACCCTGGAGGAGAGCATTAAGGAAACGGTCCTTGCCCAGCTTGCCCAGATTAAAACCATGAATCTTCTTGCCCAGCAGCACGGTGTTTCCCTGGAAGACGGGGAGCGGGAAAAGGCCAGAGAGGCCGCCGGGATATATTTTGGTTCTCTTAACGAGACAGAGCGGGAAGCCATGCAGGTAAATGAGGAGATCATAGAGCAGCTTTACGGGGAGCTGGCGTTGGCCAATAAGGTATATGAATTTATTATCAAAGATATTAACCCGGAAATCAGTGATGACGAGGCCCGGAGCATTACGATCCAGGATATTCTGATCAAAACCTACAGCCAGGACGGCGCCGGCAAGAGAATTGCCTATGAGGAAACTGCCAGGGAGGATGCCTATGAGCGGGCCAGAGAGATCCTGCTCCTTGCCCGGGAGGAAGAAAATGATTTTGAAAGCCTGGTGCTGCAGTACAGCGAAGGGGAGAAGGGAACCTACTCTTTCGGCAAGGGAGAAGTGGAGGAGGATTTTGAAAATGCGGCGTTCAACCTGGAGACAGGCGAAATCAGCGGTGTTGTGGAAACGGAAGACGGTTTTCATATCATCAAGTGCATCAGCACTTTTAACCGGGAGGAAACCGATGCCAACAAAGTAAAGATCGTAGAAAAGAGAAGGGAAGAGGTTTTCGGACAGGAGTACGGCGCATTTGTGGATTCCCTGACCAGGACGCTGAACGAAGAACTCTGGAACAGTGTGGCTTTTTTGGAGGACGATGCCATCGTCACCAGGGATTTTTTTGATATTTATTATCAGATTTTTGCCAAGTAAAGCTTTGCAGCAACAGGAAATCGGTATTTTATAAAAATTTAAGAAACCCGAAAACCCGCATAAATACAGCGTTTTTTCATAAAAACAAGGAAATTGCTAGCACTCATGCCAAATGAGTGCTAGTTTTTGCTTGACTTTTATGGGAAAGAGAATTACACTTGTTTTTAGTTTAAGCTACAGCATGATTTTGTGCCAAATTGTTGCAGAAAAGAGAGAAAAGAAGGAGTGATCATCGTGGCAGAGAAGCACGGAAACTTATCTATCAACAGCGAAAACATATTTCCAATTATTAAGAAATGGTTATATTCCGACCATGACATTTTTTTCAGGGAACTGATTTCCAACGGATGCGACGCCATCACCAAGCTGAAAAAGCTGGATATGATGGGAGAGTATTCCTTACCGGCAGACTTTAAGGGGAAAATCCAGGTACTGGTAAACCCGGAGGAGAAGACCCTTAAGTTTATCGATAACGGTGTGGGTATGACGGCGGATGAGGTGGAGGAGTACATTAACCAGATTGCCTTTTCCGGAGCAACGGATTTTATAGCCAAATATAAGGACAAGACCAACGAGGATCAGATCATCGGTCACTTTGGTTTGGGATTTTATTCGGCGTTCATGGTGGCGGACGAGGTGCATATCGACACTCTTTCCTGGCAGCCGGATGCAAGTCCCGTACACTGGGAGTGTGACGGCGGCACGGAATTTGACATGAAGGAAGGGGAGAGGACTGAGGTAGGAACCACCATAACCCTTTTTATCAACGAGGATGTGCTGGAGTTCTGTAACGAGTACAAGGCCAGAGAGGTCATCAAGAAATACTGTTCCTTTATGCCTATGGAAATTTACCTTTCCAAGGAAAACACCACGGACACCCAGACCATTGACGCGGAGGAGAAGTTAGATACCGATACGGTGGTGGAGGAGATCAAGCCCGAGAAGGAAGAGGACAAGTTAAGATATAAGATTATCAGACGTCCGGAGCTCCTGAATGAGACTACGCCTCTTTGGACCAAGCATCCCAATGACTGCACCAAGGAAGAATACCTGGAATTTTACCGCAAGGTATTTCAGGATTACAAGGAGCCTTTGTTCTGGATCCATTTGAACATGGATTATCCTTTCAACTTAAAGGGAATCCTTTACTTCCCCAAGATCAACATGGAGTATGAATCCATTGAGGGTGTGATCAAGCTCTATAACAATCAGGTCTTTATCGCGGACAATATCAAGGAGGTTATTCCCGAGTTTTTGATGCTCCTCAAGGGTGTGATCGACTGCCCTGACCTGCCCCTCAATGTGTCCAGAAGCGCGTTGCAGAACGACGGCTTTGTGAAGAAGATTTCCGACTACATCAGCAAAAAGGTGGCGGATAAGCTCTCCGGCATGTGCAAGACGGAAAAGGAAGAGTACGATAAATACTGGGATGACATCAGCCCCTTCATCAAGTTCGGCTGCCTGAAGGATGACAAGTTCTGTGAGAAGATGACGGACTACATTCTCTTTAAGAATTTGGAGGGCAAGTACCTGACCCTTCCCGAGTGCCTTGAGGTGAATAAGAGCGACCCGGACGAAGTGGACGGGGAGGAAAAGAAGGATGCTGAGGAAAGCCCTGCCGCCGAGGTTGTGGATGCGGATGGCAATGTGGTAAGCGAAGGCGAGGCCGAAGAAAATGCTACGGATGCCGGAGAAGCTTCGGAGGAAGAGAGTGAAGAAGAAAGCCCTGCCGCCGAGGTGGTAGACGCAGACGGCAACGTGGTAAGCGGAGAGGACGACGAAGATTCTGAAGAAGACGAAGAGGAAGAAAAGAAGGAAAAGGTGATCTACTATGTAACCGATGAGAAGCAGCAGAGCCAGTATATCCAGATGTTCAAGGCTGCCAAGATGGACGCCGTTATCCTGACCCACAACATTGACCAGCCCTTTATCTCCCAGTTGGAGTCCAAGAATGAGGGAATCAAGTTCCAGAGAATCGACGCCGACCTGACAGACACCTTCAAGGCCAAGACCAACAAGAAGACGGAGAAGGAGCTGGAGGCAGCGGCTGAGGCTGTGGGTAAGGTGATGAAGAAGGTTCTTAAGAAAGACAAGATCACCATCAAGGTTGAAAAGCTTAAGAATAAGAAGATTTCCTCCATGATTACCCTTTCCGAGGAAAGCAGAAGAATGCAGGATATGATGAAGATGTACGCCATGCCCGGAATGGATATGGGCGGTATGGGGAAAGAGGGAGAAACCCTGATCCTGAACGCCAACCATCCGCTGGTGCAGTATGTGATGGAGCATACGGAGGGAAAGAATGTGAACATGATCTGCGAGCAGCTTTATGATCTGGCTCTGCTCCAGCATGCACCTCTCGAGCCCGAGGCCATGACCAAGTTTGTAGCCAGAAGTAATGATATTATGATGTTGCTGACGAAATAACAGAGAGTTGCTGCGCTTTCACAAGAGCGTTTAATGAACGGAACCGCCCTGACACCAAAACCGGTATTGGGGCGGTTCTTTTGTGTACCTGGCGGAACCGGCGTTCACAGGTTATTTTCGGCAGTGTCTGAGAACCACATCGGCCGCAGGAGTTTTACGATATTGCTGATCGTCTCTGTCAGAATTTCCGCGGTCAGGGACTGGTTGTTGATATAGGCATGGTAGCCGCCCTGGATGCAGTAGGAGAGCAGGATATTTTTTTCAGCGTCTTTTTCATACTCAGGATGCAGCCGGAAGATGGCTTTTTTCAGCTCAAATTCCAGCTTGTCTGCCAGCCTGCTCCGCTCTTTGCCGGAAAAAAGGGTATTGATAATGGAAATGTGGGACATGAAGGCAAGACACAGCTCTCTGGTGAAAATATCAGGGTTTTTCATGGAGACTTCATGGGTGAGGGAGATACCCTGCAGCATGGAGAGGATGGTCTCTGTTTCCAGGGCGTCGGAGAGCTGGTAAATATCCTCATAGTGGGAGTAAAAGGTAGACTTGTTGATGCAGGCCAGGGCACAGAGCTCCCGAACGGAAATCTTTTCCAGGGGCTTTTTCGAGCGTAGCTCCATGAAAGCGTTCTTGATGGCTTTTTCTGTTTTTTCAATTCTCAGATCCATGACAGACCTCCCTGATGTTTGGATAAGTAATTGATTTTTCTTTTGACGTTTTTGGAGAATAAAGATATTATACTTCTATAAACGGGGAACGGCAAGCGGATAAAGGGAAAGGAGGATGGAAGGATGAACAGCTTTTTTCTCATTGTCATAGGACTTTCAATGGCTCTTTTTACGTCGAAGGCAGGGGCGGATACCAGGGGAGAGTGCAGGTGTGAGTACTCCTGGCAGCACGCTTATGCGGAGTATATCAATGATCTCGAATATTATTCAGGATTGTATATCGGTGATTTGAACGGGGATGAGATCCCGGAGGCAGTGATTGACGTCAATACCCTGGGAAGCGTCATTGTCCTTTATGATACCCGGGAGGGCAGAAAGGAACTGAATCTGGAGACGGTATCGGCCTGGGGAAGCGTCACTTATATTGCGGATACCGGCCAATTCCTGTATTGTCCCTTTTACGGGCATACCACAGGTACCTGGGGATATGAGGAGTATTACCTTTATGACTGGACGGGAGAGGAGTATGAACAGACCTTTTCCATGCTCAGAGAAAGCGGCTATTATCAGGACGAGGAAAGTTATGAATATGGAGAGAGTTTTATTGACGGGGAGAAAACCGACAATGAAAGCTTTGAAAAAAAGCTGGCGGAAATAGAAAAGCTCAGGGATGAGAACAGCGGAAACCTTCCCTTTTGGAATTTGGAGGAGGAAGGATTTGAGAAAAAGGTGAGGGAGCTTCTTCCCTGTTATCGGATGACGTTAAAGGACATTCCATAGAAAAAGTTGGTTAACCGCCAATTGTCCATAAATGTCGGTGGACAATGCCGCTTCTTACAGATAAGATGAGGATAACAAATAAAACAACTACTGTCTATTATCTTTAAGGAGGGTGCTTATGGATTTTTATGGATTTTATACAGGGAAAATATTTGATGCCTATGAATATTTAGGAGTTCACAGGGAGGGAAAAGGATACACATTCCGCACCTTTGCCCCCGGCGCGGAGAAGGTGGCTCTGATCGGCGAATTTAACGGCTGGCAGGATCAGGCCATGAATAAGGCTTATGACGGAAATTTCTGGGAGTGCCATGTGGAAGAGGCCCGGGAAGGGGAAATGTACAAGTACCGCATTTACTTAAGGGACGGGCAGTGTATTGATCACTGCGACCCTTACGGCTTTGGCATGGAGCTTCGGCCCAAGACGGCCTCTTTTATAAGGGATATGGATCGGTTTATATTTTCGGACGAGGCGTGGATGCAGTCCCGGAGCGACTGTAAAAACAGGCCGCTGAATATTTACGAGGTTCACATGGGCTCTTTCCGCAAGCCCTCGGGGGAGCCGGATGCCTGGTACAATTATGAGGAGATGAGTGAGATTCTAATTCCTTATCTGAAAGAGAAAGGCTATCATTATTTGGAGGTGATGCCTTTAAACGAATATCCCAGCGACGAGTCCTGGGGGTATCAGAGCACAGGCTTTTTCAGCCCCACTTCCAGATATGGGACGGCGGATCAGCTAAAAGCCTTTGTGAATGCCTGCCACAGGAATGGAATCGGAGTGATTATGGATTTTGTCCCGGTGCATTTCGCGGTGGACGGCTATGCCCTGGCCAATTATGACGGGACAGCCCTGTACGAATACCCCAATTCCGCAGTGGGGGTCAGCGAGTGGGGAAGCTGCAATTTCATGCACTCCCGGGGGGAGGTGCGCAGCTTTTTGCAGTCGGCGGCTCACTATTGGCTTAAGGAATTTCATATGGACGGCCTTCGCATGGACGCCATCAGCCGGGCAATTTACTGGCAGGGCAGCCCGGAGCGGGGGGTAAATCGGAATGCGGTGGAGTTTTTGAGGTATATGAACCAGGGGCTAAAGCAGCTTTATCCCACGGTGATTCTTTCCG
This sequence comes from uncultured Lachnospiraceae bacterium, assembly GCA_910579425.1. Classification (GTDB taxonomy): domain Bacteria; phylum Bacillota; class Clostridia; order Lachnospirales; family Lachnospiraceae; genus Suilimivivens. The sequence goes on along the minus strand of CAJTVL010000019.1, from coordinate 33,504 downwards.
CAGAGGATTCCACTTCCTTTCCCGGCGTCACGAAACCGGTATCGGAAGGCGGGCTGGGATTTGACTATAAATGGGATATGGGCTGGATGAACGATACCCTGAATTACTTCCGCACGGAGCCAAAGTACCGGAGCGAGAATTACCACAAGCTCACCTTCTCCATGATGTACTATTATGACGACAGATTCCTGCTTCCCCTGTCCCATGACGAGGTGGTTCACGGAAAGGCAACGATTTTGCAGAAGATGAGCGGCCAATATGAGGAGAAATTTCCCCAGGCCCGGGCTTTTTATATGTACATGTATGCCCATCCAGGCAAGAAGCTGAATTTTATGGGTAATGAGATCGGCCAGTTCCGGGAGTGGGACGAAAAGCGGGAGCAGGACTGGAATCTTTTGGAATTTCCCCTTCATCAATGCTTTTTGCGGTTCATGGAGGAGTTGAACGGGATTTACGGCTCTCATCCGGCCTTTTATGAGAAGGATTATGACAGGGAGGGCTTTGAGTGGATCGATTGCCATCAGGAGGAAAAGTGTATCTATGCCTTTGAGCGCATAAGCCGTAAGGAGCGCGTCGCGGCGGTATTTAACTTTTCTGACCGGGAGCAGGAGTATTTGCTGAAGATTCAGGATGCCAAGGAGCTGGAACCCTTGCTTTCCAGTGAGTGGAAGGAGTTTGGGGGGAAGGAGACGAGAAGCAGTAAAAGGCTTACAGGCAGCAGAGGGGAGTTTATTGTTTCCCTGCCGGCTTACTCGGGCGGGTATTATCTGGTGGGGTGAGGACGTGCCATGGAGGATATAAGACATGAAGAAATTTGAAAGCAGTATTTCAATTCCCAACAAAGAAACAGAGAAAGGCCCGGCAAAAATCCTTGTGATCGGAAGCCTGAATATGGATTTGGCGGTGGAGGTTGACCATATTCCGGAGGTGGGAGAGACGATTCTCAGCAGCAGTTTTGGGGCGGCCCCGGGAGGAAAGGGAGCCAATCAGGCCTGTGCTGTGGGAAGACTTGTTGGGGGCTGTGCTTTCATCGGAGCCGTTGGAAATGACGGATATGGAAAAATTTTGCAGGAAAGCCTGCAGAATTTCCGGGTAGATACCAAAGGACTGATTACGAAACCAGAAAAAGCTACGGGAATGGCAGTGGTGATGGTCAATAAGGAAGGGAACAACAGTATTGTGGTGGTGCCGGGAGCAAATGGAGCGCTTACGCCACAGGATATTGAGGGACATCAAAATCTGGTCGAGGAGAGTGAGCTTCTGGTGATGCAGCTTGAAATTCCCTTAGAGACGGTTCTCTATGCGGCAAAGCTGGCAAAGTCCCTGGGAAAAACAGTGATTCTTGACCCTGCTCCTGTGCCGGAGAATTTCCCGGAGGAATTGTATCGGTACATAGATATTCTGAAGCCCAATGAGACGGAGCTGGCACGTCTTACCGGGATCAGTGCAAAAGGGACAGGTTATGTCCAGGGTGCCGAAGCTTTGCGGAGAAAAGGCGTGAAAAATGTGTTGGTAACGCTGGGAGAGAAGGGGGCTTATCTGGATTCCGAGAAGGAGGGAAGGGCAGAGATTCCGCCCTTCCCTGTGAAAGCAGTGGATACCACGGCGGCAGGCGACGCTTTTACCGCGGCGGTGGCGGCAAGGCTTGCGGAGGGTAATTCACTTTGGGAGGCAGCAGGATTTGCCGCCAGGGTATCGTCTATTGTGGTTACGAGGAAGGGGGCACAATCTTCCATTCCAAGCATGGAGGAGGTTCCTTCTTAAAACGTGTTTTAGCCGCACTCCGGCAAAGGAGGTCTTAGAACTTAATATTTTCATCATAACTGCTTCACAAAAAATAAAGGAAGTGAACACATTTTTGACACACTTAAAAACTATAATAAAAAAAGCTGAGAGGCAAGTACTTATTTTAGGAGGAGAAGTTATGAAGAAAAAATTAGCAATGGTATTGACAGGTGTGGCGGTATGCTCTCTTTTGATGATGGGCTGCCAGGGCAAGGAGACAGAAACGCAGACGGACGGTGTGCAGACGGAAACCACGGATCCCGCGGCAGATGCGGCAGAACCGGAAGTAGAACCGATCCCTGAGGCTACGGCAACACCGGAGGCAGACGCAGATGCCGGAACCGAGACAGATGCAGAGACTGAGACAGAGACCGGAAGCGAGACAGAGGGAACCGATAATGAAGCCGCACAGGAGGGCGAGGCGTCTCCCAGTCCTGAGGCAGGAGAAACCAATACAGAGACTGATCCTGAGGGAACAGAAAGCGGGGAGGAAACCTCTGCGGAGGACGGCGAAGAGCAGGAGAAGCTTCCCGAAGAAGAGAAGAAAGCAGGAGAATAAAGTAAAGCCGATATTGACAGGTAAAACGATCAGCCAGAACCGATTCATGGTTCTGGCTGATTTGATGTTTGCCCGACGGCGAGCATTTCTGCCTGCCACAGGAAGATTCTCTGCTATGAGAGAATTGCTCTGCAAAAGAACAGGTTCATCAGAGAACATACTCCAACTGTACATCACAGGGCTCTTTTTCCGCCAGGAGCCGGTTTACTTCCAGTGCCTCCACGCAGCCAAGCCGGTTATAGGCAGCCATGGTTTCTTTGGCGGAGTGGGCGGAAATATAGAGCTTTCGGGCTCCGGCGTTTCGAGAGCCCCGGCATGCCATTTGAAAAAGCTCTTTACCGATTCCCCTCTGCCGAAAAGGCTCCGACACATAGAAAAGGGCTAAGTCCATATACTGCTTCCCGCTTCCGAAGAGAGCAGAGGACAGAGCGGCAAACCCAACGACTTTGTTTTCGCAGAACGCGCCATAGGCCAGGCCCCCTGCGTCCAGCTCATTTAGAATTTCCTTTGCGGTTTCCCTGCGCTGCTGCAGGTTCCAGTCTTCGATATATGCAATGGGCAGAAGCGTCAGAGAGCCATCTGCCCGGCGCCAGCATTCTCTGACATCCTGGCGGCGAATAAATTCATCCAGAGAATTCAGATTAAAGTTTTTAATCGTTAATGGTTGATAAGTAATTCTGTCCATGATTTTTCCTTTTGTATTGTAAAAAGCAACAGGGTAAGCCCAAAGGCTCACCCTGTTGCCGGCAAGTTTATCAATTAATTTGGAATTAATTAGATTTGGTACTTCTGTCAACAGCAGTCTGATAAATAGAAACTACGTCATTTACGCCGGCGGCTTCAAGTTCGCCAAGGTAAGCATTCCAGTTATCATCTGTTACACCGCTGGTTACCCAAGTGTTGATATATCTGTCAACAATATCGGAAACAGTGGGCTGAATCTGAGCCAGTCTGGTCAGTTCTTCTACTGTCATCATTACACGGGGAATGGTGTCGTATTCTTCCAGAACCTCATCCTTACCGTTTACTCTCTGCCACTCAAGGAGCTGTACAGCATCATAAGCGTATCCGGCAACGGTCTCATAGTATTCGTTCAGCACGATCATGGAACCGCGGGCTGTGGTGGAGTTGGTACGTGCCTTACCGAAGTCTGCGTAATCAGCGCCTTCCTGCTGAGCTACATATCTGCCCTGCTCGTCAAGAGGAGTTCTTAAGATGCCATTTTCATCCAGCTTATAGTTGTAACCCTCTGCACCCCAGTTGGACTGAATGGAGATGGCGGGATCGCCTACCATGTAGTCTACGAATCTTGCGATTACGTGAGGGAATTTGCAGGTGGTGGTGATAGCGGTATCGGAGGAATCCTGTAACTCAGAGTAGTTGTTTGCAAAGCCCATCTTACCGGCTTCGCCTTCCAGACGAGGAAGAGGAACATACTCATCATGTACATCCAGGTTGGTGATCTCCTGGTCGGTCCAGGTACCAAAGCATCCGATTCTTGCAACATCTTCCTTGATCAGAGAGGTCTTATAGGAAGCACTCTCATCAGCCTCAAAGGAACCGTTCCAGATCAGATTTTCGTTGTAAAGCATATTGAAGAACTCAGCAGTCTTTCTGAAAGCCTCGTCCATAGCGGTAAAGGTTATCTTCCCGTCGATCAGTCTCAGGTGGTCAGCGTATGCATTACCGCCGCAGTAAGAATCTGCGCATCCAAATGTGCCGGTAAAGCGGTAGAACATATTGTAGGAACCAAAGCTGTCAGTTGCGCCAAACCATGTTGCCATGGGGATTTCATCGGCTTCGCCGTTTCCGTTTAAGTCGCCGCCGTCGCGGAATGCTTTCAGACAGTCTACCCACTCGTCAACTGTGGTGGGAACCTCTTTGCCTACCTGATCCAGCCAGGTCTTGTTGATCAGAAGAGGGCCGCCGGTAAGCACCAGGCCGTACATTTCCTCAATGTAAGGGAAACCATATGTATGGCCGTTAGGAGCGGTGATCTCTGCACGGTACTGAGGATGATCATCAAGGATTTTCTTTAAGTTGGGCATATACTCGTTGATGAGACCTTCGGTAGGAAGGAAAACATCCTGATCCGCATACTGAACTACGATATTACCGGATTTACCGTCGCCGAAGTTCCAGAATGCATCGGGAAGATCTTCGCCGGATGCCAGCATCAGGTTGATTTTTTCCTGAGCGCCTTCATTGGGGATAGACTGCCAGTCAAATTCCACGCCGGTGTCCTCGGCCCATTTCTGAACCATAGCCAGTTCGCCTACAGGAACCACACGGTCTGCACTGTTGATGAAAAGCATGGAGATTTTACCATATTTTTCTTCAAAGGCAGCGGGATCCTTAATAATAGGAAGGGAACCATCCAGAGCGATGATACCTGCGTCTACTGCTTCCTGCTCTTCGGGAGTAAGACCCGTATCCTCGGCTGATGCAGCAGAGTCTACTGCTTCCTGAATGTCTTCTACATTCTCCGAAGGTGTGGAGCTGCCGCTGTCAGAGCTGCTGCCTGTGTCGCTTCCGCCGCCGCCACAGCCTGAGAGCAGGCCGGTTACCATGGTGAGGGAAAGCAGAATTGAAATAACTTTCTTTTTCATTGTGTCCTCCTTTTAATATGAGTTGTTTTATAAAAACATTCCGCGTCCTCGTCAACATAAATTTTTTAGGAAATACGGGATGTCTTTTCTGTGAATAATGTTTGAGGTTTGGCGGCATACCAGGGGTATACCGCCTGGGAGTATTTGATCAATATGAAGAAATTTATCAATATTAACCCTTAACAGCGCCGATTGTAACGCCCTTTGCAAAGTACTTCTGGATGAAAGGATATACGGCCAAGAGAGGAACTGCGGATACCACCACGATACAGTATTTTAACTGCTCAGCCAGCTTTTGCTTGGCGATCATGGCATCACCGGAGGAACCCATCTGGTTGGCCTGGTTCATCAGTACCAGGTTACGCAGTACCACCTGCAAAGGCATCTTGTTGTCATCCTGCAGATACATCAGGGCGTTGAAGAACTGGTTCCACATAGCGGTGGCATAGAACAGGGCCATAACCGCGATGATGGTGCTGGAAAGGGGAATGGCTATCTTGAAGAAGAAACCAAAATCGGAACAGCCGTCCACCTTGGATGCTTCAAGAAGTTCATCCGGGATACCTGACTCGAAGAAGGAACGGCATACGATCAGGTTGTAGGCGGATACCGCAACGGGGAGTACCATAGCCCAGATTGAGTTATAAATGCCGACGCTTCTGATGGTCAGATACAGGGGAATAATACCGCCGCTAAAAAACATGGTAAAGGTAAATACAAAGATCAATCCGCGTCTGCCTACCAGATCCTTTCTGGAAAGAGCATAGCCGGCGGGGATTGTGGCAATCAGGGATACGATAGTGCCAACCACGGTGTAAACAATTGTGTTTTTATAAGAAGTCCACAAAGGCGTATAAGATAAAGTAGTCTTATAACCCTCGAAATAGGGCTTCACCGGATAAAACAGCACTCTGCCGGAGCTTACAATGACCGGATCGGTCATGGATGCAATCACTACATAATATAAAGGATATACAATAACGATACAGATCAGTGCCATGATGGCTATATTAATACCGTTAAAAATTTTATCGCCGGTAGAGAGCTTCATTTTTGTCTTGTGATTTGCAAGATCATTATTTTTGCTCATTGAAATTTCCTCCTGTCTCTTAAATTAGAAGATACTGATATCGCTGGCTTTCTTGGCAACCTTATTGGCAATTACCAGAATAATAAAGTTGGCAACAGAATTGAACAGACCAACGGCCGTAGCGAAGCTGTACTGAGCGGTCTGGAGACCAACCTTATATACATAGGTAGAAATCAATTCGCTGACGATGGTATTGGAACCGTTCTGCATCAGGTAAGCTTTCTCATATCCGACATTCATGATATTGCCGACCTGGAGGATCAGCATCAGGATAACGGTGGGCATGATCATGGGAACGTCTATGTAAAGCACTCTCTGGAATCGGGAAGCTCCGTCGATGGTGGCTGCTTCATAGAAGTCCGGGCTGATGGCTGTCAGGGCTGCGATGTAGATAACTGCATTAAAGCCCATGGTCTGCCAGATGTTTGTACCGATAAAGAGTGTTCTGAACCATTCCGGAACAGAGGTAAAGAGGATTTCGCTTCCGCCTGTGGAACGGATGATTCCGTTTACCACGCCGTTGGCGGAGAAGAATACGGTGATCAAACTTACAACAACTACGTTTGACATAAAGTAGGGAGCGTAGCTGATGGTCTGGATGGCCTTGGATGCCTTTTTGCTTCTCACCTGGTTAAGCAATAGTGCGAAGATAACCGGGATGGGGAAAGCAAATACGAGACTTTCCAGGCTGACAACGATGGTGTTCTTGATTGCGTTTACGGCAATACTGGTACTGAAGAACTCCTTAAAATACCGAAACAGCGGGGTTGCCCAGGGGCTTCCCAGGATACCTTCCCGGATCTTATAATCCTTGAAGGCGATGATGACGCCGTACATGGGATAATATGCGAAGATGACCGCCCACAGCAGAGCAGGGATCAAAAGCACATATAGCTGCCAGCACTTCGACGCCTCTTTCAGATAGTACTTGAACATTCCACTCTTTTTTTGTTTCATAAAGTATATCCTCCTCATTTCATAATGTGGAACAGAGCTTATATGAGTATGATAGGTAAAGTAGACAGAGTTGTCAATGAGAAATATACATTTCGTGTTTGTGAACAGTTTTGAAAGTTTATTTTTGTTAAAAATGACGAAAGAATTATAAAAAAATTGTGAAGAAAAAAAGTGAACCGATTCAAGTTTTTATGAAACAGTTCACTTTTTGTGCAAGATTGGATTTCAGGTTGTTCCACGACTTTTCCATATTACTGGAACAATGGTCTCTCTTTCAGCGGATTTTCCGTCCAACAGTTCCACAAGTCTGTCCGCGCAGGCTGCGGCAATGGCGGGGCAGTCCTGTTCCACAACGGAAAGCGCCGGATAGGACAGCTTCGTAATCTCTGTGCCGTCATAGCCGATGATCCGAAGCTGTTCGGGAACTTTCACTCCCATTTCAAGGGCAATGGACAGACAGCTCAATGCGGCGATGTCATTGGTCATACAGCCGTCCATCTCCCGGATCACGTTCCAGTAATCCCGAACCACGCTCCTGTCGTAGGAGTAACCCATAAAATTCCAGGGGGTGTGGACGGAGGTAACCTGACAGCCGTTCCTGCGCAGAATCTTTTCCAAGGCCGTGTGGCGGGAATTCACGCTTACACTCAGATTCCCTCCCATAAATTGAATGATTTTGTTGCAGCCGCTTTTCAGAAAAGCCTCTGCGGCCAGCCGGCCTCCCTGTTCATGGTCAGAATGAACCACGGGGACATCCTCTCCCCAACGTCTGTCCATGGAAATGATGGCCCTTCCCTCCCGTTTGACAAAGTCAGGAGGGGGATCCCCCAGAGCAATCAGGCCGTTTATAATACCTTCATCTAACATATCTATGGCTTCTCTCTGGTGGAGGACGTTATTGCAGTTATCATAGAGCAGGCACCGGAAGCCGCGCTGGTGCAGCTCCGTTTCAATGGCATCGGATATTCTTGAAAAAAAAGGATGCCGCAGCAGGGGAAGCATAATACCGATGGTAATGGCTTTTACCGGAACCCTGCCAGGGGATTCATATTCGTATCCCATTTCATCCGCAGCAGCAAATATTTTTTCTCGGGTAGCTTTGGCCGTATAGCCGGTGTCGCTCAGAGCTCTTGATACGGTACCCACTCCGACACCGGCTTTTTTGGCAACGTCTCTCATCGTTGTCATGTGGTATCCCTCTTTTCTTGTTCCATATAGTTCTGCTTTTAATATAGCACACAACATCTGGTAGGGGCAACCACAAAAAGGAACAAAGAAAGATTGTTCCATATATGCATTTTGCTGTATCTGTCACCGGACCATACTGTTCCACAGCATGGCAGGAAGAGAGGCTTATCCGGGAGGCTGTATGAAGCCTTTGGAATGAACCGTTGGAAAAGACCTGCATAAGATATGATAACCATAAATATAGAGGTAGCCCCATGCCCAAGAACATTTTACACAGTACCCAGAACGGTACGGATAATACTTATACCGGAAAGCTTCAGATTAACGTAACCTCCTCGCTGGGCCTTATTCCTATACAGGATGCCACAATAACCATTTCTTATACAGGCGTGCCGGATGTGACGATAGAAAAAATCAGCACGGATTCCTCCGGGCAGACGGAAATGGTGGATTTGCCGGCTCCGCCTCCGGAGTACAGCTTAAACCCTGTGGAACAGCAGCCCTACTCGGAATACAATATTCAGGTGGAGGCTCCCGGCTATGAGCCGGTGATGGTATCCGGAACGGAAATTTTGCCGGGAGTTACGGCCATGCAGCCGGTGGAGCTTACGCCCATCGAAGCCACGCAGCAGGAGGAAGAGGTGATCGTGATACCGGATCACACGCTGTATGGAGAGTATCCGCCCAAGATACCGGAGGAGGAGATCAAGCCCGTGGACGAGAGCGGGGAGATTGTTTTGAGCAGGGTTGTGATACCGGAGTATGTGGTTGTCCACAACGGATCTCCCGACGACACCACCGCAGGCAATTATTATGTGCGCTACCGGGACTATATTAAAAATGTTGTCTCTTCCGAAATTTATGCCACCTGGCCGGAGACGGCCATTTATGCCAACACCCTGGCGATTATGTCCTTTACCTTAAACCGGGTGTATACGGAGTGGTATCGGAACAAAGGCTATAACTTCACCATAACCTCGTCCACAGCCTATGATCAGAAATGGATGCGGGGAAGAAATTACTATGAAAATATCGGAAGAATTGTGGACAGTATCTTTAACAACTACTTATCCCGTCCGGGAGTGAGACAGCCCATCTTTACCGCCTACTGCGACGGCAGGAGAGTGACCTGCGACGGCTTAAGCCAGTGGGGCTCCAAGTATCTGGGGGAAGAAGGCTATGCCGCCATTGATATTATCCGATATTATTACGGCAACGATATGTATATCAACTCGGCCCAGAGCGTCTCGGGAGTTCCCTCCTCCTGGCCCGGCTACGATTTGACGATAGGCTCCACCGGAGAAAAGGTCAGGCAGATTCAGCAGCAGCTTAACCGCATTGCCAGGAATTATCCCGCCATTCCCACTGTGGCGGCCGATGGGATTTTCGGCCCGGCCACGGCAGAGGCAGTGCGGGCGTTCCAGAGGATTTTTAACCTGCCTGCCAGCGGAATCGTGGATTTCCCCACCTGGTACAGCATTTCCAATATTTATGTGGCGGTAAGCCGTATTTCCGAACCGGGAACCTGACAGGGGCAGGACTGTTATAGTGAATGGCAGAGTAATTTGCCGTTCACTATATTTTTGCTGAAACATAAAGATGGCTGGCGAAGCCGGTCATCCCTTGTTCAGGACACGGGCAGAGGAAAAATTGAAAATAAAAAAAGGATATGCTAGAATGGATACCATGATTCGAAGCATACTATTTTAGGAGGAAAAGCAGTTGGAAAGAGAAAAATTAGGATCGCGGATGGGATTTATCCTTTTGTCCGCAGGATGTGCAATAGGAATAGGAAATGTGTGGAGGTTTCCTTATATTACGGGATTGTATGGAGGAAGCGCCTTTGTGCTCTTTTATCTGTTTTTCCTGTTTACCATGGGAATTCCGGTGATGACCATGGAATTTGCCGTGGGAAGGGCCAGCAGAAGGAGTATTATCAAGAGCTTTACGAAACTGGAGAAACCCGGTGCAAAGTGGCACCTGCACGGCTATCTGGGAATGGCGGGAAATTATCTTCTGATGATGTTTTATACAACGGTGGCAGGCTGGATGCTGTATTATTTTTATCAGATGCTTACCGGAAGGTTTACAGGCAAGAGCCCGGAGCAGGTGGGCGCCATGTTTCAGGACATGCTCTCGGAGCCTCTTGTACTTACGGTTTCCATGGTGGTGGTAGTGGCGGCGGGGATTCTGATCTGTTCCATGGGCCTTCAAAAAGGGGTGGAGCGGATCACAAAGATTATGATGAGCCTTCTGCTTGTGATCATTGTGGTGCTGGCCGTTCACGGCCTGACCCTTGAGGGCAGCATGGAGGGCGTGAAATTTTATCTGCTTCCGGATTTTCAGAGGATGAAGCAGGTAGGGATTTGGGAGACGGTGACGGCAGCCATGAATCAGGCCTTTTTTACCCTGAGCCTGGGGATCGGCTCCATGGCTATTTTCGGAAGCTATATTGACAAGAAACGGACGCTTTTGGGGGAAGCGGTGAATATTGCCGTACTTGACACCTTTGTGGCGCTGGTGTCGGGCCTGATTATTTTCCCCACCTGTTTTGCCTTCGGCATCAGCCCGGATGCAGGGCCCCAGCTTATTTTTGTGACCCTGCCCAATGTGTTTAACAGCATGGCAGGGGGAAGGATCTGGGGGACTTTGTTTTTTGTCTTTATGACTTTCGCGGCTTTTTCAACCATACTTGCGGTGTTTGAAAACATTATTTCCTGTTGTATGGATTTGTTTCACTGGAGCAGAAAGAAGGCCTGCCTGGTCAATCTGGCCGCGCTCATTGTCTTGTCCCTGCCCTGTGTGCTCGGCTATAATCTATGGTCGGCTTTTCAGCCCCTGGGAGAGGGCAGCGCTGTTCTGGATCTGGAGGATTTCGCGGTGAGCAACGTGATCCTGCCCATCGGTTCTCTGTGTTACCTTCTGTTCTGCGTGACGCGCTACGGATGGGGCTTTGACCATTATCTGGAGGAGACGAATACAGGGACAGGGCTGAAAATGCCGAAAGGGCTCCGGTTTTACCTGTCTTATATCCTGCCCGTGCTGCTGGTCTTTTTGATTGTGTTGGGACTGGCAGGGTGATATTTTGTTGCGAATCGTTTCGGATGAGGTTATAATAAGAGCAGACAAAAGAGAGAAAACGGCCAAAGGAGCAAATGTCGTGCAGGATGCAGCAGAAAAGATTTTAGAAGGAAAGTTCAATGATAATATCTATTCTCTGGAGTTTTCCAGCCCGGTGATTGAGCTGAGCCTTCATCCGGGTGAGATTTACGAAGGAAGCTTTACCATCACAGGGCCCAGGGACCAGGTGACGGAAGGGACGGTGTCTTCCACCAGGCTGAAGATGCAATGCCTGACCAGCGGGTTTTCCGGGCGTCAGGAGGAGATCGGCTACCGTTTTGACGCAGGGGGAATGACGCAGGGGGACACTCTCAAGGGTGAATTTCGGGTCATCTCCAATCATGGGGAGTACTATGTCCCTTATGATGTGAGTATTGTCCCCGAGACTTTGGATTCAGGGCTTGGAGTCATCAAAAATCTCTTTCATTTTGCCAATCTTGCCCGCTCTGATTGGGATGAAGCGGTGAAGCTGTTTTATTCCGGGGACTTTGAACAGATATTTGCGGGAGTGGACAGGCAGTACTGCGGCCTCTACCGGGGACTGGTCAAAAGCGGAAGACGGCAGCAGAGTGTAGAGGAATTTCTCCTGGAAATACGCAAGAAACAGAAGGTGGAGTTTCTTTTGGAGGAGACGGATATTTGCATTGATAATCCCGGAGACGGGATGGAAAAGAGGCTGGTGATTACCCGCAACGGCTGGGGATATTCGGAACTGACCCTGGATAAGGAGGGGGATTTCATTGTCCTTGAAAAGGATGTGATCCGGGATGAGGATTTCCTTGGAAATTCCTACAGGCTTTCCTTTTACATTGCCAAAGACAGGCTTCATGGCGGCAAAAACTATGGCCGTATCCGTTTCAATTACCCCTATGGTTCCCTGGAAGCAAGAATTGTGGTGATCAATAAGACGCTCAGCGCATCTCAGGTCACCGGCATTGGCAGGCAGAGGAAATACAGGCTCCTAGAGCTGATGCAGTATTATGAGGCTTTCCGCACCAAAAAGATCAGCGCGGCTTCCTGGCTGAAAGAGACAGAAGGGCTGACGGATGCGCTGATGCAGCTTGACCCCCATGAAATCTCCGCCAAGCTGTTTAAAGCCCAGCTTCTGATTACCCAGGAGAGGTATTTTGAGGCGGAGGCACTTTTAAAACAGGCGGATTCCAAAATGGAAGAAAATTTCCGGCCGGCGGTCTATTGTTATTACCTTTATCTGACCACTCTCATGAACAGGGACGAGGAATACTTAGATCAGGTCTCCGGGGAGGTGGAGCGGATTTTTGCCCAGAATCCCGATAACTGGCGGATCGCCTGGCTGCTTTTGTACCTGATCGGAGATTATGCCAAGAGCCCTTCCCGGAAGTGGATTTTCTTAGAGGAGCAGTTCCGGCAGGGATGCAACAGTCCCATCCTCTATATGGAAGCGTGGAATCTGATCGCCGCAAGCCCGGCCCTGCTTCTTCGGCTGGAGCCCTTTGAGATGCAGGTCTTATCCTATGCCGCCAAAAAGGAACTGATTACACCGGAGGTAATGATACAGATTGTTTACCTGGCTCAGAAGGCAAAGTCCTACTCGGGCAGGCTTTTTGAGATTTTAAAGGCCTGCTATCAGACAGCCCCTACGGAAGAAGTGCTTCAGGCAATCTGTACGCTGCTGATCAAGGGGAATGTTACCGGAAAGAAAGCCTTTCCCTGGTATGAAAAGGGAATAGAGAGAGAGCTCAGGATCACACGGCTTTATGAACATTATATGATGTCCCTGGATCTGAGCGGGGATTTGTGGCAGGAGAGGGAGCTTCCCAGGATTGTGCTTATGTATTTTGCCTTTGACAGCAATCTTGACAGCCTGCATAATTCTTATCTTTATGCTTATGTGTATCACAATCAGGCCCAGTTCCCGGAGCTGTACGAAAACTACAGGGAGCAGATCGAGCGGTTTGTGGTATTCCAGATCCTGAGGGGGAAAAGCAACAGGTATCTTGCCTATCTTTACAAAAACCTGGTTTCGCCCGTGATGCTGACAGAGGAAACTGCCGCAGGGCTTTCCCATGTATTGTTTGTGCAGCATCTGAGAGTGAAGCGGGAAGATATACGGAAGGTAGTGCTGGTTTATGAAAAGGAGAAGCAGGAGAGCGTATATCCCGTCACGGGCAGGGAAGTATTTATTCCTATTTACGGCAGCGATTATCACCTGCTTTTAGAGGATGCAGGAGGCTATCGGTATGGCCGGGAGGAAGAGTATGAGTGCCAGCGTCTGCTGGTTCCGGATGGGCTGGCGGCTCTGGCGGCTCCTTATGTGAAAGATAATGTTCATTTTAACCTCTGGCTCTGCACGGACAGCGGACGCCTGGCGGGCGTCACGGAAGAAAATGCAGAGTACATGAAGCGTCTTTTGGGTGCGGATGAGGTAGTGGAGGAGATCAAACAGGAAGTCAGGATGCGGCTGATTCAGTTCTTCTATGACCATGACAGAATGACGGAGCTGGACGCCTTTTTGGAGGAACTCTCCCCCGGCCTGGTGCAGGAAGACTGTCACGGCAGGATTGTGCGGTTTATGGTGCTTCGGGGCATGTATGAGAAAGCCTTTGACTGGATCAAGCTAAGAGGCGAGGAGGACGTGGAGGCCAAGATTATTATGCGGCTGTGCAGCCGTCTGATCGCCCTTGACGGCATGGTGGAGACGCCGGCCATGACCGCGCTGGCATTTCAGGCTTTCCGCGCAGGAAAGTATGATGAAAACCTGCTGAATTATCTGTGTCTGTTCTTTCAGGGAACCAGTAAGGAGATGCGGGACGTCTGGAAAGCGGCGGAGGATTTTGGGGTGGATACCTATGCCCTCTCGGAGCGGATTCTTCTGCAGATGCTCTACACAGGGGCCTATATGGGAGAGCGGGCGGAGATTTTCAGGCGCTATGTGTCGGGCGGCGCAAGGACCCAGGTGGAGCTGGCAGTATTGGCTCAGTGCTCCTATGACTATTTTGTCAGGGATAAGCAGGCGGACGCCTTTTTGTGGGAGGATTTACAGAGGGCGGCAGAGCGGCAGGAGCAGATCCCGTTTGTATGTAAGCTTGCCTACACCAAATATTACGCAGACCACAAAAAGCAGGTGGATGAGAGGGTTTCCCGTTATCTGCTGCCTTTCCTGCGGGAAATACTGATGCAGAATAAGTACTTTCCCTATTTCAAAGAATATGCAGAGCACATTGTTTCCATGCGTCAGTTTATGGACAAGACCATGGTGGAATACCGGGTAAGTCCCGGAAACAGGGCTTATATTCATTATCTGCTTGAGCGGGACCGGGGCCCCGAGGAATACATGAAAGAAGAGATGCAGGATATGTTCGGAGGAATCTGTGTCAAACAGTTTATTCTTTTCTTTGGAGAACATTTGCAGTATTATATTACAGAGGTGGAGGACGGAAAAGAGCATCTGACGGAAAGCGGGACGCTGAGCCGCAATGATGCCGCAGGAGAGCAGCGGGAAAGCAGATATACCCTGCTCAACGATATTGCCATCAGCAGGAACCTTCACGACTACGGCACCATGGACAATCTGATGCGGGAATATTTTGAGCAGGAGTTTGTGGTAAAGGAATTGTTTCATATTGTATAAAGGAGCAAAGGTTTATGTTCCAGAACCCAAAAGAAACGGCAGGGAAAAAAAATATCAAAAAAGTGGTGGTTGGCTATGATCTTGGGCGTGATAACGCCCAGATCAGTTATTGCGGCCTGGAGGAGTCAGAGCCGGAAACCGTCTCGGCGGTAGCCGGAGGGGAGCAGTATAATATTCCCATGGTTCTATGCAAGAGAATTGGTGTGGGCCAGTGGTATTATGGAAAGGAAGCCCTTAAGTTTGCCGGGGAGGGAAACGGGATTCTGATAGAAGATATTCTGACCCTTGCGGAGCGGGGAGAGGATGTGCTTGTGGACGGGGAGGCTTATGATCCGGCGGCTCTTCTTACCCTGTTTGTGAAAAGAAGTCTTTCTCTTTTAAATATCCGGGTTTCCCTAAGCCAGATCGAAGCCTTTATGTTTACGGTGGAGGAGCTTACCCCCCGCATGGTGGATGTGCTGGGAAAGGTCAGCGCAGGCTTACAGCTTCGGGATGCCCGTGTCAGCTTTCAGAGCCATTTGGAGAGCTTTTACGCTTATACCCTGCATCAGGGCAAAGAACTGTGGATGAATGACGTACTGATATTTGAATATACCGATCTTTTAAGGGTGCTGCATTTTTCCTGCAACAGAAATACCTCTCCCAAGGTGGTTTTTATTGAGGAAGTGAAATACCCGGAGATGACACGGAGGGTGTGGAGAGACGAACCGGAAGTGAAGGAGCAGCAAAGGACGGAGCTGGATCTTATGTTTCTCCATCTGGCAGGAGAATGCCTGGAGGGAAAGACGGTCTCTAGCATTTATCTTCTGGGAGACGGCTTTAAGGAAGACTGGGCAAGAGAATCCCTGAAATTTCTGTGTAAAAACCGGCGGGTATTCCAGGGGAATAATCTCTACAGCAAGGGCGCCTGTTATGGGATTGGGGAGCGGATTAAGCCCGGCAAGGAATGGAAGGAATACGTTTATCTGGGAGCCGATAAGCTGAAGTCCAATATCGGTATGAAGGCTCTGCGCCTGGGGGAAGACTCGTACTATGCGATTATGGATGCGGGAAATAACTGGTATGAGACATCGGCGGAATTTGACATTATCCTGGAGAGCGGAAATACGGTGGAATTTGTGATCACGCCCCTTACGGGAGAAAATGTAAGCAGCAGGCTGATTACTCTGGAGGGACTTCCGGAGAGACCTCAGAGAACCACAAGATTAAATATACAGATCGAAATGTCTGCCGTGAATCAGGCGGTGGTGACAGTGACGGATATGGGGTTTGGGGAGATTTTCAGATCCAGCGGAAAGGCCTGGACCCAGATTATCACAGTGTAAAAGGAGCAGGAAGCTTATGGGCAGAATTTTGCTATGCACAGGCAGATATGCCAAAACCCCATATTATGTTGAGAGCCTTTGCGCAAATGTGTATTGTGTGGAGGAACTCTGCTACCTTCTGGCCAGCAACCCCTTTATGATCAACCGGACGATTATGGATAAAAGGCTGGCGCAGTGGCTGGATCAGCAATGTGGAATGGCGGACTTAAGCCACCAGCTTTTAAAGCTGTTTCACAGGGGCAGCCAGCCGGGGATTTTTGTGAGCCTGATTCTGGACTATGTCAATTATTGCACCCCGGAAGAAAAAAAGAAGATTGAAGACGTCATTCAGAACAATGTAGGGCTTAACGATTACGAGCGGCGCAAGAAGCAGGCGGATTTTCTTTTGACAAACCGCAGGTTTGGGCCGGCCCTTTTGGAGTACGATTCTCTGGTAAGAGAGCTGCCGGAGACGGAAAGCG
Source organism: uncultured Lachnospiraceae bacterium (assembly GCA_910579425.1). Lineage (GTDB taxonomy): Bacteria > Bacillota > Clostridia > Lachnospirales > Lachnospiraceae > Suilimivivens. Next base: position 16,800 of record CAJTVL010000019.1, on the reverse strand, counting down.
GTTTAAAGCCTTCCATTTACCATAATATGGGTGTGGCCTATGCCAATTTGTTCCACTTTGAACTTGCGGCGAAATACTTTAAACGGGCCTACACCATGAGCGGCCTGGAGGAATCGGGAGTTCAGTATCTGATGGCAAAGAGGCTCTGGCTTCATGAGACGGCTTACATATCCTTTCTCGCGGAGCACGGGGAGTACTATGAGCTTTCTCTTAAGGTAGAAAAGCTGACCCGGGCGGCAAGGGGAGAATTTGAGACTACCCAGGAAAACAGAATGCTGGACGCGCTTAAATTTTATAAGGAAGAGGGCAATGTAGCCTCTTATTATGAAGAGATCGACAAGATCATTTCCAAAAAAAAGGACGAATACCGGGAGCTTGTAGCAGAGTAGGAAACTTTACGGGAAAGGGTAAAATCAATGGGTTTATTAAGCAGACTGTTCAAAAGACGAGAAAAAACACAAGAGCCGGAATATGAGCTTGAGGAATGGGACGAGGCTTCCTACGGGAAAGAAGATTTTCAGATTGACGACCAGGGGCAGAGGGAGCAGTATGTAAGAGAATGCCTGGAACAGATTGCCGAAGCCTCAAAGGAAGTGGACAACCTTCAGTTTGAGTACAATATGGTTACCTCGTATCTGAAGGATATGGAGGAGGTAGAATCCCTGCCGGATAAAGATAAGGCGAGGGTAAAAGAACTTGCAAAAAAGCTCGATTCCCTGGAAAAGCAGCAAAGCGGCTACAAAGAGAGGGCAAAGCGGCTCAGCGATGAGAAATACCGTCAGATGGAGCGCATGGAGGAAGAGGCCCAGGAGGGGTATGATAAACTCAGAGAGGCGGAGGATCAGCAGGATTTAATCCGGCGTGACCTGCGCAGGCTGGAGGGAGAAAAGAATGCCTATCTTTTTAGGCGGTCGGAGCTTCAAAGGCTTCTTGCGGATACCAGGACTATGACGGTAATCTGTATCGTGGCAATGATCGCCTGCATTTTGCTTTTGCTTGTGCTGCAGTATGGTTTTCAGATGAATGCCAAGTTTGGGTATCTGGCAGTGGCGGCCATAGGAGCGGTGGCCATCACCTTGATTTTTATAAAGCATGGCGACGCGGTGAAGGAGCTGGCCCGGGTGGAAAACGGAATCGGCAGGATCATTAAGCTCCACAATGCCGCCAAAATCCGCTACGTGAATAATACCCGGCTCTTGGAGTATCTGTATCTGAAATATAATGTTTCAAGCGCCGGGGAATTTGGAAAGGACTGGGAGAGGTATCAGCAGGAGAAGGAAGAGAGGCTGAGCTTCCAGCAGACGGAAAAGGAGCTTGATGAATCCCAGAAGGAGCTGATCCGCATCCTGCGCAAGCACCATGTGGAGGACCCCATGAACTGGCTGCATCAGACGGCGGCCCTGCTGGATAAAAAGGAAATGGTGGAAATGCGTCATAACCTGATCATCCGCCGTCAGTCCCTGCGCAGGCGCATGGATTACAATAAGGAAGTGATGGCGGGAAAGGCTCAGAGCGAGATCAGAGAACTGGTGGAGAACCATCCGGAATACGCCCGGGAAGTGCTGGGGGCTGTGGAGGAGTTTGAGAAGGAGTTTTCGTGAGGCGGTTCAATTAGCGGTTGAATGGGAAAGGGAATTTCTCTCCCCGGGTTATTGTGGTTTCAGGCGGGAGAGCTTATGATAAAAAAGTAATTTTGGATATGGAACAGGCCGCGAAGCGGCGGAATGGAGGAGAAAGCATGAAGAAAACGGAGCAGCTCTATGAGGGTAAGGCAAAGAAGGTGTTTGCAACGGATGATCCGGATGTGGTGATTGTAGATTATAAGGACGATGCCACGGCCTTTAACGGGGAAAAGAAGGGAACGATTGTGGGAAAAGGCGTGATCAATAACCGCATGACCAACCATGTGTTTCAGCTTCTGGAAAAGGAAGGGGTTCCCACCCATCTGATCCAGGAGTTAAGCGAGAGAGAGACTGCCGTAAAGAAAGTGGAGATCGTGCCTTTGGAGGTGATTATCCGTAATGTGGCGGCAGGCAGCTTTTCCAAGCGCCTGGGTGTGCCGGAGGGAACTCCTTTTAAGGAGCCTACCATTGAATTCAGCTACAAAAACGACGAGCTGGGGGATCCTCTGATCAACAGCTATTTTGCGGTTGCTTTGGGGCTTGCCACCTGGGAGGAGATTGAGACGATCAAGAAGTATGCTTTCAAGGTGAATGAGGTTTTGAAGGCTTACTTTTTGCAGGCGGATATTAAGCTGATTGATTTTAAGATCGAGTTTGGCCGTTATCATGGAGAAATTCTGCTTGCGGACGAGACTTCTCCTGACACCTGCCGTCTGTGGGATGTACACACCAATGAAAAGCTGGATAAAGACCGTTTCCGCAGGGATCTGGGAAATGTGGAGGAGGCCTACAACGAGGTATTTAAGAGGCTGGGGCTTTAAAAAGAGCAAAAAAGCTGTGGATGGGAGCAAGGGGGAAAGTTTCCCCTTCCCCGGATTTTTGTGCGTGCCCGGGTACGCGGAAACGAGGGAAATATGAGTACGGACAGATATGTCAGTCCTTTGTCGGAGAGGTATGCCAGCAAAGAGATGCAGTATATTTTTTCTCCGGATATGAAATTTAAAACCTGGCGGCGGCTGTGGATCGCCCTGGCGGAAACGGAAATGGAGCTGGGGCTTTCCCAGGACGGCAGGCCGGTGATCAGCAGAGAGCAGATCGACGAGCTCAAAGCCCATGCCGATGATATTAATTACGAGGTGGCCCTTGCAAGGGAAAAGGAAGTGCGCCATGATGTGATGAGCCATGTGTACGCTTACGGGCAGCAGTGCCCCAAAGCCGCAGGGATTATCCACCTGGGGGCCACCAGTTGCTATGTGGGCGACAATACAGATGTGATTGTGATGAAAAAGGCCCTTCTTCTGGTTCGGAAAAAACTGCTGAATGTGTTAAACGAGCTGGCCTCCTTTGCAGAGAAATACAAAGCCCAGCCCACCCTTGCATTTACCCATTTCCAGCCGGCCCAGCCTACCACAGTGGGAAAAAGGGCTGCCCTCTGGATGCAGGAATTTTTGATGGATCTGGAGGATTTGGATCATGTGCTTTCGGGGCTGAAGCTTTTGGGATCGAAGGGAACCACGGGAACCCAGGCGTCCTTTTTAGAACTCTTTGACGGGGATCAGGAAACCATTGACAGGATAGATCCCATGATTGCGCAGAAGATGGGCTTTGAGGCCTGCTATCCGGTATCGGGCCAGACTTATTCGCGCAAGGTGGACACCAGAGTGGCAAATGTGCTGGCAGGGATTGCCGCAAGCGCCCATAAGATGTCCAACGATATTCGGCTTTTGCAGCATTTGAAGGAGGTGGAGGAGCCCTTTGAGAAAAAGCAGATCGGTTCCTCGGCCATGGCGTATAAGAGAAATCCCATGCGAAGCGAAAGGATAGCCTCTCTTTCCCGATATGTGATGATCGATGCCCTGAATCCGGCCATCACCTCTGCAACCCAGTGGTTTGAGAGGACGCTGGACGACTCCGCCAATAAGCGGCTTTCCATTCCGGAGGGCTTTCTTGCCGTAGACGGGATTCTGGATCTGTGCCTGAACGTGGTGGACGGCCTGGTGGTATACCCCAGGGTGATCGAAAAGCATATGATGAGCGAACTGCCCTTTATGGCCACAGAAAATATCATGATGGATGCGGTGAAGGCCGGAGGCAACCGCCAGGAGCTTCACGAGAGGATCAGGGAGCTGTCCATGGAAGCAGGCCGGAATGTGAAAGAAAAAGGACTGGAAAATAATCTTCTGGAACTGATCGCAGAGGATCCCGCATTCCCCATGTCCATGGAAGAGCTGCAAAAATCCATGGAGCCTTCCAGGTATGTGGGCAGAAGCAAAGAGCAGGTGGAGGCCTTTCTGGAAAAGGTGATTGCACCGGTGCTTGAGGAAAATAAGGAGCTGCTGGGCGTAAAAGCCGAGATTCATGTGTAGAAAAGGAAAATGCAGGGCACATCGTTAAAGGTCGGATTTGACTGTCATTTGAAGGAGTATAAATAGAAACGGAACGGAGGTAAGAGATGGGCGGTTTTTTTGGAGCTGCGTTAAAAAAGGATTGTGTGTTTGATCTGTTCTTCGGCACGGATTATCATTCCCACCTGGGGACAAGAAGGGCCGGTATGGCGGTTTACAGCGAGGAAAAGGGCTTTGACCGGGCAATTCACAATATTGAAAATGCACCCTTTCGCACAAAGTTTGATAAGGATGTGAACAAGATGGAAGGGAATCTTGGGATTGGGTGTATTTCCGATTATGAACCCCAGCCTCTTCTGGTGCGTTCCCACCATGGGACCTTTGCAATTTCTACGGTAGGCAAGATCAATAATATGCAGCAGATCGTGGATGAGATTTTCCATATGGGGCATACCCACTTTCTGGAGATGAGCGGAGGCGATATTAACGCCACGGAGCTGGTGGCCGCAATCATTAACCAGAAAGAAAACCTGATTGACGGGATCACCTATGCCCAGGAGCTGATCAAGGGCTCTATGACCATTGTCCTGCTGACTCCTAAGGGAATTTATGTTGCCAGGGACAAGATGGGAAGGACACCGGTAGCCATTGGGAAAAAAGAAGAAGGGTACTGTATTTCCTTTGAAAGCTTTGCCTGTCTGAACCTGGGATATGTTCCGGAGCGGGAGCTTGGGCCGGGCGAGGTGGCTATTGTGACGCCGGAGGAGGTGCGCACGCTGGTAAGGCCCGGAAAGGACATGAAAATCTGCACCTTCCTTTGGGTGTACTATGGTTACCCGTCCTCATCCTACGAAGGAATCAGTGTGGAAAAGATGCGCTATAACTGTGGAGCCCTTCTGGCAAGGAGAGACAATGTGTCCCCGGATAATGTGGCCGGAGTGCCGGATTCCGGCACAGCCCATGCGGTGGGGTACTCCAATGAATCGGGGATTCCCTTTTCCAGGCCGCTTATAAAATATACGCCTACCTGGCCCCGTTCTTTTATGCCCACCATTCAGAGCAAGAGGAATCTGATCGCCAGGATGAAGCTGATACCGATCCATGACCTGATTCAGGGTAAGAGCCTGCTTCTGATCGATGATTCCATCGTGCGGGGAACCCAGCTTCGGGAGACTGCGGAATTTCTTTACCAGAGCGGGGCAAAGGAGGTACATAGCAGGCCGGCATGTCCGCCCCTTCTGTACGGATGTAAATATTTAAACTTCTCCCGTTCCACCTCGGATATGGATCTGATCACCAGAAGGATAATCAGGGAAATGGAGGGAGAAGGCAAATATGTGAACCTGAGCGCTTACTCCAATCCGGAAACACCGGAGTATCAGGAGATGGTAAGGCGCATCGGGGAGCAGCTTAACTTCACCTCCCTGCGGTATCACAGGCTGGATGATATGATGGAATCAGTGGGGATTGAGAAGGAAAAGCTCTGTACTTACTGTTGGGATGGGAGAGAGTAAAAGAGGTTAGATAATATGCGAATTCCCGTTTGGTTATGGCTTGATTTTGCCAATGGCCAAACGGGAATTATTGAAGGCTAATTAGAAGGGGATTCGGTTACAAAATTGCTTTTGTAACTGTATAATTTTTCGATTATATTGATGTATTCTTCTTGAATATTACGCCCTTTTTTATAGAATAAAAATTTTTTGGAAGCCGCCTCGTTGATGACACTAATATAGTCCCTGTCAGGGAAATTACCAGTAAAGTATGATAGTTATATCATACTTTACTTTTTCAAACGAGTATTATTTCATTTTTGTTACATACTTTACGAATGCTGAAAAATATACTTTCTATTTTTAACATAATGATGTATAATGCCATATAGACATTTCGGATGACAAGTCGTAATAAATTCCCAAAAGATATTAGGATTGGATTGGTGATGTGTTTTTGATAATAAACGAATGGAGGATTATATGAAAGAAAAATATGAGTCTTTGGCGCTTGCGGATCTCAAAGGGATTGCGAAGGCCAGGGGACTAAAGGGTACTTCATCGATGAAGAAGGCGGAGCTGATTGAGCTGATGCTGGCAGAGGATGAGAAGGATAAGGAAAAAGCTGAGGAAAAAAGCATACAGTCCAAATCAATATCTTCGGCTGCCAGAGAGGGAGCCGCCAAAGCGAACAGGAAAGAAGAAGCAGGAAAGGCAGAGGGGAAGCCGGAGCGCGGGGAAAAGCCCCTGCGGACGGAGAAGACCGGGGCTGAGAGAAAAAGCGACAGGGCGGGATCGGAGCGCCCGGAGCGAACCGCACAGGCGGAAAATCGCGGGGAGCGCCCGGGCCAGGAGCGCACGGAGTACAAAACTGACCGCCCGGAGGGCCGGGTAGAAGAGCCAAGAACAGATGATGAAAGATTTCCTGCAGAGCTTGACAGCGGAATTGCAGCCCATGGCATTTTGGAAGTGATGCCCGACGGCTACGGCTTTATCCGGTGCGAGAATTATCTGCCAGGAGATCACGACGTGTATGTGGCGCCCAGCCAGATCCGCCGGTTTGGGCTAAAGACGGGGGATGTGCTGGAGGGCAATACCAGAGTCCGCACCCAGGGCGAAAAGTTTGCCGCTCTTTTGTATGTGAAATCCATCAACGGTTATCCTCCGGAGGTGGCTGCAAAGCGGTGCAATTTTGAAGATATGACGCCTATTTTTCCCAACGAGAGACTGCACTTGGAGATGCCGGGGGCCAGTGTGGCCATGAGGATCATGGATCTGATCAGCCCGGTGGGCAAGGGACAGAGAGGTATGATCGTATCCCCTCCCAAGGCGGGCAAGACCACCCTTTTAAAGGATGTGGCCAAATCCGTGAAGCGCAATGCCCCCGAGGTGCATCTGATCATCCTTCTGATCGATGAACGGCCTGAAGAGGTTACCGATATTAAGGAGGCCATTGAGGGGCCCAATGTGGAGGTGATCTATTCCACCTTTGACGAGCTGCCGGAGCATCACAAGCGGGTTTCCGAGATGGTAATCGAGAGAGGAAAGCGGCTTGTGGAGCATAAGAAGGACGTCATGATCCTGATCGACAGTATCACCAGGCTGACAAGGGCATATAACCAGACGGTCCCCCCCAGTGGACGTACTCTTTCCGGCGGTCTGGATCCGGCGGCATTACATATGCCGAAACGGTTTTTTGGCGCTGCCAGGAATATGCGCGGGGGCGGTTCCCTGACCATTCTTGCAACGGCCCTGGTGGATACGGGAAGCAAGATGGACGATGTGGTTTACGAGGAGTTTAAGGGAACCGGCAATATGGAGCTGGTGCTTGACCGCAAGCTCTCCGAGAGAAGAGTGTTTCCTGCAATCGACATTCCCAAGTCAGGAACCCGAAGAGAAGACCTGCTGCTTTTGCCGGACGAGCTGGAGGCCATTAATATCATGCGCAAGGCCTTAAATGGAATGAAGTCTGAGGAAGCGGTGGACAAGATTCTGGATATGTTTGCCCGAACCCGAAACAATCACGAATTTGTCAATATGGTGAAAAAAATAAAATGGTTCTAAAAAATACTTGCAACATAGGATAAGCTATGATACAATGAGAAAGCTGTTTTAAAGAAATTTGTTAAAAAAGGAATAATAAAGTTTAAAATAGAGAGGTGATAGCATGAAAGAAGGAATCCATCCTGAATTTTATCAGGCAACAGTAACCTGCAACTGCGGCAATACATTTGTGACAGGCTCCACCAAGAAGGATATTCACGTCGAGGTCTGTTCCAAGTGCCATTCGTTCTACACAGGCCAGCAGAAGGCGGCCAGAGCCGATGGGCGTATTGATAAGTTCAACAGGAAGTACGGCGTAGCAAGCAAATAGGCAGTGCAAAAAAGGTTGGGATGATGCATCTCAACCTTATTTTACCTCCTGCAATTGGAGAATAGATGATATGGGAAGAAAAAGAAGAGGCTCAGGCTATTCGGGAATTGGCGGCCAGGCAGTTTTAGAGGGCGTCATGATGAAAAACAAGGACGATTATGCGGTAGCGGTCAGAAAGCCTAATGGGGAAATTGAGGTTGAGGTGGATGTATTTTGCGGATACATGCACGAAAGCCGGGTGAGACAGGCGCCTTTTATCAGAGGTGTGTTTAACTTTATAGATTCTCTGCGTCTGGGAATGAAGACGCTGAATTTTTCCGCGTCTTTCTATGAGGAGGAGGACGTGAAAGAAACCGGGCTGGACAAAGCGGTGAATAAGTTGTCGGGCGGCAGGGGCGAAAGTATTATGATGGGACTCACCACAGTCATTTCGATCGTCCTGGCGGTGGGCATCTTTATTTTATTGCCCTATTTTTTGTCCTCCCTGCTTTCGGATTACGTGAGGAATGCTTCCCTTTTGGCCATAGTTGAGGGGGTGATCCGCATCCTGATTTTCTTCCTCTATGTGGTTGGAATCAGTCTGATGAAGGATATCCGCCGGCTCTACCAATATCATGGGGCAGAGCATAAATGTATCAACTGTATTGAAAAGGGCAGGCCCCTTACGGTAAAAAATGTGATGCGCAGCTCCAGGTATCACAAACGGTGCGGAACCAGCTTTATGTTTTTTGTAATGTTTGTGAGTATCATCCTGTTTTTCTTCATCCGGGTACCCAACCCGGTAATGAAGGTGGCAGTGAGGATTTTGCTGATCCCTGTAATTGCCGGCATTTCCTACGAGATCATCCGTCTGGCGGGAAGGAGCGACAATATCCTGGTGCAGATTCTTTCCCTGCCCGGGGCGCTTCTGCAGAGGCTTACCACCAAGGAACCGGACGAGAGCATGGTGGAGGTAGCCATGAAGTCTGTGGAAGCCGTGTTCGACTGGAAAGCTTATCTGAGGGAAAATTTCGGTTACGGGGCGGAAGAGGAATCAGGGAATCAGGCGCCAGAGGATGAAACGCGCTGATTGCAAAAATCCTGCCCAGGGGCAGGCAGAAAAGGAAAAATGAACTACAGAGAACTTTATGACTATGGAAGAGAAAGACTGAGAAAAGCCAATATACCGGAGGCAGAGCTGGATGCAAGGCTGCTTCTGGAAGAGGTCTGCGGTACGGACAGAAATTACTTGCTGGTTCATGGAGAGCAGCCGGTGGCGGGAGAGCAGCAGAGCAGTTTTTTTGCCTGGATTGAGAAACGGAGCCGGCACATCCCTCTGCAGCATATTTTGGGCTGTCAGGAGTTTATGGGACTGCGCTTTAAGGTGACAAAGGATGTTCTGATCCCCAGACAGGATACGGAAACCCTGGTGGAAGAGGTGATGCGTGGGCTCCATGACGGCTTCCATATTCTGGATTTGTGTACCGGGTCGGGATGTATCCTTTTAAGCCTTTTGCACTATTCCAATCACTGTGCGGGGACAGGTTCAGACGTATCGGAGGCGGCGCTTAAGGTGGCCGAAGAAAATGCCAGGGCGCTTGGCCAGAAAGCGGAGTTTGTCAGAAGCGATTTATTTGAAAATATCAGTGGAGAATATGAAGTGATTGTGTGCAATCCGCCTTATATTCCCACCGGGGAGATCCCGGGGCTGATGGAGGAGGTCAGGGAACATGACCCCCGTTCGGCGTTGGACGGCGGAGAGGACGGACTTTGTTTTTACAAAAAAATCATTGCCCAGGCAGGAGACTATCTTACGCCTGGGGGCAGGCTTTATTTTGAAATCGGATGCTCTCAGGCAGAGGCTGTGAGCGGGCTTATGAAGGCGGCAGGTTATCGGGAGGTAAATGTCTGCCGGGATTTGTCGGGACTTGACAGAGTGGTGTCGGGCATGGCCAGGTGACATTCGCAGGAGGGCGGCGGTTTCTTAGGCGGTCTTTAGGAGGTAAGAAAAGTGTTTGATAAACTGGAAGATTTATTAATCCGATTTGAAGAAATCATGAGCGAATTAAATGAGCCTTCCGTGACGGGAAACCAGGAGCGGTTCCGCAGGCTGATGAAAGAACAGAGCGATTTGACCCCCATTGTGGAGGCTTATAAGGAATACAAAAAGTGCGGGCAGGATGTGGCGGACTCTCTTGCCATGCTGGAGGAAGAGTCGGATGAGGACATGCGGGAAATGCTTAAGGAGGAGCTGTCCTTAGCCAAAAAGCGGATTGAGGAGCTGGAGGAGGAGTTAAAGATTCTTCTTTTGCCTAAGGATCCCAATGACGAGAAGAACGTAATCGTGGAGATCCGGGCAGGGGCCGGCGGGGACGAGGCAGCCTTGTTCGCGGCGGAGGTTTACCGGCTCTATGTACACTATGCAGAGAGCCAGCGGTGGAGGGTGGAAACCATGAATGTGGATGAAATCGGCATCGGCGGCATGAAGGAAGTCAATTTTATGATTTCCGGACAGGGGGCTTATTCCAGGCTGAAATATGAAAGCGGCGTACATCGGGTACAGCGGGTGCCGGAAACCGAGTCCGGCGGGCGAATCCACACATCCACCATCAGTGTGGCGGTTATGCCGGAGGTGGATGAAGATATTGACATTGTGATCGACGATAAGGACATCCGGATTGATGTTATGCGGGCTTCCGGAAACGGCGGTCAGTGCGTCAATACCACGGACTCCGCAGTGCGGCTCACCCACTATCCCACCGGGATTGTGGTTTACAGCCAGACGGAGAAGTCCCAGCTTCAGAACAAGGCCAAGGCCTTTGCCCTGCTGAGGGCCAAGCTCTATGACATGGAGCAGCAGCAGCGGCATGATGCGGAGGCGGAGCTTCGCAGAAGCCAGATCGGCACCGGAGACCGCTCGGAGAAAATCCGCACCTACAATTTCCCTCAGGGCCGGGTGACGGATCACCGGATCGGCCTTACCTTGTATAAGCTGGATAAGGTGATGAACGGGGATATTCAGGAGATTATTGATGCGTGTATCGCAGCAGACCAGGCGGCCAAGCTGGTGAAGATGGGAGAGAACTGAGAATGCCTGATTGGCGTGATCAGGGCTCGCAGGTTGTGCATCTTAAATCAGCAGGCTTAAAAGCCTGATTTTATGCGGATTCTGGGGATTTACTAGGTGTTGGCTCTCCTATGATTTTGAATAGTGTCAGTAAATAAATGGTATGATACCTGTGAGCTGCTTCATGGGGGGATCATTGTGACAGCTATCAGGAAATAATGGATATAGCTGTGTTAAATAAGATACGTGTGGCGGATATGACTGACGGTAAGGCAGAAGGTGACGGTTATCGGGGAGTCCATGTGTATTTTAGAAGAGCAGTTTTCACTACCCGAAAAATTAGGGGCCTGTTACGTCAGGCGTATGAAGCTGCCAGAGAGGAAATTAAAACTATGAACAAAGCAGGAACATTTTTATTAACGCAAATGATTAGAAATAAATTAATTGTTTTTTCTCTTCTGCTGATTGTTTCTTACACTTATATTATACGTAGTGACTATATTGCGGCTGATGCCTATATAGAGCCATTAGATGATTACGTATTTATAACAAAGGACAATCCTGTCGAGGTGACCGTGAGAGCGGCCGGAAGTAAAATAAATTCGGTTCTGTTTAGTATCTTGAATCCTGAGACAGCATCAGAGGCGACCACAGCCGTTGATTTATATGATAGCGATGGGCTGAGGGCATCCATACTGCTGTCAAACAACAGTTATTATGAAGTTACGGATTCTCTTGGTAGTGCTATAGAGCTTTTTTGGCCGGGGGGGGGGTAAAGATTGACACCGGAAAAGAGTATACGATTCGGATTTCAAGTGATGTGCAGGAGGATTCCCGGGCATTTGCTTTCCGGCTCGACAAAGATGGTACAATTTGGAACCGCATGACTTATTTGTTATTGGGCGTTTCCACAAGGAAACGTGTATTTGCATGGTCAGCCTTTATTTTATTGGTGGTCGTATGTCTGCTCCGGCAAAAGAAGGGAGAGTTCTTTTCAAAGCCTGAAAATCTTTTTCTTTTGCTGTCTTTGATTTTATGTCCTTTATATCTATTTTGTGTCCCTGTATTTCAAGTGCCGGATGAGGTAAATCATTATGTCAGAGCATATGGAATTGTGCATGGGTATTTTTTGTCGCCGGAAGGAGGAAATATTCCAATTCCGGATAACTTAATTCCTTATGAATGGTATACCTATTCTCCCTTTATTCTATGGAAGCATTTTAACATGCAGATTAATCCGGCAGGTAGCATCATGCATAATAATGTCAATATGGCATTATATTCCCCCGTATCTTATGTATTTCAGGTATTGGGAATTGGAATTGCCGATCTGTTCTGTAATAATACTTATCTTCTGGTTTTGGCAGGAAGTATTGCCAATATGGCAGGGTGTACGCTGCTGCTGTACTACGGAGTAAAGTATATTCCCTATGGAAAAGAAGTCATTGTATTTATTTCTCTTCTGCCCATGGCATTGCAAGAGCGTGCAAGTCTGTCAGTGGATGCCATTACTTATGCGGCAGTGGTGGCTGGCTTATCTTTCTGTCTGTATATGCGGAGCAGGAAAACAAAAATGAACTGGCGGGAAATGATGGTTATGTTTATGCTGATTGCGTTGGTTTCTTCATGCAAGGTGGTATATTTTCCGGCGTCCTTTTTGATCCTGCTTATTCCCAGGGAAGGGTTTGGAAGCAAGAAAAAAGAATGGCTTCTTAAAGCGGCTGGAATGGTGGAGATTGCTGTCTGCTCAATGGGTTGGCTGCTGATTGCCAAAAATTATCTTGGAAATACCCGCGCAGGAGGAGACATTGCTGAAAAAATACAGTTTATTTTGAAGAATCCTGGAAGATATTTGTATATATTGGACAAAATGTTCTGGAAGAATGAGGAAGGATTTATTGGAGAGATGCTCGGCTCCAAGCTTGGCAGTCTGAATATTACAGTAAATGGCATCTTGATTTTGTTTATAGTGATGCTGTTCTATAAAATATATTATAGGGAAAAGGCTAAAAGAGAGCGTGCTGATTATCTGGCGGAAGCGGTTATGGTTGTCGTAAGTCTGAGTATAGTTCTTCTCATTGCAACCAGTTTGTATATGCAATGGACAGACATAGCTGCGTCCACATATTCCATAGAGGGACTGCAGGGAAGATATTTCCTGCCCATTCTGCCATTGCTGTGCTGCGGATTTTTAAGTATGGAAAAAAATGGGCAGACAGATGTACAGGGATGCAGCAGTGGAATCATTGGGCTGTATGTGATTAATTTATTGGTTTTAATGGATGTGATTTCTTTTAGTTCTTATATTGGATGAGGTATGAGAATATCTCCATAGCCATTGGCTTTTTCGGACATTTTTGTTACAATGAGCATATAATTTCAGGCTGACAGGAGTGAATATGACTGCCGGTAAGGCAAGAGATGACGGTTATCGGGGAGTCCATGTAGGAAGCCTGTTACGTCAGGCATATGAAGCTGCCAGAATTAGAAATGGGGATGAATTCAGGGAGGCACTCAAAAATGTGCTATCTGATTGCAAAAAAGTTTAATGATACAGGATGTCTTGCGTTACAGACAACGCATGGTCAGCATTTGGCAGATTTTAAAGAAAAGCGATGAAGGCTGTCGGCTATGAAACGATACAGCTTGTGACAATCAGCCGCCCGTCTGCGTATGGCGAGTACGAGCCATATCAGTTTGTGGAGACGGAGCAGGAGTTTGAAGAAGCGGTAAAGAATATGTAGCCTTATAGAATTTAGGGTTCCAAATAGTTTTAAGAGAAATCGGTTCATTTGAAAGGAAAATGAGCCGATTTTTTTGTAACCTTTTGGCGCGTCTGGTAATCTAATCAGTATAACACGTGTGAAAAATGACTGCGCTGCGGGCACAAAGAGATATGTACAAGTGCTGCACAAATCGCTATGCCACTGCAGGGGTATAGACAAAGCAGAAGAAATGAAGGTGACAAGCACAATGAAGAATACGGTGAGCCTGAAACTGGTGGAGCGGGCGGCGAAAGGAAACAGGGAGGCTTTTGGAGAACTGATTATGATGCATCAGGAGTACCTGTACAAACTGGCGTATATGTATACGAAGAACGAGCAGGATGCCTTGGATGCTGTACAGGAGTGCGCAATGCGCGCAATGATCTCCATGGATAAGCTTCGGGAGCCCGCGTATTTCAGGACATGGATTACACGCATACTGATCAACAGTATTTATCTGGAACAAAAGAAAAGTAAAAGAAACAGTCCTTTTGAGGAATGGAATGAGGCTGCTGCGGCGGAGAGCATATCCATAGAGGAAATTTCCATAGAGGAAAAGGCGGATCTCTATGATGCCATCGACCTGCTTCCGCCTGTCTATAAGACGGTGGTGATCCTGCAGTATTTTCAGGGGATGAAGGTAAAGGATATTGCACAGGTGATGAACATCCCTGTTGGAAGTGTGAAGGCATACTTGTCCAGGGCGCGTAAAACCCTCAGAAACCAGTTGGAGGATACAGAAAAGGAGAATATGAGGGTTATATCGTGAAAAAAGCAGTAATTCGGCATAGAGCTGTACGGGAAGGAGCCGGGATGGAGAGAATGGAACGGGAAAGATTTGACGGAATCATTATACCTGAAAAATTGTCAGAGTATGTACGTAAGGGAATACAGGAGGGAGAAAAAATATATATGAAAGAAAAAAGGAAAAAGAGGATTAAGCGCTTTAGTGCGGCAGCGGCTGCTGTGATTGTGTTTGCCTGCGCGGGGGTTTTTGCCACGCAGCCTGCATTGGCTTCCAACATACCGATCATCAGGGATATTTTTAAGCTGCTTCAGGGAGATTATTCTTACCAGGGGGATTTGGATTCTATGGCCCAGAAGTTTGAGGATTCGCAAAGCATGGGCGGTCACACGTCAGGGGAAGACGGTTCGGCACTTACAGGGGAGAAAGCGGTAGAAAACGAAACTGCTCAGGCAGATTTGGCTTACACGAAAACGGTGAACGGAGTAACGGTATCCGTTTCCGAGGCTTACTGCTCTGTGGAGGCAATTTATCTCTCTCTTATGATTACCAGTGAGGAACCCTTCCCCGACACGATGACAGATATGGAGGGAAAACCGATCCTTACCCTGAAAGGGGCTGCCGATTATTCCTTCAGGCCTTCCGGAATGGGAGAAGCGCAGGGGTACGGAAGCGGCGCTGAGGGATCATTGGAAGGAACCTTTGTTAATGAGCATACTTATGCAGGGATTTATCGTATTGATATTATTGATGTAGTGGGAAATGACGATGCTTTAAAGGAGAAATACCGAGCTCTGGAGAGCTTTGACATGAAGCTGACTATCGATCAGATCATCGGAGATAAGGCGGAGCCGGAACAGCTGGATTTACGCGGAAAAACCCAGGAAGAGCTGGATGCCATGACGGATGAGGAGTGGAAAGCCTTTATGAATGAGGTCACACCGGCGGATCGGAATCAGTATCCCAATCAATATGAGAACTGGTGGTTTGACGGGCCTTTCGAATTTGAGCTTCCTATAAAGGCAGACAGAGAGAGCGCTCAGGTGGTGACGGTGGACGAGATGAATGATACCGGGGCAGGGATTTATCAGGTGGTCAGGACGAAATTTGAAATCACTGTAGAAGAAAAATGTAATGAGGAGCGCGCCCAGAGCGGCGTGTTTATGGTGGTGCTGGACGCACAGGGAAAGCTTTTGCCCAGCGGGAGCAGCTCCTATGCGGACACCTACGCCGTAGGCGGCCGGGACGTATCCAGGGTATATGTGTATGTCTGCGACTATACGGAATATATGGATGAGCTCAAGGGATACCGTGACAGTGCGGACTTTAAGGAGATTTTGGAGGAGAGGGCATTGTACGGAAAAGAAATCATTTTCTAAAGCCGGAAGATTTGAGAAAATTACTTGAAGAACCCCCAATTTTTTTATACTATAGTAACAGAGCAATCAATGTCTGACGGATGAGCGATGGGACACGACAAATTTATTTGCCGTGTCCCATAATGGCATTGAGAGAAAAATGTATGGGATGATGCAGATAGGAGAAGGAGTATGATGAGGAAACAGCTTGCACTTTTTTTGCAAAACTATGAGAAAGAAATCAGGGATTCGGCCAGGGAGCTTCTCCCAAAGGAGATGCCGGCTTTGACAGAAGAACTGTTTGGCCTGTACGAAACTACCGGAAACCGGCTCAAATATGAGGAGGTATACTTTGCAAGGCGTAAAATGCTGGCGGTTCTGGGGATGAGGGCGATTCTGGGATTGGAGGAGCAGTGGGAGGAAAAACAGACTTACATTCAAAAGCTTGAAGAGGTGATCCTGGACATTTGCCGGGAGGAAACCTGGGCCCTGCCCGCCCATGTCAACCGCAGGGAGAATCCTCAGTGGAGGATCACGGTGGATTTGTTTGCCTCGGAGACGGCCCAGACACTTTCCGAGTTGATGGAATTTTTGGGAGAGACAATCTCTGCCGAGGTGTGGGGTAAGATGCGGGAGAATATTGAGGAAAGAATATTCCAGCCTTATTTTACATCGGAAGTGCCCTATAAGCATAAGCCATGGGAGTGCGGGTCAAATAACTGGAACGCGGTATGCGCCGGAAGTATCGGTAGCGCCTGTCTGCATTTGATGAAAGGACAGCCTGAGCGGCTGGGGGCCAGCCTTTCCCGTATTATCAATTCCCTGACTTACTATATCAACGGCTTTGCCGAGGACGGAGCCTGTATGGAGGGACTCGCCTATTATTATTACGGCATGACTTATTTTACCAACTTTGCCCAGGAACTTTACGATGCCACGGAGGGAGAGACGGATCTTTTCTGCGGAAAATGGGGAGAGTTTGAAGGGGGAGAAGACCGCCGCTATCAGATTGCCCATTTCCCTGTGAAGTGCTTTTTTCCGGACGGCAAGTG
>CAJTVL010000018.1 GCA_910579425.1 uncultured Lachnospiraceae bacterium | reverse complement strand
GCTGAAGCAGGAATACCCGGACAGCCTTGAACGGCTTATCGAGGAAATGAGCCGATATATTGCTTCCAGCTTTCTTTTTCCCTATTGACTAATGCCAAAGGGCCGCTTCTTTTTGAACAAATAATGATTGAAATGTAAGTGACAAACAGATATACTGGAAAAAGAGCATTGCTTACGGGCGTTATCGGGACAGCCGGAGAGGGGCGGGAAGATGCATTGGAAACGGAGGTACAGGAATACGGGAAAATTGAATGGCGGAGGGAACGCTTGAGATCAGCGCACTTCCCAATAAAGAAGAGTGTTTGCGCACGCTTTTTTATGAAGAGCCCGAAATGTGCCTGCATCCCCAGCTTCAGTACAAAATGAGGAGGGCAATCTGCCGCATGGTAGACTGTGGCCTTACTCTGGATATAACGACGCACAGTGATATTATTTTACAGCATATCAACAATATGATCCGTTTATCCGGTCGGAAGGAGCAAAACGAAATTTGTTAGGAGCTGGGATATACTTCGGAGGAGCTTTTGCGGCCACAGCAGGTTAAGGTTCGGACACCATGCCTGCTGCCAGACGGTTAAGGACAGGCATTCCTGAAATAAAGAAGGGACGCTGGAAGGAAATCTGAGAGTATCAATATGAAAAGCGTATAACGGAGGAGAAACAACATGAAGAATCTATTAAACCAGATCATAAAATTCGGCATTGTGGGGCTGTTCTGTTTCCTGATTGACTTTGGGATCACCACAGGCTTTACCAATCTTCTGGGGATTCATTATCTGATTTCCAAGTTTCTTGGATTTGTGGTATCCGCGGTGGTGAACTATCTTCTGAGCATCAAATTTGTGTTTACCCAGAAAAAGGAGATGGACAAAAAGAAGGAATTTACGGTCTTTCTGATCTTGTCGGCCTTTGGACTTCTCATAAACGAAATCGTGATGTATCTGTGCATCGACGGTATCTATGCCCGCAGCGGACAGTTGCAGGAGCTTGTGAGCCACGCAAATATGGTGGCGCTCAGTTCGATTCTGGCTACGGGGATTGTGATGGTTTACAATTTCATTTCAAGAAAGCTCTTTCTGGAAAGAAAATAGGCTATGGATAAGAAAAGATTTGAAGAGATCAGGGATGCTGCGGTCAGCTCAGGAAGAGAGGGCCGCAGTATCGGCACTTATAAAGAAAAGACGCTTCACGCGATTCTGAAGGATTACTATGCGCCGGATAAGAGTATGCAGGAAATTTCTGTGGACGGCTATGTGGCGGATATTTATACCGGACAGGAGATTATCGAAATCCAGACAGCGAATTTTAATAAGATGCGGGCGAAGCTGAACTGTTTTCTTCCCAACTACCCGGTAACGGTGGTATATCCTATTGCCAGAATCAAGTATTTAAGCTGGATTGACGAGGCCACGGGAGAATGCTCAAAGCCCCGCAAAAGCCCGGTGAAAGGCTCCGTTTACAGGGCTTTTGTGGAATTATATAAGATCAAGAGCATTCTTTCCCAGGAAAATCTCTGCCTTTGCTTTCCCCTGCTGGAGGTGGAAGAATATCGGCTTTTGAACGGATGGAGCCAGGATAAAAAGAAAGGTTCCTGCCGCTATGACTGGATTCCCCGAGCGCTGCTTGACGAAATCCGTCTGGAAAAGCCGGAGGATTATTTAAGGCTGATTCCGGAAAATTTGCCTGAGCCCTTCACGGCTCTGGAATTTGGAAAGGCTGTGGGGGAGAAAAAGCAGATTGCGGGAATCGTCCTGCACGTTTTGAACTACCTGAATGTGTTAGAGAGGTGCGAAAACAGAGGAAGATTTTATACCTACCGGAGGGCTTTGTGACAGCGGAGAAGCTCTGGTGGTTTTTGATTTAGCAGAGGAGAAGAATTGCTATGGAAAAAGGCACTTATCAGTTACTGGAAAATTATATGATTTTATGCATGGACGAGAGCGACAGCGTTCATGACAGGCAGCATATTTACCGTGTTCTGTATTACGCATTGGACATAGCGCAAAGTGAAGAGAAGGTGGATTATGACGTGTTGGTCTGTGCCTGTCTTCTGCATGATATTGGCAGGAAAGAGCAGCTTGAAAATCCAAAGCTCTGCCATGCAAGGGTTGGAGCGGATAAGGCCTTTCGTTTTCTGGTCGAGAATCATTTTGAGGAGGGGTTCGCCCAGGCGGTGGCGGAATGTATACGGGCGCACCGTTATCGCTGCGATACTCCGCCCCAAAGCATAGAAGCCCGGATTTTGTTTGATGCGGATAAAATTGACGTTGCCGGGGCGGTGGGAATTGCGCGGACACTGATGTATAAAGGGATTCTTTCGGAGCCGTTGTACTGCGTTCTGCCCGACGGGGCGGTATCAGACGGGAAAGAGGATGGAACCCCTTCTTTTTTTCAGGAATATCAGTATAAATTGAAAAATTTGTATTCCGGTTTTTATACAAAAAGAGCAAGAGCGATTGCAGGGGAAAGGCAGCAGGCGGCGGAAGCGTTTTATGAAGCCCTTTTCCGTGAGGTCGGCTCCTCTTACGAGAAGGGAACAGAACTTTTGAAAGGAGTATGGGGAGAAAATGGAAAAAAGACAGGAAAGAGCTTATGATCGGGAGAGAATGAATGCCGTAGCGATTGAAGTGCAGGAGCAGATCAGGGAAAACCATGTGATGTTCCAATTTGAAGGGGACAGGGAGACAAAGGTGTTCCATGGAAAATTCTTGGAAAAGTGGGCGGAGCTCTCCGGGGAGAATGGCTTCCGGCTTCTGGTGGGTGCGGGAGATGCAGGGAAGGAGAGCGGCAAGGTCCGTGAAATCTGCGCCTGTGCGGCAAAGGAGATGGGAAAGCGGGGAATAGAAAATTTTTCCTGTGATATAAAGCCGCTTGTTGCCGCATGGGGAGAGGAAGTCTTAAAGGAGGCTGCGGAAGGGATCGTACTTGGGCTGTACCGGATGGAAAAGCTTTCAAAGCAGGAGGAACAAAGCCGAAAGGTAACTTTTACCGGGATAGCGCAAAGCCCCAGGGCAGAGAGATTGATTCAGGAAGGACGGACACTGGCAGGCGCGGTGATTTTTGCAAGGGATATGGTGAACCGGCCCGCCAATTACCTGCGCCCGGAGGATTTTGCCGCTGAGATCAGGGCTTTGATGGAGGGACTTCCTGTGGAAACGGAGATTCTTCCCCTGGCAAGGCTTCAGGAGGAGGGCATGGGAGCTTTTCTGGCTGTGGGGGAGAGCAGCGCCTATCCGCCCTGTATGCTGGTGCTGCGTTACCTGCCGGGGAAGTCCCCGTCCGAAGAAATGCCGGAGGAGATTACCGCCCTGGTGGGAAAAGGCGTGATGTGTGATACGGGTGGTTATTGCCTCAAAGGCGCCCAGAGCATGGCAGGCATCAAGGGGGATATGGCGGGAGGCGCCGCTGTGGCCGCCACGGTGTATGCCCTGGCCGCAAACGGCATAGCAGCCAATGTGATCGGCGTGATTCCCATGTGCGAAAACCGGATTGCTCCGGGAAGCATGATTCCGGGGGACGTGGTCAGGGCCGGAGACGGAACCCTGATAGAAATTTTGAATACGGACGCGGAAGGGCGTTTGATTCTGGCTGACGCGGTGAGTTATGCCCTGCGCAGGGAACATGCGGACAGGGTTGTGGATATTGCCACCCTGACAGGAGCTATGGCGCGGATGTTTGGAAACAGCATTTCCGGCCTGATGGCCCAGGGGGAAGCGTTCTGTCAGGAATTTCTCGATTCGGCCGGGCGCACAGGAGAGCGTTTTTGCCGTGTTCCCTGGTACCGGGAGCACGAAAAGATGATCGAGAGCGACATGGCGGATATTAAGAATGTGAGCGATGCCTGTCCGGCCATCACAGCAGGACTTTTTATCCGGCACTTTGCAAAGGGAAAGCCCTGGATTCACCTGGACATTGCAGGAACCGCCGATGTGGATAAGCCGGTGTTTGCCTACCAGGAAAAGAGGGCAACCGGGGTGGGGGTATTGACCCTGTATGAGCTTTTGCGTGGGGAGAGGTAAAAGAAAGTTATGAGTTATATTCATTTGGGCAGCTATGCGGAGGGAATTGGAGGAAAAGCGAATGGCTTTTACAGGTTAAAGGAAGCGGGAATCAGATTTCCTGCCGGAATTGTTTTGCGAAAGCCGGATATTGAGGATATTTTAAGTGGAAATGTTGATGAGTTTCAGACATCTGTTCTTCAAATGGGCAGTTGCCTTGCCATCAGATCATCCGCAAATTATTCATGGGTTTGTTATGATACTCATAGCGGTTGTCTATACCTTAATCCTTACAAAAGCGCTTCCCAGACCAGTATGCAAAGAGGAATGATAAGTTAGATTGTTAAGTAAATGGCAGCAAATCTTTTGCTTTAACTTTAATCAAATTTCCGTTTTCATCGTTCACGATTACTTTTATATCAGGACAATACTCAAACAGCATTTGCCTGCAATTTCCACATGGCGAAATGACATAGTTCAAGTGTTGATCGTGAACCGCGACAATCGTATCAAAATCTCTTTCACCTGCTGAAATAGCGGTGCCGATTGTTATATATTCTGCGCAGGATCCATGAATTCCGTCACAATTAACGCCCTTATAGATTCTGCCGTTTTTACATAGAATTGCACAACCAACCGTATGATTGTAGATTCCGTCATCAAAATTTTCTTTTAACACTGTAAGGGCAATGTCTATAAGCATTTTATCGTTGTCATTCAATTCGTATTTTTCATATACATAATATTGATTCATACCACTATTTTCCACGTTTATGCGACTTTATTATAATCGATAATCGAAATCCTGCTTACAATCTTTTCAAGATTGTCCAGAATATCATCGATTTTCTCGACTACAGATCCCCTGAACACTACATCGCCACATTGTGAACATTTTAAACAAGGCACATTTTCAATGATAACATAACATTCCTTAAGCTGTGCAAAATAGGATGTTTTGCCCTCTTCCATGGTTCCGCTTTTACAACTTGTACATCTTGTCCGACGCATAACCAAAAATCAAGTAGCTTGGGAATGGAAAATCATCGGGATACTGTTCTACTATTTCGCCAGACATAACACAGCACTTAATATCCTTTTGCTTGATGTTGCATTCCCTACATCTATTTTTGGCATGTTCAGATATAACAATTGTATCATTTTGAAAATATTTTCTTAGTGTTTCTATTCTGAAAATTTTTCAGATTATACGCATTGGGCGGGAAATCCAATGCATTTTACACACATTGATTCAACATAGTTACTTTGTCTCTTAGAAAATAAGTATATCACGAGCAAAGGGGGCTGTCAAAAAAACAGTCGTTTTTCGTTCTTTATTTTCATTCTTTCTTGTGCTATAATGGGCGGGTATCAATCAGGAAATGTGGAATCAAAAAATGGGATATAATGACGATAAAAAAGTATGACCGACGTGCGGGAACTTACACTTTTGCCGCCGGAAAGAGAAAGTCTTGGCCGTCCGTTATATGCGTGTATTCAGACTTTCGGCTGGCCGACCATTTGAGTAAATAAGGAAATCATATACATAGGCAATGATCTTCCTGACGAATATACAGGTTCCAATTACATGGCAAAGTTGAAAGGTGCTCTTGCAAAGGCAAAAGCGAATGCCGCACAGGGAATTCCTGAGATGATTGAGATTTCGGGAAATAAGAGATTTCGGGAGAATCTGGCGAAAAAGCATGATAAAAATGCCAGATTTGGATGTTATCGATATGATTCTCGCTTTGCTCTTCCGATTTTCGATGACGAGGGAGAAGTTTTGCGTTATAATGTGTTCCATGTGGAACTTGTTATAAGGCATGCCAGAGGATAAGAAATGATATCTGTATGATATCATGAACACAAAAAAAGAAACGAGTACCCCGCTTGAGCAATAAAGCTGTACGGTTAAAAACTCATTTCTTTATTTGATTATATGACAAGTAGGGAAGAAAGTCAAGAGAAATGTGTCTGAAGAATGCCAAACTATTCCTCAAATTTATCCCGGAGGCGGTTCCTGAACCGGATGAAATAGAAGCGATTTTGGAAGGAAGAAAAGACAGGGCAAAAAACGGAACAGTTCCCCATGAAGCAATAAATTGGAATTAAGAGAGTAAAAAATAAACAAAACAGAAAGATGAAACATGGATTCCTATATTGATTTAAAAAATATTACGGTAGAAGAATTAAAGCAGATCGACCTGGACAGGGTCAATGTCAATTGCAGTCCGCCTGATTTTGAACCACAGCGTCAATATTACTTTATGGCGAAATGCAGGCAGATTGTGAAGTCGGAAAGCGAACGTCTTGGCCGTCCGCTATATGCGTGTACGGTAACCTTCGGCTGTCAGATGAACGCCCGCGACTCCGAAAAGCTTTCTGGAATTCTGGAGGCTGTGGGCTATGAGCTGACTGAGACGGAAGAAGCGGATTTTGTAATCTACAACACCTGCACTGTGCGGGATAACGCCAACCAGAGAGTGTACGGCCGTCTTGGGCATATCAATTCCCTGAAAAAGAAAAATCCTCACATGAGAGCGGCACTGTGCGGCTGTATGATGCAGGAGTCCTCTGTCATTGAGAAGATCAGAAAAAGCTATCGCTTTGTGGATTTGATTTTTGGCACCCACAATATCTTTAAGTTTGCGGAACTTTTGGCGAACATGTTTGAGGCCCGGGGGATGGTGGTGGACATCTGGGAGAATACCGACCGGATTGTGGAAGAGCTGCCGGTGGAGCGCAAATATCCTTTTAAATCCGGCATCAACATCATGTTTGGCTGCAACAATTTCTGCAGCTACTGTATCGTTCCCTATGTGAGAGGCAGGGAGCGGAGCCGGGAGATGGAGGATATTCTGAAGGAAATCCGGGCTCTGGCAGATGATGGAGTGGTGGAAATCATGTTGCTGGGACAGAACGTAAATTCCTACGGCAAAAACCTGAAAGAGACTGTGAACTTTGCCCGGCTGATTCAGGAGGTGGAGAAGATTCCGAAGATTGAGCGGATCCGCTTCATGACCTCCCATCCCAAGGATTTGTCGGACGAGCTGATCCAGGTGATGAAGCATTCCACGAAAATATGCAGACACCTCCATCTGCCTCTGCAGTCCGGTTCTACCAGGATTTTGGAGGCGATGAACCGAAGATACACCAAAGAGCAGTATCTTGCCCTTGCAGATAAGATCAGAAGGGAAATACCGGATATTTCCATTACCACGGATATTATTGTGGGCTTTCCGGGGGAGACGAAGGAGGATGTGGACGAGACCATCGACGTGATAAAGAAGGTGGGCTATGACAACGCTTTTACCTTTATCTACTCCAAGCGGACGGGAACCCCAGCTGCCGCCATGGAAAACCAGGTAGAGGAAGAAGCGGTGAAGGAAGGGTTTGACCGAGTTTTAAAGGTGGTTCAGGACACGGCCAGAGAAAGGGTATCCGCGCTCCAGGGGCGCACCATGGACGCCCTGGTGGAGGAAATCAATGAGCAGGATCCGGAATTCGTCACGGGCAGGCTTTCCAACAATACCATTGTGCATTTTAAAGGAGATCAGAGTCTGATTGGAACCATTGTTCCGGTTTATCTGAAAGAGTGTCACGGATTTTATTACATAGGTGAAAGGGAGGACAAATGGAAGAACTGACACCAATGATGCAGAAGTACCTGGAAACCAAAAAGGAGCATCCGGATTGTATTCTCTTTTACCGGTTAGGGGACTTTTATGAAATGTTTTTCGAGGACGCTTTGACGGCCTCGAAGGAGCTGGAAATCACCCTGACCGGAAAAAGCTGCGGATTAAAAGAGCGTGCGCCCATGTGCGGCGTGCCCTATCATGCGGTGGACGGTTATCTGAACAAGCTGGTTTCCAAGGGCTACAAAGTGGCCATCTGCGAGCAGGTGGAGGATCCCAAGCAGGCCAAGGGGCTGGTCAAAAGGGAGGTGACCAGAATCGTCACTCCCGGCACCAACTTGAACATCCAGGGAAACGAGGAAGAGAGAAACCACTTTATCATGAGTATTGCCTATTTCCAGGGGAAAACAGGCATTTCCATCGGGGACGTGACCACGGGAGATTATTACCTCACGGAGGTGGAGGATAACAAAAAGCTCCTGGATGAGATCAATAAGTATACGCCCAGGGAAATCATCTGCAACGACGCTTTCCAGGTGAGCGGAATCGATCTGGAGGATTTGAAGGGGCGGCTCCACATTGCCCTCTATGCTCTGGAGCCTCATTTTTTTGACGAGGACAGGTGCAGAAAAAGCCTGCTGAAGCATTTTCGTGTAAATACCTTGCAGGGAATGGGAATCGAGGATTTTCCAGCGGGGCTGATCGCCGCCGGAAGCCTTATGCAGTATCTGATAGATACCCAGAAGACGTCGCTGGAGCATTTCACCCATCTTTATCCCTATTTAACCAGCAAATATATGCTGCTTGACAGCTCTACCAGAAGAAATCTGGAGCTGACGGAAACCCTGCGGGAGAAACAAAAGCGGGGTTCCCTTTTGTGGGTGCTGGACAAGACCAAAACTGCCATGGGAGCACGGGCCCTTCGGCAGTTTATTGAGCAGCCCCTTCTTGATCAGGAGGAGATTACAAGGCGCCTTGACGGTATTGAGGCTTTGGGAAACGAGGCAATCACAAGAGACGAAATGCGGGAATACTTAAATTCCATTTACGATCTGGAACGGCTTTTGGGAAAGGTGAGTTATCGGACGGCCAACCCCAGGGATATGATCGCCTTTCGCAACTCTTTGCGTATGCTGCCCCATATCAAGCTGCTTCTCAAGGATTTTGAGCAGGAGCTGCTTCTGGAAATTAACAGAGACATTGACCCCCTTTCCGATATTTGCGAGCTGATCGAAAAGGCGCTCTGTGAGGAACCGCCCATTGCCGTCAGGGAAGGAGGCATGATCAGAGAGGGCTTCGATGCTGATGTGGACAGACTGCGTCATGCCAAGACAGAAGGGCGGAACTGGCTGGCAAAGCTGGAAGAGGAGGATCGGGAACGGACGGGAATCAAGAATTTAAAGATCCGCTATAATAAGGTGTTCGGATACTACTATGAGGTTACCAATTCCTTTAAGGATATGGTTCCCGAGGATTATATCCGCAAGCAGACCCTTGCCAACGCAGAGCGCTACACCAACGCCCGCTTAAAGGAGTTGGAGGATACAATTTTGAATGCGGAGGACAAGCTGATCACCTTAGAGTACGATATATTCTGCCGGATCAGGGATGCCGTGGCCGGGGAGATGGAGCGGATCCAGAAGACCGCCAAGGCTGTGGCAAAGCTGGATGTATTCTGCAGCCTTTCCCTTGTGGCGGAGAGAAATCACTATGTCCGCCCTGCAATCAATGAAAAGGGAATCATTGATATTAAGGGCGGAAGACACCCAGTGGTGGAGCAGATGCTTTCCGGGGATTTGTTTATCGCAAACGACACCCATCTGGACAATAAAAAATATTGTGTATCCGTGATCACAGGCCCCAATATGGCGGGAAAGTCTACCTATATGCGGCAGGTGGCGCTGATTGTGCTGATGGCCCAGATCGGCAGCTTTGTGCCCGCAGACAATGCAAATATCGGAATCGTTGACCGGATTTTTACCCGGGTAGGAGCGTCTGACGATCTGGCCAGCGGACAGTCTACCTTTATGGTGGAGATGAATGAGGTGGCAAATATTCTGCGCAATGCCACTTCGGAGAGCTTGCTGATCCTGGACGAGATCGGAAGGGGAACCTCCACCTTTGACGGACTGAGCATTGCCTGGGCGGTGATCGAGCATATCAGCAACAAAAAGCTGTTGGGAGCCAAAACCCTTTTTGCCACCCATTACCATGAGCTCACCGAGCTGGAGGGCAAAATGTCCAACGTAAACAATTACTGTATTGCCGTAAAGGAAAAGGGGGACGATATTGTTTTCCTGCGCAAGATTATCAAGGGCGGTGCGGATAAGAGCTATGGCATTCAGGTGGCAAAACTGGCCGGCGTGCCAGATCTGGTCATAGACAGGGCCAAGGAGATTGTGACCCAGCTCTGTGACAATGATATTTTGGAGAAGGTACAGAGCATTGCCGTGCCTGCGAAGGAGAGCAGACAAAAGCCAATCGTTTATGACGAGGTGGACTTAAGCCAGATGTCCCTGTTTGATACGGTGAAGGATGAGGATGTGCTGAAGGAGCTCACGGAGGTGGATATTTCCAATCTGACGCCTCTGGATGCGCTGAATACCTTATACCGGCTGCAGAATAAGCTGAAAAACAGGTGGCAGGGAGGATGATTATGTCACAGATCCAGGTATTAAGCCAGAGTACTATAGATAAAATCGCTGCCGGGGAGGTGGTTGAACGGCCTTTAAGCGTGGTGAAGGAGCTTACGGAAAACGCCATAGACGCCGGGGCCACGGCCATTACGGTGGAGATTAAGGAGGGCGGCATTTCCCTGATCCGGGTCACGGACAATGGAAGCGGCATTGAAAAGAATCAGGTAAAAAAAGCTTTTTTGCGTCACGCCACCAGCAAAATCACCTCCATAGAGGATTTGAATATCGTGGAAAGCCTGGGATTTCGCGGGGAGGCCCTTTCCAGTATTGCGGCTGTGGCCCAGGTGGAGGTGATCACCAAGACCGAAAAGGAGCTGACGGGAGTCCGCTTTGCCATTGCCGGAGGCGTGGAGGAGGAGCTGGAGGAAATCGGCGCCCCTTCGGGAACCACCTTTTTTGTCAGGAACCTGTTTTTTAACACACCGGTGAGAAGAAAGTTTTTAAAGCAGCCCCAGACAGAAGGAGGGTATGTGGCAGATCTGCTGGAGCGTCTGGCCCTTTCCCACCCGGAAATATCCGTGAAATTTATCCAGAACAATCAACTGAAATTCCATACTTCCGGCAACGGGAACCTAAAGGAGATCATCTACCGGATTTACGGGCGGGACATGGCGGATGCTGTGCTTCCCTTCGAGATGGAGGGAAATGGATTTTCGGTGAAGGGCTTTCTGGGAAAACCGGAAATCAACCGCTCCAACCGCAATTTCGAGACCTGCTTTGTAAACGGGCGCTATGTGCGCAATGACATCATTACCAAAGCCATGGAGGAGGGATACAAAGCCTGTTTGATGCAGCATAAGTTTCCCTTTTATGTGCTGCATTTTACCATGGAGCCGGGGACAGTCGACGTCAATGTCCATCCGGCCAAAATGGAGATCCGTCTGATTCATGGGGGCGAGCTTTATACCCGGCTTTCCGGGGCTGTGCATACGTTCTTCCGCCAGAGAGAGCTGATTCCCCAGGTTTCTCTCGCTGAAAAAAATACTGAGGCGGAGAAAGAGAAGCAGGCGGCCCTTTCCCGGAGAGCCCCTGAGCCTTTTGAGACAAGGCGAATGACGATGGTTCAGGATGAGGCCTCCTATGGGGCTGCGCAGCCCCTGGTTAAGGAACAACCAAAACCCTCTGAGATTCAGAATGAGATGCAAAAAATAGAGGGAAATAAGATAATCGGTGGCGAAATAAGCGGTAATCCCCTTAAGAATGCAGGAATTCATTCAAATATCATCAAGGCATCAGAGCATGTGGTGGTGGAGCGGCCTGAGCAGCTCAATCTGTTTGAAGATAAATTCTTAACCCCCAAGGCGAGGCAGGAGTATCAGATTCTGGGGCAGATTTTTGATACTTACTGGCTGGTGGCCTTTCAGGATAAGCTTTTTATTATAGACCAGCATGCCGCTCATGAGAAGGTAAAATATGAACGTCTTGTGAAAAAGCTGGAGGATGCGGGGAATAACCAGGAAGTGGAAATGCCTTCCCAGATGTTAAATCCGCCGGTGGTCATCAGCCTTACGGGAAAGGAAGAAGAGCTTCTTCGAAATTATATGAGCTTTTTTGGTGAAATGGGCTTTGAGCTTGAAGAATTCGGGAGCGGCGCTTATGCCTGCCGCAGTGTGCCCATGGATCTCTACGGCTGCAATGAAAAGGAGCTTTTCCTTGAGATTCTGGATGAACTCGCCCAGGCTCCGCTGCAGGGAGCGCCCACAGTGATATTGCACAAGCTGGCTTCCATGGCCTGTAAGGCGGCGGTAAAGGGGAATCATAAGCTTACCCGCCATGAGATGGAAGCGTTGATCGACGAGCTTCTTACCCTTGACAATCCTTATCACTGTCCTCATGGAAGACCTACAATCATTTCCATGAGTAAGTATGAGATTGAAAAGAAATTTAAAAGAATTGTTTAAAGGATGTATCATGCAATGAAGCAAAAGGAAAAACTCATCATTCTTGCAGGCCCTACGGCTGTGGGAAAGACCGCCTTATCGATCGCCCTTGCAAAGGAATTAAAGGGGGAAATCCTTTCGGCCGACTCCATGCAAATCTATCAGTATATGGATATTGGTTCCGCCAAGATCACCGAAAAGGAAATGGATGGCGTGCCTCATCATTTAATTGATGTGTTAAAGCCCTGGCAGGAGTTTAATGTCTATTCCTTCCAGCGGATGGCAAAGGAGGCAATGAACGGAATCTATGAGCGGGGGAGGATTCCCATTGTGGTGGGGGGAACCGGATTTTATATTCAGGCGCTTCTGTATGATATTGACTTTTCCAGTCAAGAGACGGGTGGGAAGCTTCGCGCACAATTAGAGGAAGAGGCCAGAGAAAAGGGCGGTGAATACCTGTACGGAAAGCTTTGCCGGGTAGATCCGGAATCTGCCGCCGCCATCCATCCCCACAATCAAAAGCGTGTGATCCGGGCGCTGGAGTACTATGAACAAAACGGCGAGACAATTTCCATGCACAATAAGCGGGAGAGGGAAAAGGAAGCCGCTTATGACAGCCGTTACTTTGTGTTAAACGATACCAGAGAACGGCTCTATGAGGGGATTGAGCGCCGGGTGGACGCCATGATGGCAGAAGGGCTTTTGGATGAGGTGAAAAGCCTGCGGGAAATGGGGTGCGAAAGGCGGATGGTATCCATGCAGGGGCTTGGATATAAGGAGCTTCTTTCTTACCTGGACGGAGAAATCACCCTCAGGGAGGCGGTGGATGCGATCAAGCAAAACACCCGCCATTTCGCCAAAAGGCAGCTTACCTGGTTTCGCAGGGAGCGGGACGTGATCTGGGTAAACAAAAACGAGTTCCATTACAATAAGGAAGAGATTCTGCACTATCTGTCGGAACAATGCAGGGCAAAGAAATCAGTGCCGCAATAAAAATTGGGGAAAGGACATGAAATCGGAATGAAGGAAGCTTTAAGGCAGATTTATGAGAGTATGGGCATCAGCCCGCAGGTTTATGAATTCGGAGAGCGGATCTGGGATTCTTTGAAGGACAGATGGCAGGAAATTGACGCCGTTTCGGAATACAATCAGCTCAAGGTGATCGGGGCTATGCAGAAAAACAGAGTGAGCGAGGCCTGTCTGCTTGGCACCACCGGCTACGGCTATAATGACCTGGGGCGGGAAACCCTGGAAAAAGTATATGCGGATATTTTTCATACGGAGGACGCCCTGGTGCGGCCTCAGATTACCTGCGGCACCCATGCCCTGGCTCTGGCTCTGATGAGTAACCTGCGGCCGGGGGACGAACTGCTTTCCCCTGTGGGGAAGCCCTATGACACCTTGGAGGAGGTGATCGGCATCCGGCCATCGAGAGGCTCTTTGAAGGAATACGGCATTACGTATCGGCAGGTGGACTTGCTCAAGGACGGCAGCTTTGATTACGAAAAAATCCGCCAGGCAATCTGTGAGAGGACCAGGCTGGTGACCATCCAGCGCTCCAAGGGCTATCAGACCAGACCGACTCTCTCAGTCAACAAAATCGGAGAACTGATCTCTTTTGTGAAGGGGATCAGGCCCGATGTGATCTGCATGGTTGACAACTGCTACGGGGAGTTTACCGAGGGGATAGAGCCCTCCGATGTGGGCGCCGATCTGGTGGTAGGGTCTCTAATCAAAAATCCCGGCGGCGGCCTTGCCCCCATAGGAGGGTATCTGGCAGGAAAGAAGGAGTGCATTGAGAACGCCGCCTGCCGGCTGACCTCCCCGGGGCTTGGCAGAGAGGTGGGAGCCTCCCTCCAGGCGCTTGGCCCTTTTTATCAGGGACTGTTCCTTGCCCCTTCCGTGACGGCAAACGCCATGAAAGCGGCGGTGTTTGCCGCAAACCTCTATGAAAGGCTTGGCTTTTGTGTGGTGCCGGACGGGACACAGAGCAGGCATGACATTATCCAGGCAGTGACTTTCGGGGACCCCAAGGGAGTGATCGCCTTTTGTGAGGGGATCCAGCAGGCGGCCCCGGTGGACGGACACGTGACGCCGCAGCCCTGGGATATGCCCGGCTATGACAGTCCGGTGATCATGGCGGCAGGGGCGTTTGTGTCCGGCTCCTCCATCGAGCTCAGCGCCGACGGGCCGATCAAGCCGCCTTATGCAGTGTACTTCCAGGGAGGCTTGACCTGGCAGCACGGAAAGTTCGGAATCATGAAAACATTACAGAAATTAGTGGAAAAAGGGGTTATCCTGGGAGATTTTGACAAACAAAACTTATAAAAAATCTATGAAATTGGTATACATAAATTTCCAACTGTGCTAATATAAATGATGGTTATGGTGAAAAACGCCATACATTTCCGAGACCGAATTGAGAGAAGGGATTGGAAAGGATTTGTATTGAAGAATAATTTAACCAAGAATCAGGAGCTTCCCTATGAAAAATTTCTGGCGTTGGGGGCGGAGGCCCTGACAGAAGCGGAACTAATCGCGATTATTTTGAGGACAGGCACCAAAGACTGCCCTGCCCTTAAGATGGCGCAGAAGGTATTGTCCCTTGCAAAAGGGAAGGAGCCGGGGCTGAATGGGCTTCACCATATTTCCCTGGAGGAATTAATGGAAATTCCGGGGATCGGGGAGGTAAAAGCGGTAAAGATCAAATGTATTGCCGAGCTGGCAGTGAGAATGGCCTGTGAGAGAGCCGCCGCTTCCGTCCGGTTTAATTATCCGGACACGGTGGCCGCCTATTATATGGAAAAGCTGCGCCACGAAGAGAAGGAAATTGTATTACTGTTATTGCTGGATAATAAACTGAATTTAATTGAAGAATATATGGTATCCTTAGGAACGGTGAGAGCCTCCCTTTTATCCACCCGCGAGGTGTTTATCGAGGCCCTCAAGTGCCGGGCAAGCAATTTGATGCTTCTGCACAATCACCCCAGCGGGGATCCGCATCCGAGCAAACAGGATATTATAATCACTCGTAAGATAAAAGAAGCCGGAGAACTGATGGACATTCCTTTAGTGGATCATGTGATTTTGGGGGATCAATGTTACATAAGTTTGAAGGAGGAAGACTTATTATAAGAAAGGGGTATTTGTCTTGTCTAATAATGCATTTGGTATTGATCTGGGAACCTGTAATATTAAAATTTATAACCGTTCGGATGATTCCGTGATGGTTGAAAAAAATATGATTGCCATTGAGAATAAGGATACGCTCTTTGCCTATGGGGATTCCGCCTTTGAAATGTATGAGAAAGCGCCGGGGAATATTCATATTTCCTATCCGCTTTCTAACGGCGTCATTGCCGACATCAGAAATATGGAGCTTCTGGTCAAATATTTTATCAGCAATATGAGCAAAAATTTCAAGGCCGCCGATTATTATATTGCGGTTCCCACGGATGTGACGGGAGTGGAAAAGAGGGCCTTTTATGACCTGATCCGGGATGCGGGTGTGAAGGCGAAAAAGATCATGGTGGTGGAAAAGGCAGTGGCTGACGGCCTTGGACTTGAGATTGACGTGAAAAACTCTCAGGGCGTTTTGATTGTCAACGTGGGCTTTGACACCACGGAAATTTCCATTCTTTCCCTGGGCGGCATTGTGCTGAGCCGTCTGATCAAGGTGGGCGGACAGAAATTTGACGACGCCATCCGGGCGGCGGTGAGAAGGGAGTTCAGCCTGATCATCGGCGGAAAGACGGCGGAAAATGTCAAAATGGCGCTCTGCGACCTTGAAAAAGAAGGGAAGGGCGCGGTGGTTTACGGAAGGGATATTGTAACCGGACTGCCGGTAGAGAGAGAACTGCCCACCAATCTGATTGATGATTCTTTGATCGAACACTTTTATACGATTATAGACAATATCAAGGTGATTCTGGAGAGGACTCCCCCGGAGCTTGCGGCGGATATTTACCGTCATGGATTATACCTGACCGGCGGCGCTTCTTCGGTAAACCATTTGGCGGAGCTGATTCAGGCAGGAACAGGACTTAAGGTGAACGTATCCGAAAATCCCGTGACCAGTGTGGCGCTGGGGCTTTCAAAGATTATCAAGGATGACAATTACAAATCGGTTGCTTATTCAATTGAGGAACTTACCAAATGAGTCCAATTGTGAAAAAAAAAGGAGAGAAGTTTACATTACCCGGTAAATATCTCCTTTTTATTTTAACATTGTTATGTACGGGTTTGATTGTGATCACATTTAATACCAATTTTCTGAGCGCTCCCATAAGCGCAATCGGCGGCAGCCTGATCGCCCCCCTGCAGGATGGGATCAGCAAGGCCGGAAGCTGGTTATCCAACCGCTCCGAGGAACTGGTGCAGATCAGATCCCTTCTGGAAGAAAATGAAAAACTGCGGCAGGAGATCGATGATCTCACCATGGAGAACATCAGGCTTCAGCAGGATCGGTACGAGCTTACCAATTTGAGGGAGCTTTACGATCTGGACGCCCAGTATGATGAGTATGATAAAATCGGGGCCCGGATTATCGCCAAGGATTCCGGAAACTGGTTCCATTCCTTTGTGATCAACAAGGGCTCTGAGGACGGGCTGAAGATTGATATGAATGTGATGGCGGGCAGTGGTCTGGTGGGGCGTATTGTGGATGTGGGGCCGAACTGGTCCAAGGTCATGTCCGTGATCGACGACAATGCCAAGACCAGCGGCATGGTGCTTTCCACTGCAGACCAACTGATCGTGAGCGGTGACCTTGAGTTATATGCGGAGGGAGTGATCCGTTTTGAAAAGCTGATCGACAACGCGGACCGGGTGGTGGAGGGGGATAAGATTGTGACCTCCAATATCAGCGACAAATATCTGCCCGGCATTTTAATCGGGTATATATCCAGTATCAATGTGGATTCCAATAATCTTACCAAATCAGGAATGATTATACCGGCGGTTGACTTTGAGCATTTGGAGGAGGTCCTGATCGTGACACAGCTAAAGCAGCAGGTAGGAGATTCATAAGTGAAGCGGTTTATCGTATCCATTTTACTGATTGTAATATGTTTTTTGTTGCAGACTACTGTTTTTAAAGGCCTTGCTTTTGGGGGAATCGTGCCCAATTTACTGATTGTGCTGACGGCTTCTTTCGGATTTATGAGGGGAGAGAGTACAGGACTTTTGATCGGCTTTTTCTCCGGACTTTTGGCGGACATATTTTTCGGGAATGTGCTTGGCTTAAATGCTATGATCTATATGTACATAGGCTATACCAACGGGAAGTTTAACAGGCTCTTTTTCCCGGACGATATCAAGCTGCCCCTTCTGCTGATTTTTTTGAGTGATCTCGCTTACGGGCTTTTGTATTATATTACCCTGTTTTTGATGCGGAGTCGTTTTCAGATTGATTTTTATTTTCTCCATATCATTCTGCCTGAAATCGTCTATACCCTGCTTATGACATTGCTGTTATATCCTCTGATTCTTTGGATCAACAAAAAACTGGAGGATTCGGAACAAAGGAGTGCAAAGAAGTTTGTTTGAGGAATTTTGGGAAAATTTAGTAGAAACCGTTACCTCCCGGACATTTATTATCATTGTGGTATTGATCTGCGCAGGGGGGATTCTGATCAACCGGGTTTTTGATCTGCAGATTGTACACGGGGAGGAATATCTTGACTCCTTTAAGATGAAGATTATGAGAGAGCGGACCATTAAGGGAAGCCGGGGATGTATTTATGACCGCAACGGCAACCTGCTGGCCTACAATGAGCTGGCCCATTCCGTCACCATAGAGGACGTTTACGAGAGCGGAAAGCTTAAAAACCTGAATTTAAATACGACGATCTATAAGCTGATCAACATGATTGAGGATAACGGCGATACGGTGGTCAGCGATTTCAAGATTATTCTGGATAAAAACGGACGTTATTCCTATACGGTGGAGGGAACACAGCTTTACCGTTTCCTGGCAGATGTGTACGGGCATCTGACCATCGACCAGTTGGAGGAAAAGGAGAGGACGGCTACAGCCGGCGAGGTGGTGGATTACCTCTGCGGCTGGGGGAGATTCCGGATTGGGGAGTATACCCAGGAGGACGACAAAAATTCCTTTGTACCCGGAAACGGCTACACGAAAGATGAGGTACTTAAGATCCTTACCATCCGCTATGACATGAGCAACAACAGTTTCCAGAAATATATGCCTACCACGGTAGCCACAGACATTAACGAGAAGACCATGGCGGTCATTATGGAAAACAGTATGGATTTGGAGGGAGTCTCCATCGAGGAGGATACCATCCGCCGCTATGTGGACAGCATGTATTTCTCCCATATTCTGGGCTATACCGGAAAGGTTTCCCAGGACGAGCTTGCCGTTCTTCAGGAGGAAAATGAGGACAGTAACTATGATTCCAACGACACCGTAGGAAAGCTGGGAATCGAGAAATCCATGGAATCCTATCTGCAGGGAGTGAAGGGAAGCGAGACGATTTTCGTGGATAATGTGGGAAAGGTGACGGACACGGCCAACTATGTGGAGCCGGTAGCCGGAAACAACATTTATCTGACCATTGATAAGGATCTGCAGATTGCCGTCTATAAGATTTTGGAGCAAAGGCTGGCAGGAATCCTGTGCTCCACGATTATCAATGCAAAAGAGTTTAATACGGCTGAGGCCAAGAGCAGCGCCATCAAGATTCCGATTTATGACGTTTATTTTGCTCTGATCAACAATAATGTGATCGATACGGAGCATTTCTCCGACGCCCTGGCCGGGGCCAATGAAAAGGAAGTGTATTCCAGGTTTCTGGAGCACAAAAGCGGGGTTTTTGAGACCTTAAGAACGGAATTAACGGATACCCTGACTCCCTACGATCAGTTGGACATGGAGTATCAGGTTTATGAGAGTTATATTGCGGAGATCCTCTACGAAAACGGAATCATTGTAAGGAGTAAGGTGGACACCTCGGATGAGACCTATGTGGCATGGACCAAAAACGAGGTGATCAGCTTAAATGAATTTCTGAACTATTGTATTGCACAGAACTGGATTGATGTGACCAGGCTGAATATGGAGAGTCAGTATTCCGGATCGGATGAGATTTATGATCGGATTGTGGATTACATTTTTGAACAGTTGGAGGAGGATTTAAGCTTTACCAAGAGCATTTACCGCTTTATGATCAAAAAGGATGTGATCTCCGGCAATCAAATCTGCCACATTCTGTTGGAACAGGGGCTGGTGGAGCTTACCGACGAGGAACAGAATCAGTTTGAGCGGGGGGCGGTGTCTTCCTACAATTTTATTATGGAACGAATCAAAAGGCTGGATATTACTCCGGCGCAGTTGGCTCTGGATCCTTACTCCGCCTCCGCCGTGATCACGGATGTAAATACGGGAGATGTCCTTGCGCTTGTGACCTATCCGGGATATGATAACAATATGATGGCAAACGGCGTCAATGCAGAGTACTATTCGAAGCTGCTGAACGATTTGTCCAGGCCCCTTAATAATTATGCAACCACCCAGCTTACAGCGCCCGGCTCCACTTTCAAGATGGTGAGCGCCACGGCAGGGCTGATGGAGGGAGCGATTACTCCCTATACAACCTATACCTGTAACGGAATTTTTGAAAAGATTGACCCGCCGCCGACCTGCTGGATTTATTCCGGACGGCACGGGGCTCTGAATGTAGTGGAAGGGATCCGGCACTCCTGTGACGTATTCTTTTATGAACTGGGTTACCGTCTGGGAACGGTGGGAGACGCCTATTCCTCCGACGCAGGACTAAGTGTATTGGAGAAATATGCGGATCTGTACGGGCTTACAGAACTGTCCGGTATCGAAATGGAGGAATCTGCACCCATCGTATCCACAGAAGATGCCGTGCGTTCCGCCATCGGGCAGGGCTCCAACGGTTTCACCACGGCAGGGCTTGCCAGGTATCTGACTACGGTGGCCAACAGCGGTACCTGCTATGATTTGACGCTGATCGATAAGATTACGGACCACAGCGGCGTATTGATGGAAGACCGGAAGGCCAACATCAGAAATACCATTGAGATGGATCAGGAGAACTGGGACGCCATTCACTCGGGAATGCGGCAGGTGATCGAAAACCGGGCGGATTACAGTGATCTGGACATTAGGGTTGCCGGCAAGACCGGTACGGCGGAGGAAAATGCCAACAGAGGTAACCACGCGCTCTTTGCCTGCTATGCCCCCTATGAAGAGCCTGAGATTGCCGTTGTGACAAGAATTGCATTTGGATACACCGCGAACTATGCAGCCAAGACTACGAAGGATATTCTTGAATACTATTATGGCCTGAAGGATGAGGATGCGCTGATTACCGGAGAGGCCGCCCTCATGACAGGCAGCATGGTAAGCGGTGATTAAGGGATTAAAGGAGTAGCCAATTTGAAAAATTCAGTTATCATTAAAAGTTTTCCCAATGGCATCGTGCTGTATCTGGATGAAAATCTTCCCTTTGAGGAGCTTTTGTCTGATATTGGCGTAAAGTTCCGGGATTCCAGCAGTTTTTTTAAGGATGCCAGGATGGCGCTTTCCATCCGGGGACGTGATTTATCCGAAAAGGAGGAGAGGCAGATCATTCACGCCATCTCCGACAACTCCCAACTTCAGATCCTCTGTCTTGTGGGGGAGGACGATACCACCAACAGGAACTTTGTAAAGGCATTGCAGATGACGGCCTCCGCCAATAAGGCCGCGGCGGAAAATGAAGGCCAGTTTTACAGGGGGACTTTAAAGAACGGGCAGATTTTGGAGACGGAATCCAGTATTGTGATTGTGGGGGATGTCTACCCCGGCTCCAAGATCATATCCGCCAGGGATATTATTGTGCTGGGGGGCCTGTACGGAAAAGCCTATGCCGGGGGAAGCGGCAGCGAGGGGCATTATATTGCGGCGCTTGAAATGTCGCCTGAAAAGCTTCAGATCGGCGATTTCAAATACAGAGCAAAGGACAAAAAGCCGAAATGGTCTATCAAACCCAAGGTACAGCCGAAAATTGCATACATAAAGGATGGAATAGTGATCATTGATTCTCTCACAAAAGATTTACTGAGTGAATTGCCTGTTTAGAAAGGTTTTTCTCAGGGGACGATAATTCATTAACAGCAGGCCGCTATGCGGCGAAACGGAGGTTAAGCATGAGTGAAGTAATTGTCGTCACATCAGGGAAAGGCGGAGTGGGTAAGACCACCACATCCGCAAACGTAGGAACAGGTCTTGCAGCAATGGGAAAAAAGGTAGTGCTGATCGACACGGATATAGGTCTGAGGAACCTGGATGTAGTCATGGGGCTGGAAAACAGGATTGTATACAATCTTGTGGATGTGGTGGAAGGCAAATGCCGGATCAAGCAGGCCCTGATCAAGGACAAGCGTTATCCCAGCCTCTATCTGATGCCTTCCGCACAGACAAAGGACAAATCGGCAGTAAATCCTTCTCAGATGATACAGGTCATCAGCCAGCTCAAGGAGCAGTTTGATTATATTATCCTGGACTGTCCTGCGGGAATCGAGCAGGGCTTCCGCAACGCCATAGCGGGGGCGGACAGGGCTCTGGTGGTGACCACCCCGGAGGTATCCGCCATAAGAGACGCAGATCGTATTATAGGGCTTTTGGAGGCCAGCGATTTTTCAAAGATTGACCTGATTATCAACCGTCTGCGCTATGATATGGTAAAGCGGGGGGATATGATGAGCGCCGCAGACGTGGTGGACATTCTGGCCATCAGCCTGATCGGTATTGTGCCGGACGATGAAAATGTGGTGGTTGCCACAAATCAGGGGGAGCCTCTTGTTGGGAATAATACACTGGCAGGGAAAGCATACCAGAATATATGTTATCGGGTGACCGGAAAAGAGATCCCGTTTCTGGAATTTGAAAAGGGAGTTTCTTTCTGGACAAGAGTGTCAGGTATTTTTCATAAAAATTAGGAGGTGAGCACTATGGGGATCAAAAGCTTTTTTAGCAGAAGAAAATCAAGGGAAATCGCAAAGGATCGTTTGAAAATACTGCTCATTTCCGACAGAGTCAACTGTTCACCGGAGATGATGGAGATGATAAAGACCGATATTGCCAAGGTTATTTCAAAATACATGAAGATTGACGCCGAGAGTATGGAAATACAGATTGCAAAGACAGACAGCAAGGGACGGGACAAGACGCCTATTCTGTATGCGAACATCCCTATTCTGGATTTACATAAGAATGTAAACTGACGCTTTGGAGAAGCTGCGGCTTGGGCCTTAACCAGGGCGGACAGTGGGTTCATGAAGGTGAAAAGATGCTGAAACAATACAAAATACGTCATTATAATTTTAAGCTTATGTTTTATGTGATTGCCCTGGCGGTGATTGGGATTGTGGCTGTGGGCAGCGCTGAACCGGAACTGCAGAACAGACAGATCGCGGGCTTTGCCTTCGGTCTGTTTCTGATGCTGGTGATATCCCTGTTTGACTACTCTGTGCTTTTAAACCTGTACTGGATCATGTATGTGGTGAATGTTATTCTGCTGGTCCTGGTTATTGTAATGGGAAAAACGGCCAACAATGCCCAGCGGTGGCTGAAGATTGCAGGGATTCAGTTCCAGCCTTCCGAGCTTGCAAAAATATTGATTATCCTCTTTTTTGCACAGCTTATCCTAAAGCATCAGGAAAAGCTTAACACCTTTAAGTATATTGTTTTGAGCGTGATTCTGTTCGCCATACCTGCGGCGCTGGTCTATGAACAGCCGGACTTGTCCACAACCATTATCATCTGCCTGATTTTCTGCGTGATTATGTTTATAGGAGGGCTGAGCTGGAAAGTGATAGGGGGAACCCTTGCAGTGGTGGTTCCGGCCTTCCTTATATTTATGTACCTGGTCCTGCAGCCGGATCAGAAGATCATAAGTGAAGATCATATGTACCAGCTCAACAGAGTGATTTCCTTCTTTAACAAGGAGGACTTCGCAAACTCGCTGGGCTACCAG
This sequence comes from uncultured Lachnospiraceae bacterium, assembly GCA_910579425.1. Classification (GTDB taxonomy): domain Bacteria; phylum Bacillota; class Clostridia; order Lachnospirales; family Lachnospiraceae; genus Suilimivivens. The sequence continues at coordinate 40,713 of CAJTVL010000018.1, read as the reverse complement.
CAGGAATATTCCGTCATGGCCATCGGTTCCGGGCAGCTTCACGGAAAGGGCTACAAAAATAACCAGATCAGCTCCGTAAAAAACGCCAACTTTATTGCGGAGCAGCAGACCGATTTTATTTTTGCAGTGATCGGAGAGGAATTCGGATTTGTAGGAACCTGTACGGTAATCGTGCTGATTGTGCTGATCAGTGTGGAGTGTCTGCTTACCGCTAAGAGGGCAAAGGATATTGCCGGCGCCATTATCGCGGCGGGTATAGGTTCCATGATCGGTTTCCAGGCCTTCATTAATATCGGGGTAGTGACCTATTTACTGCCAAATACGGGACTTCCCCTTCCATTTGTAAGCTATGGACTCACTTCGCTGGTAAGTTCTTTCATTGGAATTGGATTTGTTTTAAATGTGGGGTTACAATGCAGGGAAAAATGATGTATAATAGTATCAGTTTTTTATATAAGGGTGAAAATACTATATTTAGGAGGGAACAATATGAATATTGCATTAATAGCACATGATGCGAAAAAAAAATTAATGCAGAACTTCTGTATTGCTTATCGGGGGATTTTAAGCAAGAATGAATTGTATGCGACCGGAACTACCGGCAGATTGGTGGAGGAAGTGACAAACTTAAACATCCATAAGTTTCTGGCCGGTCATCTTGGGGGAGAACAGCAGATCGGCGCTCAGATCGAGCACAATGAGATGGATTTGGTTATTTTTCTTCGGGATCCTTTAACATCGAAGAATCATGAACCGGATGTGAACAATGTAGTAAGGCTCTGTGATATGCACAATATTCCGCTGGCTACGAATCTTGCCACGGCGGAGCTGCTGATCAAGTCTTTGGACAGAGGAGATTTAGAGTGGCGTGAAATGTACAAGTAGAAAGATATTTCTTTTAACCGCCTCCCTTTCACTGCTTTTAACGGGATGCGGGCAGGCTCAGTTTGCCATGCCCTATACGGTAGATTCCGAGGTGAGCAGCTTTCGGATTGTGAATCATGAGGAGGAAAGTGAGACGGCAGATCCCTTTGCAGCCGGATTATGTGTGGTGAATTCAAATATTTCACCGGAGAGTGTGGATATGTCGGGGGCCTCCGGGGCCGGACTGTTTGATTTGAACGGGCACAATACCCTGTATGCCAAGAATGTCCATGAAAGACTGTATCCTGCAAGTCTGACCAAGGTGATGACAGCCCTTGTGGCGTTGGAGAACGGCTCTGTGGACTCTGTGCTTACCGCTTCTGCCAATGTCAGGAATCTGGAATCAGGGGCTACCAAGTGCGGGCTTGCGGAAGGGGATCAGATGACCCTGGATCAGGCTCTGCATCTTTTGCTGATCAGCTCGGCCAACGATGCCGCGGTGATGATTGCAGAGGGGATTGCCGGGTCGGTAGAAGCCTTTGCCGATCTGATGAATGAAAAGGCCTTATCCTTGGGAGCCACGAATACGCATTTCACGAATCCCCATGGGCTTTCCGATGAAGAGCATTATACCACCGTGTATGATATGTATCTGATTATGGATGCCGCCGTGGATTATTCCTTATTCAATGAGATTATCGGTATGGATTCCTATACCACAGTGTATACACAGGCAGGCGGTACGCCCAAGGAGATTACGGTCAGTAACTCAAACTATTACTTGAGAGGGGAAGCCGAAGTCCCCAGCGGAATCACTGTCCTTGGGGGCAAGACAGGCACTACCAGCGCGGCAGGCTCCTGTTTGATCCTGCTCTCCAGGGATTCTGGAAGCAATCCCTATATATCCGTGATTCTTCATGCGCAGAGCAGAGATGTTTTGTATACGGAAATGACAGATTTATTGGAAGAAATAAATAAATGAGTTGTTTTTTATGCGGTTATCACTTATAATAAAGTAAGTATTATCGAATTTTACATATAGCAAATATACATCAGGAGGGATTACCAATGGTTCAATTAGTAGTAGGAAAAAAGGGGAAAGGCAAGACCAAATATTTATTGGATAAAGTGAATGCCGAGGTACAGAATGCATCCGGTAATATCGTATATCTGGACAAGAGCACGAAGCACATGTACGAGCTGAATAACAAGATCAGGCTTATTGATGTATCTTACTATATGATTTCGGATGCAGATGAATTTGTGGGGTTTGTGTGCGGGATTATTTCACAGGATCATGACCTTGAAAAGATGTATTTTGACAGTTTCCTCAAGATTGCATGTCTGGAGGAGAGCGATGTGGAGGCTGTGATTCGGAAGCTGGAGGGGATCAGTGAGAAATTCAAGGTGGATTTCGTAGTCAGCGTATCCCTTGATGAGGACGAGCTTCCCGCATCTGTGAAGGATAAGATCGTAATCTCTCTTTAAACAAAGATCATGATTTTGTTCTTTTCTCTATAAAAAATGATTGAATTCTATAAGCGTCCCCGGATGATTCCGGGGCGTTTTAAATGGTGCGCCCCTGGGGCGTATAAGGATGTCTGGCATTTGTTGTTTAGGAGTCGGTGAATTTGGAAAGTAATGAAAATAATAAGATAGTCAAATACAGAAAGCCGCTTAACATCAACATAGGTATGGTGATTTTTGCGGTGATTTTTGTGTATATTGTTATCTGTGTATTCATGTATTTCACACAAAAGCATATAGAAGGACATCAGGTTAAAATGGGATCTCTTTCTGCAAACAATATTTACAGAGGGATTGCCCTGCGTGACGAAGAAATTGTAAATGCCACCCAGGCGGGGTATGTGAATTATTATGCCCGCGAGGGGGAGAGAGTAGGGGTGGGAAATCTGGTTTATACCCTGGATGAGTCCGGCAGGCTTGCAGAGTATATGAACACGGAGGCCTCCGGCAGCAAGCTTACGGGCAGCGACCTGACGGAGCTTAAAACGGAGATCCTGGGCTTTGTCAACAATTTCGATCCGAGATATTTTTCTACCGTGTACGATTTTAAATATAATGTAAAGGGAACGGTACTGAAGCTTGCCAATGCAAGCATTCTCGAAAATATAGATAAAGTTAACAGCTCCGGCCTTTCGGAACTGGTTTCTTTCTGCAATGCCCCCTCTACGGGGATTTTGATTTACTCTGTTGACGGTTATGAAGATTTGACCTTAGAGCAGTTTACAGGTGAGCTTTTTGACAACCCTGATTATGAAAAGCTTCAGCTCATCAGCAATGAACTGGTAGAAGCGGGGCAGCCGGTCTATAAAATATCTACCAATGAGGACTGGTCGATTGTGATCCAGACGGATCAGGAGAAAGCGGAAGAACTGCTGGAGGAAAAGGTTGTCAAGGTAAAGTTTTTGAAAAATCAGGACACCTCATGGGCAACGGTAAGCAGCTATACCAATCCGGAGGGTGAGATTTTTGTGGAGCTGACCTTTACCAACTCCATGGTTACCTTCTGTACAGACCGGTTTATCGATATTGAACTGATCATGGAGGAGGAAAGCGGGCTTAAAATTCCTAATTCCTCTATTGTGGAAAAAGAGTTTTTTATTGTGCCCAAGGAATATGTCACGAAAGGCGGCAACAGCTTAAGCGATGGCGTGATGAGACAGACCTTCACGGAGGAAGGAACGGCTACTACTGAATTTATAGAGACTACCATATATGGGGAGACGGAAACAGAATACTATCTGGACGACATGACGCTGCGCATAGGAGAGTATATTGTGAAGCCGGATTCGGATGAAACCTATGCCATCAGCAAGAGAGGAAGCCTGACCGGGGTATATAATATCAATAAGGGGTACGCCGATTTTAAGCAGATTAATGTGCTGTATAATAATGAAGAATACTCTATTGTGAAATCCAATACACAATACGGACTCAGCGTATATGACTATATTGTACTGGACGCCTCCACTGTGGTGGATGACGAATTAATTTACGAGTAAAAAAATTTTGACTACGCAGCAGAAAGCGGACGGGCGGGAGGCGAAAAAGCGTTGATTAAAGAAAATCTTGTACAGGTTTATGGCAATATTGAAAAGGCATGTGAGAATGCAGGCCGCAATCCAATGGAAGTGAAATTAATTGCCGTCAGCAAGACAAAGCCGGTGGAGATGCTCCTGGAGGCTTATGAATGGGGCTGCAGGGAGTTTGGGGAAAATAAGGTGCAGGAGCTTGCAGAGAAGTTTGAACGTATGCCGAAGGATGTAAAATGGCATATGATCGGCCATTTACAGCGGAACAAGGTCAAATATGTTGTGGGTAAGGCGGCGCTGATCCACAGCGTGGATTCCCTGAAGCTTGCGGAGGAAATAAGCCGGGAGGCCATGAAAAAGCAGGTGGAGGTATCCATATTAATTGAGGTCAATATTGCCGGGGAGGAATCTAAATTCGGTGTAAGGCCCCAAATGGCGGAAAATCTGGTCAGAGAGATTGCCGTATTACCCGGCGTACATATTCAGGGACTGATGGCTGTGGCTCCTTATGTTGAAAACCCGGAAGAAAATCGGCAATATTTTGCCCTGCTGAAGCAATTATCTGTTGACATAAGCCTGAAAAACATTGATAATGTTAATATGAATGTCCTCTCGATGGGGATGTCAGGCGATTACATGGTTGCTGTGGAAGAGGGCGCCGTATATGTTCGTGTGGGAACAGGCATCTTTGGAGAAAGATAGTATCCGGTAAAGTGAGGAGCATTAAAAAATGGGAGTAATGGACAAATTTCTCAACTACATGAAGCTGAATGAAGAAGACGATGACTACTATGATGACGACTACTATGATGAACCTGTAGAAGAAAAGCCAAAAAAAATACCGGCGGCGATGAGAGAAGAACCGATGCTGGAGGAAGATAAAGCACAGAAAAAGACTACGCCTAAGGTTACGCCCATGCGGCAGACGAAAAAAAATACTGCCGGGATGGAAGTATGTGTGATTAAGCCTACTTCTATCGAGGATGCGAGGGAAATCACCGAAACCTTACTGGCCAACAGGACGGTGGTGCTTAATCTGGAAGGGCTGGATGTGGATATCGCCCAGCGCATCATAGATTTTACATCCGGTTCCTGTTATGCCATCAACGGCAATCTACAGAAGATTTCACATTACATATTTATTATTACACCGGCTATCGTGGATATATCAGGAGACTTCCAGGAAATTTTATCAGGCTCTTTTGATGTTCCCATTAACAACGGGATCTAAATTCAATAAGATGGCATGCAAAAGCTTCCTGCCCAACAGGAAGTTTTCTTATAGAAAATTTCTCATAGAATAATTTCTTTTAGAATAATTTCTTTCGGAAATGATAGGAGTGGATTATGGACGGCAGATTAAATATTTTATATAACAAAAAACCCTGTTATGACATTGTATTTTCTACGGATTTTCAGGATTTGGGCAGGGAACTGGAAGCGCTGGAGATACAGGAAAAGAAGCTCTGCGTTGTGACGGATTCCCATGTGGCAGCCCTCTATGGGGATGAAGTGATGGGGATTCTTCAGGGAATTTGCAAAAAGAGCGTTTTATTTTCATTTCCGGCAGGGGAGGAGAGTAAGACGTTAGATACCGTGAAAGACATTTATACCTTCCTGATCGGCGAGAAGTTTGACAGAAAGGATCTGCTGATCGCCCTTGGGGGAGGGGTTGTGGGAGATATAACGGGCTTTGCCGCGGCAACCTATCTGCGGGGAATTGATTTTGTACAGGTTCCCACATCGCTTTTAGCCCAGGCGGATTCCGGCATTGGGGGAAAGACGGGAGTAGATTTTGACGGTTTCAAAAATATGGTGGGAGCCTTTTATATGCCCCGTCTGGTTTATATGAATGCAGGTACGCTCAAAACCCTGGATGACCGCCAGTTTTTCAGCGGATTTGCCGAGATTATGAAGCATGGGCTCATTAAGGACGCTGCTTTTTATGAATGGCTTTTAGAGCATATGTATGAAATCTGTGACAGGGATGTGGATACATTGCTGGAAATGGTTGGGCAGAGCTGCAAAATCAAAAAGGCGGTAGTGGAAAAGGATCCCACGGAGAAGGGAGAGCGGGCGCTTCTTAACTTTGGCCACACCATAGGGCATGCAATCGAAAAAGCGAAAAATTTTTCCCTGACCCATGGGGAGTGCGTTGCCCTGGGAGCCGTGGCTGCAGCTTTTATATCATGGAAGCATGAACTGCTCTCCAAGGATGAATATTATGAAATCCGGGATATGTTTGTACCTTTTAATCTGCCCATTTCCGTTGAGGATATTGACCCAAAGGAAATTTTAAGACTGACAAAGTCCGATAAAAAGGCAGAGGGAGACAGCATCAAATTTATCCTCCTTAAAAAGGTTGGAAAAGCGCTGATCGACAGGACCGTTACGGATGAGGATATATTGAACGCTGTTTCTGAAATATATTACACGGAGGATTGTGAGTAGGAGAATGGACAAGCATAAAATCAGATTATTCTTTTTTGATTTCCTTTTGCTGGCCTTTCTTGTGGCCATAGACCAGTTGACCAAGTATGCGGCAGTGCAAAACCTGAAGGGTAAGCCGGCGATTCCCTTGATTGACGGAATACTGGAACTGAATTATCTTGAAAACCGCGGGGCGGCATTTGGGCTTCTGCAAAATCAGAAAAATTTCTTTGTGTTGGTTGCCATCGTGTTTTTAGTGGTTATTTTTTATGTGCTGGTAAAGGCTCCGAAGGAAAAAAAGTATGACAAATTAAATCTCTTGCTCATGATTATCGCTTCCGGCGCCGTGGGGAATTTGATCGACCGGCTTCGGGCTGATTATGTGGTGGATTTTATCTATATTGTATTGATTGATTTCCCGATCTTTAATGTGGCGGATATGTATGTCACATTTTCGGCGGCGCTTCTGGTAATTCAGGTACTTTTTGTCTATGGGGATAATGACTTTTACTTTTTGAGCCTTCCTAAAAAATCCGGAGAATAAATATGATACAGAATTCTTTGCATGAAAAGGAAAATAAGCTGTCTGAGTATGATTTCAGAGAGGATTTCAACGAGGCTCTCAGCTTTGTGATAGAGGAAGACAATGAGGACGAGAGAGTGGATAAGCTGCTGAGTATGCTGCTGGACTCCTTGTCCCGTTCTTATATTCAAAAGCTTTTATCGGAGGGGATGGTCACGGTAAACGGGAAAAGAGCTAAGGCCAGCTGCCGCGTTGCAGCCCAGGATCTTGTCCAGATAAAGCTTCCGCCTGCCATTACCCCGGATATTCCGGCTCAGGACATTCCTCTGGATATTTTGTATGAGGATGAGGATGTCATTGTAGTCAATAAGCCCAAGGGCATGGTAGTCCATCCGGCTCCCGGCCATTACAGCGGTACTTTGGTAAATGCTCTTTTATTTCACTGTAAAGGAAATTTAAGCGGTATCAACGGTATTTTGCGCCCGGGTATCGTACATAGGATTGACCGGGATACCACAGGTTCTGTGATAGCCTGCAAAAACGACAGGGCACATAACAGTATTGCCGCTCAGTTAAGGGAACACCTGGTGGTGAGAAGGTATCATGCCATTGTACACGGTGTGACAAAGCAGGAGGAGGGAACCATACACACTCTGATTGGGAGGCATCCCAAGGAGAGAAAAAAGATGGCGGTCCGGACAGACGGGGGAAAGGATGCAGTCACTCATTACAGGATACTGAGACATATGAACCGGTTTACTTACGTGGAATGTGTGCTTGAAACGGGACGGACCCATCAGATCAGAGTTCATATGGCTCACATAGGACATCCATTGTTGGGAGATACTGTATATGGGCCTAAAGGAAATCCCTTTTCGCTGGAAGGACAGACGCTGCATGCCAAAATCCTTGGTTTTGTACATCCTTCCACGGGGAAATATATAGAGACAGACGCGCCGCTGCCGGAATATTTTCAGAACTTACTGAATAAATTTGAATGAACAATTGACGGTTCATTGATAAATTGTGAAATATGCTGACTTTTATTGAAAATTTTCTCTTTTTTATGTATAATAATGAAATAAACTATAGATAGGAGGCGTTTATATGAATACAGTAGTTACGATCGGCCGTCAGTTTGGTTCGGGAGGCCGCGAAATCGGGGAAAAGGTTGCGGAATACTTTGGTATTAAATGCTATGATAAAGAACTCCTTAGCAGAGCTGCAAAGGAAAGTGGGTTCTGTGAGGAAATGTTGGAGAACCATGACGAAAGGCCTACCAGTTCCTTTCTCTATAATTTAGTAATGGATACCTATTCTTTTGGTTATAATGCGTCACATTTTGTAGAGATGCCCATCAGTCATAAGGTTTTTCTGGCACAGTTTGATGCCATCAAGAAAATTGCCCATGAGGAGCCCTGCATTATTGTTGGAAGATGTGCAGACTATGCGCTCAGCGATATGAAGAATTGCGTGCATCTTTTCATCTATGCTGACGAGGAAAGCAAAACCAAACGTATTATGCAGAAATATGAACTGGATGCTGCAAAGGCTAAGGACATGTGTATTAAAAAGGATAAACAGCGTCAGAGCTATTACAATTATTATTCCTCCAAGAAATGGGGACGCGCTGACAGTTATGATTTATGTATCAGCAGCAGCGTTCTTGGAGTCGAGGGAACAGCCAAGCTGATTATCCAGTATATTGAGGACTTTGAGGCGAAAAACAGCTAGATGCAACTATTCGCAAAACGCAAGTTTAACGAATAGTTAGCTCGGTACCGGATACCGGTCACTCTAAGAATTGACTGCCATACAGTGGATCCGCGAGCCAACTAGTTCGTTAAACTTGTAATACATGAAAAAAGCCTCGCAAGAGGCTTTTTTAGATACTCTCCATTAAATTAATTTGCTTTTGGATTCTTTTTGGTCCGGGTTTAAAAATTCTTTTTTGTCAACATAATCTATGGTGCTGTTGTATTTGGACAGATACCGTGTATATCCCTTCGGAAGATTTCTGTTTGGCGTGAGGCCGCTTTGGGAGGAAGTCTGTCCATTTTTTTGCAGATTATTTTTCAGGTATTTTTTTCTGAATTCTTTTACAGCGCTGGTCTGGCTGTCTCTTTTTTTCCTGTGTTTGATGTAGGTGTAGGCATACACGACAATTATAAAGGCAATAACGCCAATCAGGGCATATTTCATGTCTAAACTCCTTTTGGGGAAATTTGGTTGGGGGAAATTATCTGAGAATTTCGCTGGAATCGAGAACCACGGTGAAGGGACCGTCGTTTACCAGTGAAACCTCCATATGGGCGCCAAAAACTCCGTGGGCAATGTGAGGGATTTCTTCCGCACATTTTTTCAGGATATACTCATACATCTGGTTGGCAAATTCCGGCTTTCCGGCATTGGTAAAGGACGGACGGTTGCCTTTTTTGCAGTCTGCATATAACGTAAATTGTGAAATAATTAACAATTCGCCTCCAACCTGGGCAAGGTCAAGATTTGTTTTTCCGTTTTCATCGGAAAATATTCTTAAATGTAACAGCTTATGAATCATTTTGTCTGCAATTTCAAAGGTATCGGTGTCGCAGACTCCAACAAGGACTACGAATCCCTGTGCAATTTCTCCGACTGTCCTTTGTTCAACGGCTACCTTTGCCGTATTTACTCTCTGGATAACAAATTTCATGGCTTACTCTCTCACTCTCCTGTTTATCTTATTTCTCATCTTTATCAGAGTTCTTCGGGAAAGAAAATTTCTTTTTCAATTTAAAGAAAGCGGTTGGTTCGGACTTTTCTTCTATGGGGACAAAGGTTTTTTCGTCAATGTAGTCTACCTTCATATATTTATCGGTTTCTGTCGGCAAACCTCTTTTTTTGAGCAGACGGTTGGTAATCCGGCGGATCATGGCATAGAGAACCGCGAAGAAAGGAACTCCGATAATCATGCCGGGAACTCCCAGGATACCCCCGAAAATCGTGATGGAAAAGATAACCCAGAAGCCGGACAGGCCGGTGGACTGCCCCAGGATTTTGGGGCCGATTAAGTTTCCGTCTATTTGCTGAAGAATCAGGATAAATATTACAAAATAGATGGCCTGCACCGGATTGACCATCAGGATCAGAATGGTGCTGGGGACTGCTCCCAGGTAAGGTCCGAAAAAGGGAATCACATTCGTGACGCCGATAATTACACTGATCAGCAAAGCATAAGGCATTTTAAGAATGGTGGTTCCGGCAAAACAGATGACGCCTATGATTATGGAATCAATGATTTTGCCGCTGATAAATCCGATAAAAGTGTCGCTGATAAACCGGACATCCTTGATAAACTGGTTGGCAGTTGACGTACTGAACAGGGCAAAAATGATTTTTTTTGCCTGACCTGCGTGTATTTCTTTGTTATAAAGCACGTAGATAGAAATAATTACACCGATAATAATATTCCACAGTGCCTTCAGGACACTGATCATACTTAGGGAAAGCTGCTTAACCAGGGCTTCCATCTGGGGAATGATGCTCTCATTCAGATATTTGGTAAATTCCTCCGAGTATTCATCTAAAACCCGGATGACCATTTTTTCAATATCCGGATTATCTTCGAGAAATTTGGCAGACCAGTTCGTCAGATTTTCCACGTAATCCGGGAACTGTCGGGCGATACTCCGTATACTTGTGAAAATATTGGGTATCAGGATGGAAAAAAAACCGTAAATCAGCCATATTACAATCAGCACTGTGAGGACAACCGAGCAGGCTCTCACATATTTTTGCTGTTTTGGGGTGACGGAAGAGCTCTTATTTTTGCTCCAAATGGGGATCAAAAATTTTTTTTCGATTTTATTCACCATGGGAGTCATGAGGTAGGCAAAAATAATACCGGACAATACAGGGCTAATGATTCTGAAAAGGGCGCTGAGCTGAGCGGAAAACCGGTCTCCATGGAACACCAGGTAATAAAAACAAATGGAAGCTGCGATAACAGTGAAGGCAGTGATACCAATCCGGACATCTCTTTTGTTAAATGGAAATTTCATACAGAACTGCTCCTTACTTTATTTCTCTTTATTAAGTATAGCATTTTTTTTGAAAAGATACTATGTTATTCGACGGGAAATATGATAGAATAATTACGATTCAGCTCAGGGCTCTGCGCTGTGCCGCAAGGCCCGGCGGACATACCCTGTGTGGGGATACACAAATTTCGCTGGGAGTAAATTGGGAATGACATTACAAAAGGTACTAAGCTTTATACGTCGTGCTGTGGACGACTATCAAATGATAGAGGAAGGGGATCACATAGCGGTGGGAATTTCCGGGGGAAAGGACAGTCTTACTCTTCTTTATGGACTCCACGGTCTGACGAGGTTTTATCCTAAAAAATTTACATTGCATGCTGTCACGGTAGATTTGGGGTTCGGGAATCAGAACCTGAGCAAAATAGAGGAATTGTGCGGCCGCCTTCAGGTTCCGTATACCGTTGTCAAAACAGATATTGCGGATATTGTTTTTAAGCAGCGCAGGGAAAGTAATCCCTGTTCTCTCTGTGCCAAAATGCGTAAAGGCGCATTAAACGAGGCGATCAAGAAAGCGGGCTGCAATAAGGTGGCCTATGCCCATCATAAGGATGATGTGGTGGAAACCATGGTGATGTCCATGATTTATGAAGGAAGATTTCACACTTTCCGTCCGGTTACCTATCTGGACCGAATGGATTTGACGGTGATCAGGCCCCTGATCTATATGAATGAGGCGGATGTCATTGGGTTTGTCAATAAAATGCAGCTTCCGGTTGTGAAAAGCCTCTGTCCTGCAGACGGAAGCACAAAGCGGGAATATGCAAAGGAACTGGTCAGAAAAATCAATCAGGAAAATCCCGGAGCAAAAATGAGATTTTTTACGGCAATTCAAAGAAGTCAGATTGACGGGTGGATGGAATATGGAAAGCAATAAAAATTATCATGATGAGCAAAACAAACTAAATACACAAAAAATGCGGGAGGTAGCCGCCACTCTCCCACCTTTCTGCAAACAGTTTTTCAGGGGGATTCAGGAGTATACCTCTTCCCGTACCAGGCTTGCCTATGCCTATGATATTCGGGTCTTTTTTGAGTTTATCCACACAAATAACAGTGCCTGCCGCAATATAGATATTGTGGATTTCCCCTTGTCGATGCTGGACCAGATTACACGGGAGGATATTGAGGAATACCTTGAATATATTACCTATTATGTGAAGGATGGCAAGGAATACAGCAACAATGAACGGGGCAAAAAGAGAAAGCTTGCTGCCTTAAAAAGCTTCTATAATTACTTCTTCTGCGAGGAGCTGATCAAGACCAATCCAGCAGCCCTGGTTCCTCTTCCGAAACAGCACGAAAAGGAAATTGTCAGGCTGGATGTGGATGAGGTTGCCCTCCTGCTGGATCAGGCGGAGGAGGGGGAAGGACTGACCAAAAGCCAGCTTAAATACCACCGGAAAACAAAGCTTCGGGATGTGGCGCTGTTAACGCTGCTGCTGGGTACCGGTATCCGTGTCTCAGAGTGCGTAGGGCTCGACATAAATGATGTGGATTTTAACAACAACGGCATTAAAATAAGAAGAAAAGGAGGCTATGAGGCGGTTGTCTATTTTGGAGAGGAGGTGCAGGATGCTCTTTGGGACTATATGGAAAAAAGAGCCCATGTAATTCCTTTAGAGGGACATGAAAATGCCTTCTTCCTCTCTATGCAAAATCGCAGGATCAGTGTCCGCGCGGTGGAAAATTTGGTTAAAAAGTATGCCTCCACCGTAACGAAACTGAAAAAAATCACGCCTCATAAGCTGCGCAGTACCTATGGTACTGCCCTGTATCAGGAAACCGGAGATATTTATCTGGTGGCAGACGTATTAGGCCACAAGGACGTAAATACTACAAGAAAGCACTATGCGGCGCAGGAGGACCAGCGCCGCAGAATGGCGGCCAAAGCCGTCCAACTGCGTGAAAAATAGCCTCTGAACAGAAAGGACATCTTAAGCAGAAGGAGCCTTGACAAAACCATTTTTGGCCATGGCGTCTGCATTTGGGGAAACCGGTTGATAATAGGGAAGAATCAGGTACTGTCCCGAGGTAATGTTGTCGTCTGTCAGGGAATTGATCGTCATGACTTCCTCCACATACTCCATACTGCTTCTGTAATATTGATTATTGCCGTACTGGCGGGCATAGCGCCAGAGGGTATCTCCGGATTTCACCTGAATACTGGTATAGTATTTGGAGAACGCCTCACAGTCATGGGAACCCTCTGCTCTGATGCGAAGGCTGAAAAAAGCGGAAAAAAAGAATATCGCTGTGAGCAGGATCAGCGCCCCTGCTTTTTTGCGGCGTCTGAGCTGCCTTTTGCGCCTGAGTTTGTTATTCAGAATTCTCTGTTCGCTTGCTATCGTATTCATCTTAAGTACCCCCGTCATAAACAGAACATTTGTTTGATGGATTGATTATAGCGAACATACATTCTAATGTCAATAGGTTACGAACAAAAAATCGAACAAATATTTGGAATATATGTTTGCTTTCGGATGAAAAATATGGTATAATAAAAAGAAAACACTGGTATGCATGTTATGGAAAGGCATGGGTAAAAATATGGGATTTGGGAAAATAAGCAGTAAACAGCAGGAAATTCTGGATTATATTAAAGAAGAGATTTTAAAACGCGGATATCCGCCCTCAGTCAGAGAAATTTGTGAGGCTGTCCATTTGAAATCTACATCGTCGGTTCATTCTCATCTTGAAACCCTGGAAAAAAATGGTTATATCCGCCGTGATCCCACGAAACCACGTGCAATTGAGATCTGTGACGACAGCTTCCAGATGATACGTACGGAAATGGTGAATCTGCCGATTATCGGACAGGTTGCCGCCGGTATGCCTATTCTTGCGGAGGAGAATGTTGAGAGCTATTTTCCTGTGCCGGCCGAGCTCGTTCCTCACGGGGAGTCTTTCATTTTAAATGTGAAGGGAGATTCCATGATTAATGCAGGAATTTACAGCGGCGACAAAATTTTTGTCAACGCCTGTTCCTCCGCCCGGAATGGAGACATGGTGGTTGCATTAATTGATGATTCGGCTACGGTTAAGACTTTTTATAAAGAAGAAGGCCATATCCGCCTGCAGCCGGAGAATGATACTATGGAGCCCATCATCGTAGACGATTGCCAGATTTTGGGGAAAGTTTTCGGGGTTTTCCGCATTTTCAATAATGGAATTTTGATTTAATTTTTACAAAACCCCTTTTTGAATAATATTTGCACTTCCAGGAGAAAATGAAACTGAAGGCTGAAAAGCCTACAAAGTTTTATGGAGGTGCAAAATGAATAATAAATGTTTGGACTGTATTGCACTTACAATCGCTATAATTGGTGCAGTCAATTGGGGATTAATTGGATTCTTTTCTTTTGACCTGGTGTCCTTTATCTTTGGCAACATGTCCTGGATCGCGAGAATTGTCTATGCGCTTGTAGGGATCAGCGGGCTTTATCTTCTTACTTTTTATATGTATGCCGGAGGAACTGCTCAGACCAGGGAACAGAACCTGTAGAACAGAATCAGTGCTTGTATAAAAGGAACCGTCTGTTTTATGACGGTTCCTTTTATACAACGTACCTGAAGGACGCGTTTAGATTTATGATTTGATTTCTTCTATGTCAATGGTCTTACCATCAAACCAAAGCCGTTCAAGATCATAAAACAATCGGTTCTCCTTGTCAAAAATATGGAAAATAATATCTCCAAAATCAAGCAGTACCCAGTTGGCATTGTGGTAGCCTTCCTTTTGCTTCAAAGGATACCCTGCCCTCTCAAGGGTTTCTTCCACGGTATCAGAGAGAGCCTGTATCTGGCTCCTGTTATTCCCGTTTGCGATAATAAAGTAATCGGCAATGACAGAAATCTGGCTGATGTCGATTACCCGAATGTCCTGTGCTTTTTTTTCTTCCATTGCATGGATGGCAAGCTGTGCCATCTTTTTTATCCTGGTTGAAGCTTCCATTCTCTCCTCATTTCTGTGCGTATTTTGCGCATACTATAATCTGTTGGCTGCATAATAATCGTAAGTGGATTTACTCATGGGATCAAAGGGCGCATTTGTATCCTGAAGGTATCTCATAGTATCCCTAAGAATCTGTATAAGTGCCTGATCCAAATCCTGAAAAGCCTGTTTTCTCACGGCAGGCAGGCCGGGCGCCTGTTTCCGGCCAGGCTCAATATAGTCGGCAATATAAATGATTTTTTCAAGCTGCGACATTGCCGGACGGCCTGTGGTGTGGCTTGCGATTGCATTTAGTATATCCTCATCATTGATATGATAAACCTTTTTTGCAAGATAGCTTCCCACCTTGGCATGAAGCAAAAAGGGATTTTGCCTCTCCAGGTCGGAAATCGGGATGTTATGCTTTTCACAGACAGAGATTTTCTTATCGTTGCTCATACATTTGGCACAGTCATGCAGCATTCCTGCGAGCAGGGCCTTTTCCGTGTCGACGTGATGGCACATGGCCAGTGCCGAGGCTGTGTAGGCAACTCCCAAAGTGTGTTCAAAACGTTTGCCGTCCAGTTCTTTTTCCAGTTTTTTTCGGATTTTTTTTATTTCCATGCTTCATGCTCACTCCGCTTTTGCTGATTAAAAAATGGATGTTGTCAGTTTTTATATAGATTATTTTCAGCAATATATTCAATTACGCTTTCAGGAAGCATATACCGGACAGAGTGTCCGTTCCTTAAGCGTTCTCTGATTTCAGTGGATGAAAGATCAATCCGCCTTGCCGGCAGTATCCGAATATCGGCCTGAAACTCTTTCTCAAGGAGCCTGGCAGCATCCAAAATGCGTGAAGTATTGTCACTTTCACGGACAGCGCCTGCAATCACGCAGTTTTTCAAAATAAATTCAGGGTTTTTCCATTGTTTTATGGTAAGAAGGTTATCCTCCCCCAAAATGAAATAATACCTCGACTGTGGATTCTGCGCCCTCAGGGCGGCAAGGGTATCACAGGTATAAGTAGACCCCTGCCTTTGAAGCTCCAAATCAGAGAAAATAAAATCAGGATTTTCTTTGAGGGCGAGACGAACCATTTGCCCGCGAAGCTCTCCCGAAAGGATGCGGGATGCCTCTTTCATATAGGAATTACCGCTGGGCATAAAAAGGATTTTATCTAAAGACAGGGATTCTAAGGCAGCCTGTGCAAGTAAAAGATGTCCGTAATGAATGGGATTGAAGGTTCCGCCCATAATGCCAATTTTTTGATCTTTCACTTCTTTTTATGATCCTTGCTTTCCTTATAGAGTACGATTTTCCTGCCGATCACCTGCACTACTGAGGAGCCTGTACGGTCGGCTATAAACCCTGCAATCTGTCTGGGATCCTCCATACAGTTTTTGAGTACGGCCAGCTTTACCAGCTCCCTGGTATTGAAAGTCTCCCTGACTGCTTCGGTGACCTCCGGCGTAAGGCCGGCTTTTCCGATTTGAAATACCGGCTCCAAATTAGCAGCCAATCCTTTTAAATATGCCCGTTCTTTGGTGGTCATTGATTCCTCTCCTACTTATAATAATCAAAGGATAAGCCATACATTCTGACGGTATCTCCTTCTTTAATGTCCAGTGCCTCAAGCTGTTCCAGGATTCCGTTTATCCTTAGGAAATTCTGGAAAAACAGAAAGCCTTTTTCCGACTCCAGATTGGTATAACCCAGCATCTTTTCAATTCTGGGCCCTTCCACAACAAATTCGGAGGCTTTTTCGTCATAGGTGACGGTGAAAGGCTCATCGGAAACTTTAAACATAAACTCCGGAAAAAATTCCTGTTCAAAGATCAGGGGCTTTTCATTGATTTCATCCAGCATATGCCGTACCTGGTAAAGCAGCTCACGGATTCCCTTGCCGCTGATTGCAGAGATGGGATAGACACGGATTCCTTTGGGTTCAAATTCTTCTTTCAGGATTTGAACCGGATCGGACTCTCCTTCCTGCGCAAATATCATGTCTGTCTTGTTGGCGGCAATGACCTGGGGAATCCTTGCGATTTCCGGATTGTAATTTTCCAGTTCCTTATTGATGGAATAAATATCTTCCACCGGGTTACGTCCCTCGCTGCCGGCGGCGTCAACGATATGGATGATGACCCGGGTTCTTTCAATATGCCGCAAAAACTCAAATCCAAGCCCTACTCCCTGGGAGGCTCCTTCGATCAGGCCGGGAATATCCGCAATCACAAAGCCCTTTGCATCGGGCAGGTCAACTACGCCTAGGTGGGGATTTAAGGTGGTGAAATGATAATTGGCAATCTGCGGCCTGGCATTGGAAACCTTAGTGAGAAGTGTGGATTTTCCCACGTTAGGAAAACCTACCAGCCCCACATCCGCTATGACTTTAAGCTCCATTGCAAGTTCAAGCTCCTTTGCCGGCTGACCGGGCTGGGCATACTTTGGCGCCTGCATGGTGCTGGTGGCATAGTGCTGGTTTCCGCATCCACCCCGTCCGCCGGAAAGCAGAAGAAAACGTTTGTTTTCCCCTGACATATCAACGATGACTTTTCCGCTTTCAACCTCTTTGACTACGGTTCCCGCCGGTACTTTCAGAACAAGATCCTCTCCGCTCTTGCCCTTGCAGTTGCGGGTGCCTCCATTCTGTCCGTCCCCGGCATGGTATTTGCGTACATGACGATACTCGGAAAGAGTATTAAGCCCTTCATCCACCTCCAGAAAGACACTGCCCCCGTTGCCGCCGTCTCCTCCGTCAGGCCCGCCGCTGGGAACATATTTTTCACGCCGGAAAGACACATGACCGTCGCCGCCTTTCCCGCTGCGCACATAGATTTTTGCTCTGTCTGCAAACATATTGTTTCCTCTTACTTTCCTTGAAAAAAGGTGCTGTTTGAAAAGGCTTCATAAACAAAGATGTTTGAAAAGGCTTCAAACAAAAAAGATGTTTGAAGCCTGCCAAATGCGTTATTTTTCTACAGGATATACGGAAGCCTGTTTCTTGTCTCTTCCTTTTCTCTCGAATCTGAGTACTCCGTCAACTAATGCAAACAGAGTGTCATCTCCGCCGCGTCCTACATTTACGCCCGGATGGATCTTTGTTCCGCGCTGCCTGTATAAAATATTACCTGCCTTTACAAACTGGCCGTCAGCCCTCTTCGCACCTAATCTCTTGGATTCGGAATCTCTGCCATTCTTGGTAGAACCGACACCCTTCTTATGAGCAAAAAATTGAAGGTTCAGCTTTAACATGATTTACACCTCCTTAAATTTCAGTTTCAGATACTTTTTGCCGTATTCTTCGGCAATGCTCTGTAGCCCCAAAATCATGGAATCAAGAAGAAGCCTGCCGCCCTCGTCCGGCTTCTGCGGGAAACAGCATTTAATCATCCCGTTCTCTTCCTCGCTGGTCACCGTCATCTGACAATTTGTCAGTCTCTCAATGGAGTTGATGGTGTTGATCACAAGAACCGACACGGCGCTGCACACAATATCCTGGCCTGCCCTGGCAAAACCGGCGTGTCCCTTGCAGCTTACTTCTTTGTACTCCCCCTTTGGGGATTTGGTTATTGTAATGATAGTCATATATTAAGCGTTGATCTTTTCAATCTTAACCTGTGTGTATGCTTGTCTATGACCGTTTTTCTTATGATAACCGGTTTTTCTCTTATACTTGTAAACGATAACCTTGCGTCCCTTGACCTGTGCTACGACAGATGCAGTTACGTTAGCGTTGGCTACGTCACCGGCAACCTTAAGCGTGTTATCGCTGATTGCGACAACCTGATCAAATGTCACAGTATCTCCCGGCTGAGCGTCAAGCTTTTCAACTTTCAGTACATCGCCCTCAGAAACCTTATACTGCTTTCCACCTGTTGCAATGATTGCGTACATATGGCACCTCCTATACTAATCAGTTTGAACTGATTTTACTCGCTAGCTGTGGCGGCCTCAATCATGAAAGCACTTAAGCCTCGCTATGCGGCATACTCATATAATATAGCATAGAGGGGAATTGCTGTCAAGAAAATTTCGCTGTTTTTCAGATTCCCAAACCTACAAAAATCGTCCTTCCAAGGCCAGAAACTGATCCAGCAGCATCCGGCTGACCTTCGCCCCAAAGACGGTGGCCGGATGATCCGGGTAATACATGGCGTCGCTGAAATCCTTATTCAGCATCACCAGCACATAGGGGCCATAAGGAGTGTAGATGATGCCGCCGTCATTGCGGCAGGCGTCCATGCTTCCGCTTTTGGAGGCCACGTGAATGAGAACCTGGTCGGTATTGTCGCTGTCCATATAGACCGGCGGAAATTCTCGGGTAATCATGCTGTTGTAGTGCTGTTTTTTCAGGATCTCCACCATCTTCCGATCGGATTCGGGGTTAAGGAGAGTTCCCTGTGCCAGACGGGTGAAAATACCGGCATAGTCCCGGGCAGTGGTGGTTCCAAGCCGGTCAAACCGGTCAAAATGCAGAGAATTGTAAAGAACGGTATCGTTACAGCCCAGTTCCCGGATGCAGGCATTGATGGTGTCGATTCCCAGATAATCTATTATCATATTGGTGGCAATATTGTCGCTGACAATGATCATCAGCGTGGCCGCGTCCTTCACCCGGAAAGAGGCTCCCGGCTCTAGGGCGCAGAGCACGCCGCTTCCGTCCACCACGTGTTTTTCTTCATAAGGAATCATATCCTCCAGGCTGGCCCTGCCAAGCTCAACCTGCCAGAACAGGCTGGCAAGGATATAGACCTTGACGGTACTGGCAGTTTCCACCTTTTCGTCCGCTCCAAGACAAATAATATTTCCGTGGAAATCGTCTGCATAAAGGCACATCTTCCCGTCATAGCTGGCAAGCTCAGCCTGGATGCGTTTCTCCAAAGTAAATCTTGAATCCATTTTTTCCTCATTTCCTGGCTGCTCCGTCAAAGGCTGCCGTTATCATATTTTGTCGTTCACTATATATAGATTGCCATAAAAGGCTGTCTGTAGTCCCTCATGAAAAGATACTCCCCACCGCATAGAGTCCCTGCGCCAGATCCTGCCGGTACAGAGGATCTTCGGGGCATAAGCTGTTGATCACTACCCCGCCGCTTCCGATTTTTCCGGTGGAGTGAATATACATTTCCTCTCCCAGATACATGGCGATATGGCCCGGAAAATACAAAAGATCCCCGGGCTTTCTGGCATCTTTCTCAATTTCACGGACGGGATAGCCTTCCATAATCCGGGCATCCCGATAGATGAGAATCCCGTTCAACATATAGCTGGCGCCGGTCAGCCCGGAACAGTCAATCCCTGCGGTGGAACGTCCGCCCCACCGGTACTGGACGCCCAAAAAAGACCTGGCCGTCTCGATTACATTCCGCCGGAAACGCTCTTCATCCGAAATCTTGATCTGGGAAAGTCTGCCGCCGAGAGCCCCTTCCTGTGAAAAAAGCTTCCTTCGCAGGTATTGGTTTCTCAAATAGCCTTCTCCTCCGTCCGGAAGACGCACATGAGCCCAGCCTTTCTCCTGACACTCAAAGGAGAGCACCTCCAAAATGCTTCCACGAAAGAGACTGGTCAGACGCAGGCCCTGAACCCTGGGAAGAGATACCACATCCACGCACAGGCCGTCCACCACCCACAAATCGGCGCTCTCCCATTTTTGGCCTTCCTCAAAGCGAAGGAGAGACAAGTCTTTAAGGGGAAGATAGCCTGTATAGCCGTAAAAGGTTTTGATGGGGAGAAAGCCCTGCACTTCCTCTCCCGTGACCTGAACCAGCATCCCACAGAGTCCCTCGTCCGAGATGGCGGAAATGCATCTTCCCTCAGCATCTGTCATTTCCGTGCAGGGACACTGATAAATGGTGCTGACAGGCTGAATAATAACACCGCACTCCAGATTGCTCATACCCACTCTTTTGCCTCCTTCTCGTTTGCCAGCACAAAATGCTCCGGCCTCAGCTCCATCCACGTTGGCGGCTGGGAGGTATAATCATGCATTTCGGGCTCATATACCAGAAGCTTTTTTTCCTTCTCATGCCTGGGATCAGGCATGGGGATGGCGGACAAAAGAGCTCTGGTGTAGGGATGGATAGGGTGAGTGATCACTTCCTCCGTCTCCCCCATCTCCACAATCCGTCCTTTATGGATTACGCCGATCCTGTCCGTGATAAAACGCATGACGGAAAGATCATGAGCGATGAAAAGATAGGTGATTTGGCGTTTCTTCTGCATATCGGAGAGAAGATTGAGCACCTGGGCCCGGACGGACACATCCAGCGCAGAGATAGGTTCGTCCGCAATGATGAATTCAGGATTCATGATCAGGGCTCTTGCGATTCCGATTCTCTGTCTCTGACCGCCCGAAAACTCGTGGGGGAACCTGCTGGAGAACTCCGGGAGCAGCCCCACGTCCGCGATCGCCTGCTCCACCCGGCGTTTGCGCTCCTGCTCACCGATGCCCTTTTCGATATTCATTAACCCTTCACTGATAATATAATCCACCTTAGCCCGCTCATTTAAGGATGCCTGTGGATCCTGGAAAATCATTTGGATTTCCTTAAGGATTTTCCGATCCAGCTCCGGGGAAATTTTCCCGTTGATTTTCTCCCCCTTGTAGAGAATCTCTCCCCCGGCGGAGGGGACGATCCGCATGATGGCCCGGCCGATGGTGGTCTTGCCGGAGCCTGATTCCCCTACCAGGCCGAAGGTTTCTCCCTTGTAGATTTTAAAGTTAACCTGTCTGACCGCTTTATATTTCTTTTTTCGCTCCCCGTAGGTTACGTCCAGATTTTTTACTTCCAGCAGAACCTCTTTTTCCATTAAACCAGACCTCCCTTCCGAATTTTCTCCACCACAGCCGGTACCTCCAGCCTTGGCGCCCTGGGATCCAGCAGCCAGGTTTTGGCTTTATGGGTGGGAGAAACCTGGAAATAAGGGGGCATTTCCAGAGAATCGATTTTCAGCGCTCTGGGGTTTCTGGGGGCAAAGGCATCTCCCCTGATCTCGGTAAACAAATTGGGGGGCGTTCCCGGAATCGAAAACAGGTCCGTTCCCTTTACCCCCACCTGGGGCAGGGAGGACAAAAGCGCCTGCGTATAGGGATGCTTCGGGTCGTAAAAAATATCTTCTCCCGTTCCGATTTCGATAATATCGCCGGCATACATAACGGCCACCCTGTCTGCAATATTTGCCACCACCCCCAGGTCGTGAGTGATCAGGATAATGGATAGTCTGTATTTGTGGCGCAGCTCCTTTAACAGATCAAGAATCTGTGCCTGTATGGTTACATCCAGAGCCGTGGTGGGCTCATCGCAGATCAGAATCTGGGGCGCGCAGGCAATGGCGATGGCAATCACCACTCTCTGGCGCATGCCGCCCGAAAATTCGTGGGGATACTGGTCAAAACGCTTTTCCGGATGGCGGATTCCCACATCCTCCAGATACTGGAGGGTTTTCTTTCTGGCTTCCGGCCTGGTCAGCTTCTGGTGCAGAAGAACCGCCTCCATGATCTGGGAGCCGATGGTTTTCAGAGGATTTAAACTGGTCATGGGATCCTGCATAATCATGGCAATCTCATGGCCGCGGATTTTATACCACTCTTTTTCCCTGCGAAGGGCCGTAAGTTCTATGGGCTTTTCGTCGTCTGCCCCATAGTACACGATTTTCCCTCCGGTGACTTTCCCGTTTTGATCTAAAAGTCCCATAAAGGATTTGGTAAACACAGACTTCCCGCTTCCGGATTCCCCCACAATGGCCAGGATTTCCCCTTTATATAAGTCCAGGGAAATTTTGCGGATGGCGTTCAGGGTCTTTCCGCGGAGTTTAAATTTGATTTCCAGATCTTCCACTGTCAACATTTTATCAGGCATAACTTACCTCATTTTCTTTTCATTGCACAAAAAGCAGTTTTTCATCAGGTATGGTTCCTTGGGTCGGCAGCATCCGAGAAGGCGTTGCCGATGATATAAAAGGAAATGGTCACAAAGGAAAGGATAATGGTGGGATATACAAGCTGATAGCGAAGGGCCGGGCTGGTGATCAGCGCTCTTCCCTCATTGATCAGGTTTCCCAGGCTTGGGGTATCCACCGGAAGCCCTAAGCCGATATAGGTGATAAAAACCTCGTTTCCGATGGCGGCCGGTATGGTGAGGGCCATGCGCAGCATGATCACCGACACCAGATAGGGAAGCAGGTTTTTGACCATGATCTTCCAGGTGGGCGTTCCAAGGCAGCGGCTGGCTACATTGTAGTCCCGGTCGCGGATAATCAAAATCTGATTTCGGATAAACCGTGCCATCTGAATCCACCCTGTCAGACACATGGCAAAAATCAGAGTCCTGACACTGGGCTTTAGGATATAGGAAATCAGGATCAGGATTATGGTGTTCGGAATATTGTCTATGATATTGTAAATTTCTGTCAGTATGAAATCCGCTTTCCTCACATAGCCCCAGATTACGCCTACCGTAATTCCAATCAGCGCCTCGGCTAAGGCCACGGAAAGGCCGATCAGCAGGGAGGTTCTTGTTCCGGCCCATATCCTGGCCCAGAGATCCTGGCCGATGGAGTTGGTTCCAAGCAAAAACTGCGCCCCCGGGGGAACATTCCGGTACTGCATACCGCTCTCGTCATTGATGATCATGTTCGGATCATACTGCCCCGGCAGATAAGGCTGAATGAAGGTAAACAGCAAAAGCAGCCCGAGAAGGCCGAGAAGGAAAACGGCGCCCCGGTTTTTTAAGAAAGCCTGGAAGGTGCTTCTCCAGTAGGAATAATTGCTGTACCCTGTACGCTCTACCGCCTCCGCGTTGAACTCTGCAAAGGAAAAGAGCTCTTCGTCAGAGAAATTTGCGGCCTCCTCCATGGTTTTTGTCATACCGGACATCAGTTTGGCTTCCTTTGTATGGCGATAACTGAATTGCTTCATCATCTGTCACCTTCTTTCTTTCCGAGACTGATTCTGGGATCTAAAAGAACCATCAGAAGATCTCCCAGCAAAAGTCCAAGGACTCCCACACAGGCATACAAAAGCACGATCCCCTGCACCATGGTATTGTCATGCTTTTTGATGACTGTCACCAGAAGGCCTCCCATTCCGGGAATGCTGTAGAGAGATTCTATGTAGATGGAACCGATCACTGTGTTTAAAAATGCCGTGGGCACATACTGTGCCAGAGGAACGAAAGCATTTCGGAAAATATGCTTAAACATCACCCCGCCCTCGGAAACTCCTTTGGCCCTGGCCAGCTTCACATAATCCTTGTTGCTCTCGTCTACCATATAGCGCCGCAGCCACATGCCATAAAAGGCAATATTGTTCAGGGACATGGAAAATACAGGAAGAATCCAGTATCTGGGGTTGTGGATGTCGAACAAAAGACCTACGTTAAGGAGCTGGGTTCCGTAGAGCTGGATATAAAGGTAATAAACCGCCGCCGGGATTGCCTGGATACAGACAATGAAAAGGGTTCCCAGTTTGTCAAAAAAGCGGAATTTATACCTTGCCATCAAAGCGCCCATGGGAAGGCCCACACACAGTGAAACGATCATGGACAAAACTCCCAGCTTAATGGATACCGGAACTTTGTCGGAGAGCACTTCGCTTACCGGTACATTGGCCCGGTAGATTCTGGAGGTTCCCAAATTCCCGTGCAGAAGCTCCCCAAAGAATCGGATGATCTGTACGGGCAGCGGGTCCGTCAGCCCCATCTCCTGCAGACCGACCTGAATCTGCTGCGGCGTCATTTTCTCAAAGTTAGGAAAATATCCCTCAATCGGCATCAGGCGCAGCAGACAAAACACAATGGTCAGAATGATCACCAGTGTCAGCAGCGAACGAGCGATTCGTTTCCCCAGATACTTTAACATGCGTTTCACTCCTTTATTTCTTTTGTTGCGGATTTAACGTAAGGATGAGGAGCTGCTGAAAAACAACAGCCCCTTTTGGTTCTGATGGTTTATTTCTCTTTATTTGCCTCATACTCTTCCATGGATACATAGTGGTCGAGTACCTTCTGTCCCTTAAAGCGCAGTCTGGAAACGCCAAAGGGCGCATACTGGGCATCGAATTCATTTAATTTTGTGGCGATATAAGGGCTCACAGTGATACTGAAAGGAATCACAAGGGCATGGTCAATGAGCACCGCTTCTGCCTCCGCGAAAGCCTCAAAACGGGCGTTGGTGTCGATTGTGATGGCCTTTGCGGCCTCCACCTTGTCAAAGTATTCCTGAATTACCGGCGCAGTATCCGTCCCTTCGGTGATGGCATTGGCGATAAACGCGTACTTATATCCGGGATCATAGCCGGCTTCGCCCTTACTCTGATAGAAAGGATCCGTCCAGGTTTCGGGATCGGCATAGTCCGCGCCCCAGCCGCATTTCATGAAAGCGTACTGTCCGCTGCGCCGTATTTCCGTGAGGAAATTGTCGGTAGGACCGGCCTCGATGATAATATCGATAAAATCTGTGCCCAGGAGAGCTTCCATCTGCTGTTCCACCACCTGGCACTCTTTATCCCAGTTTACAACAGAAGGATTGTAGGGCATTAACACCTTCACGGGGAAAGTAACGCCTGCAGCGGAGAGCTCCGCCATGGCAGCCTCTTTGTACTCTAAGGCCTTGGTCTCGTCAAAGGTATCCCCCATGGAAGCCATGGCGCCTACGGTGGTGTAATCTGCCCCGTCGGCATTGTATGCAAAGTCAAAGGGGGTGATGGTAGAAAGCACATAGTCCTGGGGGGCGTTTGACTCCAGCACGGCTACTTCCTTGGTTTTGTCAAGGCCTGCAAAGAGCGCCTTACGGAAGTTTTCATTGTTCACGGCGATTCTCCAGTTATCCGGCTCATACTCGGCATCAAACTGAGGATCAAAGTTAAAGCAATAGAAATAGGAATAGCTTGTGGAAGGACGCTCCCGGCTGACCAGATTCTTGGTGTCCTCATTGCCAAGCCAGTCGTCCAGAAGATCCGCGCTGATTTCAGCCCAGTCAACCTCGCCTCTTTTC
This sequence comes from uncultured Lachnospiraceae bacterium, assembly GCA_910579425.1. Taxonomy (GTDB): domain Bacteria; phylum Bacillota; class Clostridia; order Lachnospirales; family Lachnospiraceae; genus Suilimivivens. Next base: position 14,829 of record CAJTVL010000018.1, on the reverse strand, counting down.
ACCATTTCAGGTCCTAAGGTATCGGCTTCCGCGTTATAAATTCTCTGAATCTCATCGATGAATACGTTGGCGGCATCATAGTTGGAGGGGTTCTTTTTGTAAACCTGTCTCTCCTGAGGGGAAAATTCCGCCAGATAAAAAGCGCCATTGTAATACATCTTATCGGCAGCCGTTCCGTATTCTTTGCCAAGCTCTTCCAGCAAAGGGCCGTAAGCGGGCATATAAACCACATAGGCCAGGGAAGAGATAAAATAAGGCACCTCTTTGGCCAGAGTGTAGGTCAGGGTGTGCTCATCCACAGCCTTTACGCCGACTTCCGAAAAATCAATGGCAGGCCAGGTTACCCCGTCCTCATCGGCTCCGCCGTTGTACACCTGCCCGTTATAATACTCCTGGGCGCCTGCAATGATCCCGAAGAGATTCTGGGCGTTGGCGCTTTCATATTCCGGGGTCAGCTCATACTTTAAGGCGTCCACAAAATCCTGAGCGGTCACATCGGCCACCTCAGCGCCGGTATTGTCTACCCACTTGGCCTCCCTTAGGGTAAAAGTCCAGGTCATCTGCCCTTCATCATAGTTCCACTCGGTGGCGAGGCCTTCCTTTAACTGGCCGTCGCTGTCATACTCCACCAGTGTGTCAATACAGTTGGCGCCTACCCGCTGTTCCTCGATGGTGGAAGTTACCAGATAGTTCAGCGTAGAAGATTCGCTGGAATAAAGCCTTGTGTAAACGGCGCTGCCGGTGTTTTCGGCCGCGTTTGCCTGATCGCCTGCGTCTGTCTGGCTTCCTGTGTCGCTCTGCGCTTCCCCGTTTGTCTGGCTTCCCGTATTCTGATTGCTATCCGAGCCGCCGCAGCCTGTGAGCGCTGTGGAAAGGGCCATGGATAAACACAAAAACAGGGCCATAAGTTTTTTCTTTTTCATACATTCTCCTCCATTTTATTTTATTTGTCAAACCCTTTCGGGAGTAACAGCTTAGTGATAGATAATACCCGGCTCAGAATCCGGGTACAAATCCGGGAACCTTTGTGATTCCAAGCCCCCCGCTTTCGTTCATGGTAATCCGGCTTCCTTCAAAGACAGGGCCTCCCTCGTAGGGGTCTTCTCTGCAGAGGGATGGGCCGTCCAGATCCGCTCTGGTAATAATCCCTTTTGCGGCGGCCAGATGGGCGGCGGCGCTGACTGCAATCTTGCTCTCCAGCATACAGCCGATCATACACTCCACACCGTATTCTTCCGCAATGGCGCAGATTTTCAGGGCATTGTAAATTCCGCCGGTCTTCATAAGCTTGATATTGATCAGATCGGCGCCCCGCTCCGTAATCAGCCGGATGGCATCCTGGCAGGAAAATACGCTTTCATCGGCAAGGATTGGGGTGCTTACGCTGGCAGTGACAAACTTCATTCCCTCAAAATCATGGGCCTTTACCGGCTGTTCCACCAGATCCATTTCAATCCCCATATCCTCTAAAGCCGTAATGATTCTCACCGCCTCCTTTGGCGTCCAGCCCTGGTTGGCATCGATCCGCAGTTTGATCTTCTCTCCCACCGCCCGGCGGATTTCCCGGATTCGGTCAATATCCTTTGCGGCTTCTTTCCCCGCCTTGATTTTCAGAATCCGAAACCCGTCCGCTACGGCCTTTAAGCTGTCGGAAACCATCTCCGGGATTTCATTGACGCTGATGGTCAGGTCTGTTTCTATCTGGGAACGGTTCCCGCCCAGCAGTCGATAGAGAGGCTTTTGGCAGCTTTGGGCAAAGAGATCATAGACTGCCATGTCCACAGCCGCCTTGGCCGAGGTGTTTTTCAGGATACAGCCGTTTAGCTTTTTCATGATCCCGTCCAGGTTTTCAATTTCCATTCCGATCAGGGAAGGAGCAATAAAATCCCTGACAGCGCAGAGCACGGATCCTTTGGTGTCCCCTGTAATCACTGCGGTAGGGGGAGCTTCCCCGTACCCCACCGCGCCCTGGTCCGTGAGGATACGGACCACAATATCGTTCACACTCTCCACCGTGCGCAGAGAAGTCTTAAAGGGAGTGCAAAGAGGAATATTCACTTCTCCGGTTTCAATGCTGACAATTTTCATTCTGCCGCTCCTTTCTCTGCTCTTTGAAAAAGCTCCAGAGAGATTTCGGCCATGATCCTCTCAAACCTGGGAGTGTCGGTTTCATTTCCGCAGAAGCATACAATGAAAGGCTCCCTGCCAAAAACGATCCCCACATCATGGGTGATTCCCGTATCCTCGCCGGTCTTATGGGCAATTTCGGGTTCTTTCTCAAGGGCTTTCAGATAAAAGGGGATTTTGCCGTTAAGCTGCTGACATTTCAGAATCGTCAGCATTTGTTCACTGGCCTTCTGACTGACCAGAGTCCCCTCATAGAGCTTTTGAAAGAAACCTCCGGTTTCCTCCGCCGTGATTATATTCTGGATTCCAAGACGGGATTTTTCAAGGTCAAACATTTTTCTGCGAAGATGGACATCCTGAAAACCGAGGCTGCGGATTCCTTCGTTTATCTTTTCCATTCCCATCAGGTCAATCAGGATGTTGGTTGCCGTGTTATCACTGAAAATAATCATCAGGGTAATCAGATCCATGACCGTCACTTCAAGTCCTTCATGAAGATAGGTGATTGCCCCGCAGGAGGGAGCGCAGTCTTTCCTTTGGGCCGCTATGAGCAGGTCAGGGTTAAGCTCTCCTGCTTCTATCCTTCGGAAGGCCTCCGCCATGACATAGAGCTTAATCACACTGGCAGCCATGAGCCTTTGCCTGGGGCGGAGGGAAATCGTCTCCCCCGTCTCCAAGTTCTGATAAAAGAAACTGACCAGTCCCGGCAGGCTTTCAAGCCTTTCTTTTATGCTGTAATCCAGCCTTTTGTCACTGATTTTTTCGTTCTCCATAGTCTGAAACCTTTCTGCATCTATCAAAAGGGGCACTGCTCCCATGAAAGCAGTACCCCGTTGTACTTATCTTAACAGTATCATGCCGTCTTTTTCTTTCCAAACAGAGTCTGGACGCCTTCGATTACGAGAAGGATTGCAAGAATGATCAGTAATACAGCCAGGATGGTCTGTGCATAAGGCCCCCAGTCTGCGCCGCCGGCGGAAATGATGCCCACCTGATTCTTCACCGTGATAATCAGGGAAGCGATGGTTACTACCATCATAAACGCCATAGGGAATAAGAACATCTTGTTGTTCCTTCCGATATTTCCGAGCCATGTGGCAACTGCCAGAAGGCCCAGACCGGCAAGTAACTGGTTGGCCGAACCAAACAGCCCCCAAATCTTTGCATAGCCCGTCATACCCAGTACGATACCGATGACTACCGTGATGGCCGTTGCAAAATAAGGATTCACCAGAAGCTTTTTGTAACCCTCCTTTACATCTGCAACCGTCTGTCCCGGCTCAAGCCAGAACTCCTGGAACATGAAACGGGCAAGACGTGTTGCCGTATCCAGGGAGGTTAAGCAGAAAGCGGAGTATGTAAGGATAAGCAGGGTGTAAAGAATATTTTCAAGCCCTGCAAGTCCCGGAATTGCCGCAACCATTGCCGCGATACCGCCTGCAAAAATGTCTGTCGCCCCTGCCGTGTGGCCGGTCTGCCTTGCATAAGCGATAGCGCATACGGTGAGAACCGCCAGCACACATTCAAGAAGCATGCCGCCGTAAGCGATGGGCTTTGCATCCGATTCCTTATCAAGCTGTTTGGAGGTGGTGCCGGAAGAAACCAGTGAATGGAAACCGGAAATAGCGCCACATGCCACTGTCGTAAACAGGATCGGGAACATATACTGCACGCCGTTGCCGTTGTCTACGGCAAAGCCTGTAAAAGCGGGAAACAGTTCGGGATCAATATTGGGATGAGCGCCTATCACACCGATAAACGCAATTGCAAGCATTGCATAAAGCAGGAAAGAACTTAAATAATCTCTGGGCTGGAGCAGAATCCAGACGGGAGCTACGGATGCAATGGCAATATAAATACCCACAATAATCATCCAGGTGTTTGTGGAAAGGTAAAGGGGATGGAAATTCATGCCGACGGCCATAATGATCACGATAGCCACAATCCCTAAAATCGTGGAAATCGCCATGGACATGTTCCTGCGGTACACTGCAAACCCGAATACAATGGCAATCAGGATAAATAACAGAGATACCATTGCAACGGAGGCGTTGGATGCGCTTGCCGCCTTGTCTAACACTCCTGCCTCGTCAAACTTGGCCCCAAAGGTAGAGGCAACGATGGAAGCAAAAGCAGCCACCACCAAAAGCAGGGTCAGATAAGCGAAAATGAGGAACAGTCTCTTTGCCCTTTTGCTCATATTTGCGGAGATTACCTCGCCGATGGACTGTCCTTTGTGGCGCAGGGATGCAAATAATGCGCCAAAGTCATGTACGCCGCCGAAGAAGATACCGCCCACCAGAATCCAGAGCACTACAGGCACCCAGCCGAACAAAGCGGCGTTAATAGGGCCTGTGATGGGGCCGGCTCCGGCGATGGAAGAAAAATGATGTCCCATAAGTACAGGGGCCTTGGCCGGAACATAGTCGACGCCGTCCGACATGGTATGTGCAGGTGTCTGCTCTTTGGTTTCACCCACGCCCCACTGTTTGCAGAGCCATCTTCCGTAGAAGATATAACCACATACCAGAATGGCAATCGAAATGATAACCAATACTAATGTGTTCATAAAAATCGTCTCCTTTTCTTTTTAGAGTTGAATAAAACATTTTTCAAAACCTTCGCCACACATCTTCCGCTTCGGTTGGTGGTAATCTGATTGTCTTTTACCTCCAAAGCCGCAGTGTGGAAGTCCATCCATCCGTGCAGGGAAAGTCGAAAACTTTTGTAAATGCGGCATTTCCTGACCGCCGCTTTTGCCTCATTCTGACAGGTGTCGCAGACAAAAATGGGAGTGATATAAGTATACATATGACCGGGGCCTATGTGGGCTCTTTTCAGTCCGTCCTCGTGGGCATAGTCCCGGCATTTCTCGAATATTTCTTTGGTAAGCTCTTTTACACTGAATAAATATACAAATTCTTCGCAGTTAGCCGCCCACAGGTTCGCCTGTCTGGAAAGAACGTATTTTTCGGAATGTTCAAAAAACTCACAGATTGCTGTGAGGTAAGGCGGTTCCTCATTGAACAATGTTATATCGAAATATGCCCGATAGCTCTCTAAGAGCCGGCGGATTGCCGTTTCTCTTGTATACTGCATAAAAATACAGAATCCTTTCATAAAGGCGATTGTCTATGCAAATGCATTAAGCCATTATAGCACCATTATGAAGTATTTATCAATATTTTTTTATAATTTCTTATGGAATTTCTTAAATTCCTTAAATTTATTTAATATTTGAAGAGAAAAAGTCCGAAAGGGGACGGTTTATTTTTTTGCGCGTGATCTCCACAATCCCAAGGCCGGTCATATCCACAAGCCGGGTTTCCACCTGGTCTCTGCGCAGGTATTCGTCCAGCGCCTTCATCAGTATTTTTTCATCTTCTTCGCTGTCCATATTGATAAAATCTACCATGATCATGCCGCAGCAGTTTCGCAGGCGGAGCTGTCTGGCAATTTCCCGGGCGGCTTCCAAATTAATCTGAAGGTAAAGATTTCTTTTGGAAATGCGCTTGTCGCCGCTGGCCTTTCCGGAATTTACGTCGATCACGGTCATGGCCTCCGTGGGCTCGATCACCAGATAGCCTCCGCTTTGAAGCCACACTCTTTTTTCCAGCGCCCTGGACAGATGGGTGTTGAGAGAATATAGAGCCGTAAGGGATAAGGTCTGATCCTGATAATACCGGACGGGAGTGGTCAGAAAGGGAGCGATCAACTGACAGATCTGTTCCTGGTCGGTCACAATATCGTCATATTCCTCCATGGGGATTCCCTTTAATACCCTGACCAGTTCCGGTTCCGAACGGTAGAGACAGCTATGGCAGGTACGTGTCTTGTACTTCTGCTTTATGTCGTTAAAAATGGCTGTGAATTTTGCCATTTCGGAAAATAAAGGCTCTTTATCCGTCAGCGTCCTTGCGTTTGTGCGGATGATAAACCCATAATCTTTGCGGCCCGGGATTTCGGATTCGGAAAGGGCCATTTTTATTTCGTTTACGGTCTCCTGCCCCAGCTTCCCCGAATAGCTGGTTTTGGGGCTGTCCATACGGCAGACGCAGTAGGCTCCCGGCAGAGAGAGTCTGGCAGTGGCGCCGGGAAGCTTGGTTTTCACCGCTTTGCTGGTGATCTGGATCACGATCTCGTCGCCCTGCTTAAGACGTCCGTCATAGTCCCGGTTGGCAAGCAGGGGATGAGCGCACTCTCCCAGGGGAAGAAACACCTTTTCCTTTGGCGCAATGGACACAAAGGCCGCCTGGATGCCGGGGACGATCTCCTCCACACGTCCTAAGTAAATACTGCCCAGCATTTCCTCTGCCCCCGGCCAGAAAGAAACCTGAATCATCTGAGGATGGCCCTGGGCGTCCATCAAAAACAGTACAAGCACATTGCCGCGCTCAATTATGATTATTTTTCCCATATCAGCGGTACCAGCTCCCCTTCATCTCCGATCCTCTTGTAGGTTTCCAGCCTGTGAACCTTAAGGGCAAAGGCCGGAAGCTCATAGCCTGAAGTATGAAAAAAACAGTCCAGAACAAAGGCAGGCTTTATGTTTTCACCACTGCCGGCGTTGAGAACCATGGAAACCCCGTCCTTAAGAACATCCTCCCGGTCTGCAAAGACACTGTCTTTAAAGGAAGTGCCAAAAGCATTTTCTTCCACTTCCATCCGGTAGATGCTCTCCTTCAAATTGATTTGCTTTTCGCCTTTTTTGGTTTTCTTGGTTACGGGGATTTCATCCCTCTCATAAAAAGCGGCCAGAGCCTTCTGCCAGCCGTGGGGAAGAGAGAGGCCCTGCCGGAAGGAAACCAGATAGGCTGCCGCGGCCACACTTGCCATTGCGTTTTTCTCCCCGGGAGGAAGAAACTGCACATCCAGAATGGAAATACCCTCCACCATCACAGCCTGCAGCTTTTCCTTCAGGATTTCTTTGTCCCCGGAAAATGCAGTGATCTGAGAGGTTACTTCAATATCCAGGTACTCCCCTTCACTGGTATGGCCTACGGATAAGGGGGCGGCAAAGGACATAATCTGATGAGGGCTAAAGCCCTCGGAGTAAGCAATCGGAAGATCGGCGCGCCGGATAGCCTTCTGGAAATAACGCATCACATCCAGATGGCCGATAAACTTAAGCGCGCCGTACTTGGCAAAACGGATCCTTACCTTCATAGTCTTTCACCTCCCTGATTTACGGTTTTCTCCGTACACACGCCGCAGCCAAAACGGGCAGCCCCGCAGCCGCCGCACTGCATCCGGCAGTTTGGCGTGATTTCTTCCTTTTGGGCCTTGTGCCATTCCCTGAGCAAAAACTCCCTGCTCACACCGCAGTCCAGAAAATCCCAGGGGAAGATTTCATCGTCCGCCCGCTTTCGCGTGGTATAAAAATCAGGATCAATCCCGCATTCCTCAAAGGCCGCAAGCCACTTGTCATTCTTGTAATATTCGCTCCAGGCATCATACAGACACCCTTTTTCATAGGCACGGAGGATGACCCGGTTTAACCTTCTGTCCCCTCTTGCCATGATGCCCTCCAGCACGCTCGCGTCCGCCTCATGCCAGTTGTATTTGATGCTTTTCTGGTTCAGCTCCCCGGCGATGGAGGTTCTGGTCAGGTATGCTTTTTCCAGAAATTCCTCCTTTGTACACTGAGGGGCCCACTGAAAGGGGGTAAAGGGCTTGGGGATAAAGAAGGAGGTGCTTGCCACGATCTGAACCCGTCCGGAGCGCTTTTCCTTCGGAACCGTCTCATAATAGAGGGCGGCTATCTTATTGCAGAGATGGGCGATTTCCTGAATATCCTCCTTGGTCTCCATGGGAAGCCCCAGCATAAAATAAAGCTTTACTCTCGTCCAGCCCCCCTCAAAGGCCAGGCGGGCTCCCTCCAGAATCACCTCTTCGGTCAGGCCCTTGTTGATAATGTCTCTCATCCGCTGGCTTCCCGCTTCCGGCGCAAAGGTCAGGCTGCTCTTCTTCACATCCTGAACCTTGTTCATCACATCAAGGGAAAAGGCGTCTATCCGCAGGGAAGGCAGGGAGATATTAATCTTGTTTTGGGCGCAGCTTTCAATCAAAAAGGAAAGCAGCTTTGGCAGGTCGGAATAATCGCTGGAGCTTAAAGAGCTTAAGGAAATTTCTTCATGTCCGGTATTATGGAGCATTTCCACGGCGTAGCGCTTTAACACCTCCACCTCCCGCTCTCTCACGGGACGATAGAGGACTCCTGCCTGACAGAAACGGCAGCCCCTGATACATCCCCGCTGGATTTCCAGCACGACTCTGTCCTGGGTGATCTGCAGAAAGGGAACCACCGGCTTTAAGGGATAATAGGTGTGGCTTAAATCTTTCACCAATTCTTTTTCAACGGTAGAGGGAATTCCCTCCTCCAAAGGGATTCTATCTTTGATCCTGCCGTCGGAATGATAGGTAACCCGGTATAGAGACGGCACGTATATCCCCGGAATCCCCGCCGCCTCTTTGAGAAACCTTCTGCGCTCCCACCCTTCGGCCCTGTATTTCTTATATAAGTCGAGCAGACTGCGATACCTGGTTTCCGCTTCCCCCACATAGATCAGGTCAAAAAAGTCACAAAAGGGCTCCGGATTGTAGGTGCAGGGGCCTCCTCCTATGACAATGGGATGCTCCCTGCCGCGGTCGACAGAAAGAAGGGGGATTCCGGAAAGCTCCAGGATCTGCAGGATGTTGGTATAGCACATTTCATACTGAATGGTGATGCCCAGAAAATCAAAGTCTTTTATGGGTTCCTGGGATTCCAGGGCAAACAAGGGTATCCTCTCCCGCCGCATGATTTGATCCAAATCCACCCAGGGGGAATATACCCTTTCACACCACACATCTTCAAATTGATTGAGCATGTCATAAATGATCTGAATTCCCAGATGGGACATACCGATCTCATATACGTCCGGAAAGCACATGGCAAACCGCACGTCCACCCTGCTTTTATCCTTCATCACCGCATTGACCTCGCCTCCGATATAGCGGGCAGGCTTTTCCACCTGAAGCAGGATTTCATCTTTTAAAGCCAGTTTTCTCATAGTTTGCGTCCTTTATTGTCAGTTATCTTCTTTGTCAAATTCCAAAAGCCGGGAAAAGTCGGGGCTTTTGATCATTCGCCCGTAAATACTGTCGGTAGTTTCCCCTCCATAGCTTAAATGATTCAAATCACACAAAATAAAGAAAAGGAGTAAAGCCATAGCGATCACGAACCGGATCCGAAAGCTTCCCGCAATGGGTTTTTCCTTTTCTGCAGGAAGAGCTCCTGTCTCCCCCTCCAAACCGTAAAGCTCCCCATACCGCGGATCCGGCTGGGAATATAAAATGCCTTCCCTTGTCCGGAAAAGCTGTCTGTTGTAGTGATTCTGCATCCGGAGGGTCCTTACCAGCTCCAGCTTTCTGTCTGCGGATACCTTTGCCATAATACATCCATATCCAAACATTCTTTCTTCAAGTTATGCAAGTCCCATCCGGTTTATGCTACCGGTTGGCAAGCTCCTGAGTGATTTCCTCCCAACTGACCCCTTTTTCCACCATCAGCACCATCATGTGGTAGAGAAAATCGGCGATTTCATATTTGATCTCATTGGCATTGGGGTTTTTGGCGGCAATCACAATTTCCGTGGCCTCCTCCCCCAGCTTTTTCAGAATCTTATCCACGCCCTTGTCAAAAAGATAGTTGGTGTAGGAGCCTTCCTTGGGATGGACCTTCCTGTCCCTGATCACGTTAAGGACAGACTCAAATACCGTAAGTGGATTGGTCTCCTCCTCCCATTCCCTTCGCATGATCTCATTAAAAAAGCAACTGTAATTGCCGGTATGGCAGGCGTTTCCCACCTGGGAAACCCGGGCTAAGATGGTATCCTTATCGCAGTCGGCGACAAGCTCCTTCACATACTGGAAATGTCCGCTGGTCTGCCCCTTGATCCACTGCTCTCTGCGGCTTCTGCTGTAATAGGTCATGCGGCCGCTTTTCAGGGTGTGGAGATAGGCGTCTTTATTCATATAGGCTACCATCAGAACTTCCCGGGTCTTATAGTCCTGAACCACCACCGGGATGAGGCCGTCAGGCCCTGTCTTAAGCTCCTCCCAGGGAATCGCCGGGGTAAAGGTGTGGACCGGGATATGGTTGCCCTGGCATAAATCCTTGATGGAATTGAGTTCTCTCGCATTGGCATTGATGGCTGGACCCGTAATGCCGCAAATCCGCTCCAGAGACAAAAGCTCGATGATCTTGTCAAGAGATACCTCGGGGAGGGTGACGATCAAAGGCTCTTTGGCCAGGGCAATGCTCTGACGAATATCCTTTTCGCTGATCAGGATGAGCTGATCCGTATACTCTGTCAAAAGAGCCTCATTGGCTGTGATTTGCGCCGCATTTTCCACACAGGCTAAGATTTTGTCTTTGCCGAATTTTAAGGAAACCTCCCGGGTAAGGGAAATATTGCTTTCTTTGGAGTAATTCAGGGCAGCCCTCTTGCAGCCGGCGTAGAGAAGTTTTTTCACATCCTCCATCCGGCGGATGTTCCCGGCGCCGATCACGGGGATCTGGGCCTCGCTGCAGATCAGCTTCAGGGTATCGAGAGCGGCCTCATGGGACGGATCGTCGTCGGATAAATCAAACACAATCAGCTCATCCGCATTGTTCTCGCCGTAAAACCTGGCAAGCCCGGCAGGGTCGTCGCTGACTACGGCAGGATCTTTAAATCCGGCCACGGCTTTTCCTTCCAAAAGATAAATACATGGTATAAATTGTTTGTAATCGCTCATACTGTTATTCTTTCCTTCTTGAGTATATGAGGGAAGTCCCCTTTTGTATGCGAAGGCCAAGGAAAGCCCTCAGCCCGTTTACAGGCTTCCCTTGGTACTGAGAACATCTGTGATCCGCGCATCTTTTCTGACCGCCTGGTCCAATGCTCTTGCAAAGGCTTTAAAAACAGCCTCAATCATATGATGGCTGTTGACTCCGGAGAGCATTTTGATATGCAGGTTCATTCCGGCGCTGTAGGAAACCGCATAAAAAAACTCTCTCACCAGCTCGGTATCCAGAGCGCCCACTCTCTGTGCAGTAAAAGTACAGTCAAAGTCAAAAAAGGGCCGGCCGCACAAATCCACGGCGCACAGGGCCAGGGCATCGTCCATGGGCAGGATACAGGAGCCGTAACGGCAGATTCCCTTTTTATCTCCCAGAGCCTCCCTGATGGCCTGACCCAGCACGATTCCGGCATCTTCCACACTGTGGTGGCCGTCCACCTCAAGATCTCCCTTTATTTCCAGGGCAAGGTCAAAAAAACCGTGCCTGGAAAACCCCTCCAGCATATGGTCAAAAAAACCGATCCCGGTGCCAACCCTGCTCTCTCCCTTTCCGTCCAGGTTCAGGGATATTTTAATTTCCGTTTCCTTTGTTTTGCGCGTAAGCTCAATGGTCCGCTGCATCTGTTCTGCCCCCTTATTGTTCAAATCTGACCCTGATGGAATTGGCGTGGGCGGTGAGGCCCTCCTTTTCGGCAAACATCTCGATCTGCTTATGTACCTTTGACAGGGCCTCCCTCGAATAAGAGATGATACTTGTTTTCTTGAGAAAATCATCCACATTCAGGGGAGAGAAGAACCGCGCCGTGCCGTTGGTGGGTAAAATATGGTTGGGCCCTGCAAAATAGTCGCCCAAAGGCTCGGAGGAATATTCCCCCAAAAAGATGGCCCCGGCATTTTTTACCTTAGTCATGATCTCAAAGGGATTTTGGGTGAGGATTTCCAGGTGCTCGGAGGCAATCTCATTGACCGCGCACAGGGCCTCGTCCATATCCCTGGCAATCAGGATATACCCGTAATTTTCAAGGGATTTTTCAATAATCTCCTTCCGTGAAAGGCGGCCCGTGAGGGCTGTTACCTCTTCAGATACCCTGTCCGCAAGGTCTTTGCTTGTGGTGATTAAAATAGCGCTTGCCATCTCGTCATGCTCCGCCTGAGAGAGCAGGTCGGCAGCCACATATCCGGGGGTGGCGCTTTCGTCTGCAAGAACCAGAATTTCGCTTGGGCCGGCAATGGAGTCAATGCTCACATAGCCAAAGCAGGCTTTTTTGGCAAGGGCGACAAAGATATTGCCCGGCCCTGTGATTTTGTCCACCTTCGGGATGCTCTCGGTGCCAAAGGCCATGGCGGCAATGGCCTGAGCGCCCCCTGCCTTGTAGATCTCGTTCACGCCGGCAATATCCGCGGCGGCCAGGATATTCGGGTTTACTTTTCCGTCCGGTCCCGGAGGGGTGGTCATAATAATCCGTGGAACCCCGGCCACCCTGGCGGGCAGCACATTCATGAGAACGCTGGAGGGATAGGGCGCCTTCCCTCCCGGCACATAGACGCCGGAAACGGCAATGGGAGTGATCTTCTGCCCCAGAATCGTGCCGTTTTCCTCAGGAAGGAACCAACTGTTGTGAAGCTGCTTTTCATGAAAGCGGGTAATGTTGGCGGCGGATTTTTTCATGACCTCCAAAAATTCAGGGCTTACCTCCCGGTAGGCCTGCCGGATTTCCTCCTGCGAGACCTTGACGGTCTCGGCAGTCAGCCTGCATCCGTCAAATTTTTGAGTATATTCAAATAAGGCTTCATCGCCTCGCGCTCTCACCTGACGGATCATTTCGTTTACGGTTTCCTCATATTCGCCGTAGCTGTTCGGACTTCTCTTTAACAGACTTTCCAGCAGATTGGTTTTGTTCCGTTCGTTTAATTCTATGATTCGCATGTAGGCGCTCCTTTCTCACTCAGCAGGTTTTTTATTTGAGAGATCAGCATCCGGATCCGCTCCGTTTCCATCTGCATACTGACTTGATTGACGATCATCCTGGCCGACAGGGGGCAGATTTCCTCCAGCACCTGCAGGCCGTTTTCCTTCAGGGTGGAGCCGGTCTCCACAATATCCACGATCACATCGGAGAGCCCCACAATGGGCCCAAGCTCCACGGAGCCGTTTAACTTGATGATGTCCACGGTCTGATGCTTTTTGTTGTAAAAATAATCTCTGGCAATTACAGGGTATTTGCTGGCCACACGGATTCTTTCATGATGCAGCAAAAGCTCGGCGGCGCTTTTCGGGCCGCAGACGCACATACGGCATTTCCCAAAGCCAAGGTCTAACACCTCGTAAACTCTCCGGTTTTCCTCTAAAATCGTATCCTTCCCGACCACGCCGATGTCGGCGGCCCCATATTCCACGTAGGTGGGCACATCGCCGCCTTTGGCCAGAAAGAACTTCATTTTGTGTTCCTTACTGACAAAGATCAGTTTGCGGGAATGCTTATCCTTCATCTCCTCGCAGGTAATCCCGATTTTCTCAAAAAGCCCAAGAGTCTGTTCTGCCAGACGGCCTTTGGTAAGAGCCAGGGTCAAATATCTTTCTTCACACATTTTATCCCTCATTTCTTTTCCGGAAGCAGCACGGTTTTCTGTCCGTTTTTCCGAAGTCTTTTTGCCTGCGAGAGGACCTTTTCATAATTGGAGGAGTTGTAGGAAAGACGGATGATGTTCTCCTTTATTTCGGGCTCCGCCTTTTGCCGCTCTAAGGCCGCCAGCAGATCGTCAACCACAACGGCAAAGCCGATGGCGGGAGCCTCTTTCCCAAAGTGGCCCAGAAGCCGGTCATACCGCCCGCCTTTCACAATGGGCTCCCCTGCGCCGTAGGTGTAAACCTTAAAGATCACTCCGGTATAATAATGATATTTGCTCAGCATCCCAAGGTCAAAGGAAACATAGCGTTCCACCCCGTACTCGCAGAGCACATGATAAAGCTCTTCAAGGCGGCGGATGGCTGAAAGGGACCGCTCGTTTCCCGCTAAGGCTTTTGCCTCATCCAAAATCTGAACGCAGCCAAAATGCTCGCTCACCTTCAAAAGCATTTCGGCGCAGGAGGCGGAAATCCCCTTTTCCGTAAGAAGCTCCTGTGCGCCGAACAGGCTTTTGCCGGAAATCAACTCCCGCAGCCGGCTTTCCGTCTCCTCGTCCAGGCCCGCCTGGGCGCAGATTCCCTTAAAATACTCCATCTGCCCGACGCTGACCTGGAAATCTTTCAGTCCTGCGGCAAGAAGGGCTTCCACCACCATGGCAATCATTTCCCCGTCCGCCTGGGGGCTGTCATCACCCATCAGCTCCGCTCCCATCTGAGTGACCTCTTTCAGCTTTCCCTGAAGGCTGCTTGTGTTTGTGAAGGTGTTTCCCGCATAGCAGAAGCGGATGGGAATATCCTCATCCATATAGTATTTGGCGGCGCACCTGGCCATGGAGGGGGTAAAATCCGGCCTCAGTACCAGGGTATTTCCCTCCTTGTCAAAAAACTTGTACAGCTCTCTGGAAGGAGTCGTTCCGATTTCCCGGGAGAAAACGTCAAAAAATTCAAAGGTGGGAGTCTGGATGTCCTGATACCCATACAGATTCAGGGTCCGGTGTATGGTTTTCTCCACATGAAGCTTCCTGGCATATTCCCTGCCGTAAATGTCCCTTACGCCTTCCGGTGTATGTAATAGTTGTCGGTTCATTGCTCTCTCACTTTCAAGGTTTAAAGTGCTAATTCACTGCCGCACCAAACAAAAGACTACAGGTAGTATATAAAATGCAGCTTCTTTTGTCAAATGCTTTCTCTCTCCTCCAGTTCTGAAAGGAAAACTTCCCACAACGCAGAACAAATGTTCTGCTCTCGAA
>CAJTVL010000017.1:45698-65539 GCA_910579425.1 uncultured Lachnospiraceae bacterium | reverse complement strand
CCCGGTTTCGGCAGGCCATCTTCTTAGCCAGCGGCCAGCTTATGCTTTTTGCCGAAAATGTCCGGTAAAGCTTTCCTGCAAGGCTGCACTTCCACACCTTTTTGTTGTGCCTTAAGTCATTCCAGATCAACCAGATTCCCCAGAACAGCAGAATCCAGGCAAAAGGGTGTGTGTGTCCCAGAACCTCACCGCCATACATCAGCAGGCCCTCTGAACCGTAATCATAATAATAGGCCTCAGTCAATTCCCGCCACAAGCCGTAGTCCTGATTGCTCCATTTGATGATAAATAATACAAACCACACCAGCCCTGCAAACAAAAGCGCCTTACATTCCACCCATATTCCGGCCTGGAAAAGGGCAATCCTTGCTTCCGCCTCCCTCCTGCCTTTTCTGCCCAAAAACGTAAGGAACAGCAGAAGCAATCCCGCGGCAAAACAGGCCAGTTCCTTCTCCAAAAGCCTTCGGTTCGCCTGACAGTTATAATTCATCCAGTACAGGGAATTATCATACTGCAGAGCCCCGCCGTTTCCATAGTTTTCCTTCATATACAGCACCGGATCCTGAGCGGCGGCAAGGAATACCCTGGCTCCCTTCATACTCTCGTCCACCGGAATATTCAGGTAGCCGGGAACATACCAGTCCCCCCTTTCGCCTGTCTCCTCCCATGAATTTTCTTCCCGGTAATAGCCGTCCCCATAAACGTCCAGCTCTTTTCCGTCCTTCACAATCCTGACCTTTTCCCCGTCAAAATACAGGAGGAAATTGTAGCCCTTGGGCGCAGTCATTTTACCGTCCGGGGTCAGAAGCTGGGAATTGGCGTACAGCGTCTTTCCGTCATAGGAAATGGTATAAAGCAGATTCTTATCCCCCTTTAACCTGTCATGGTACTTCTGGGCGGTTTTCTTTTTTTCCTCATCGGAGGGCTCTTTTCTTCTGTAGCTCTGAGAAATTCCCATCTCATTTTGATAAGTCTCGATCTCCTCCCGGAGGGCTTCCATCTCCTCCCGATAAGACTCCATCCCTTGCCGGTAAGTCTCCGCCTCGTTATGGGCATTCTCTTCCCGAATCCTTTCCCACTCCTGCTCCATCCCTTCATAGGTATCCGCCATTTCATCATAGGTATCGTTCATTGCCTCCAGATTGTCCTGGTAAGCCTGCCAGTCGTCAGTCCATACCCCCTCTGACAATGGCCCGCCGTCATAACTGCTGTAATAATAGCCATCCCAATATACATCCCCGTCATAGCTCCATGACCGTTCCAGATCGCCGCCCACAGCCATGGTCAGAAAGCTCCAGAAGCGTCCCGTGATATAATCCTGGAATCTGTAATTCTGCTGGTAATCTTCCTCAAAGAGCCTCTCTGTCTGCCAGAGCCGCACTTCTGCGGGCTTATCTCTGAGGATCCCTGCCAGACTTCCCATCGTCAGGCTCACCCCCAAAAGAAAGACGATAAAACTAATTGCATTTTTCCTGTTTTTCCATTTTGTATCCAATGCCCCACACCACCTTTATATATTCTGGCTCCTTCGGATTCAGCTCCAGCTTTTCGCGGATGCGGCGGATGTGAACCATGACCGTATTTTCCGATGCAAAGGCCTCCTCCCCCCACACACGGCGGTAAATCTCCTCCGCCGGGAATACCCGTCCCAGGTTACGCATGAACAGATCCACGATCTTTGTCTCCGTAGCAGTAAGCCTGACCGCCTCCCCGTCCGCATAGACCACCCTCTCGTCGCTCTTATAGACGAGGCGTCCGTTTACGATCTCATCGGCCCGGTCGCTGCTGTGGATGTCTCCCAGACTGGTATATCTGCGCAGATGGCTCTTCACCCGGGCCGCCAGCTCCTGCGGATTGTAGGGCTTAGCCACATAGTCGTCCGCCCCCATGGACAATCCCAGCACCTTGTCGCTGTCCTCGCTCTTTGCACTCAAAACAATGATGGGGATATTCTGCTTTTCCCTGATGCGCATCAGCGCAGAAAGTCCGTCAAGCCTTGGCATCATCACATCAATCAGCACCAGCCTCACCGGATGGGCAGAAAGGATGTCCAGCGCCTGCAGCCCGTCATAGGCCTTTAGCACCTCATATCCTTCTCCCTCCAGTAAGATACCGATTGCCCTCACAATCTCCCTGTCGTCATCCACTACCAGTACACACTCTCCCATGTTCCAGGCCTTCCTTTCCTGCTTCCTCCTTGAGCTGTCATCAGCTTATCATTGTTTTATTACAAAATTCTCAGAATGTTTCTTACAAGTTTCTTACAATATATTCGGGTCAGGAAAAGAGTGTCTACACCACTTTATCCAAACAACATATAATAATCTCAAACCTCACAGGAGTCTTCCTACGTTGAATAATCAAATTACACCCAGAATTGATTTCACAGAGCTGCTTTCGCAAAACAGCCCGGATGCCGCCGCATGGATAAACGGAAATGCACAGAACCCCGGGCTAAGCGGCATGGTCAAATTTTACCGCACCATTTACGGCGGCGTGCTGATAGAGGCGGAAATCTTTGGTCTTCCAAACGCCGGCCTTCCGGGCTCAAGTAATTTCTATGCCATGCACATACATGAATCCGGGGATTGCAGTGATGATTTTGACCACACCGGAATGCACTATAACCCCAAAGGTGCAGAGCATCCCAACCACGCCGGCGATCTGCCCCCGCTTCTTGGCAGCCAGGGATATGCTTACAGTGTTTTTTACGACAAAAGATTTACCCTTTCGGAAATTTCAGAAAAAGCAGTAATCATACACGAAAAACCCGATGACTTCACCTCACAGCCATCGGGAAACGCAGGCGCAAAAATAGGCTGCGGAGAAATCAAAGTCCTGCGCCCCTCTCCGAAAACCATGCCTTCATTGCAGTGAGCACGCTGACCAGCTCTTCTTCAGATATAATGTAGGGAACCATGGCATACATGCAGTTTAAGAAGGGACGGCTGAAAACTCCGCGCTCAAAGGCAAACTGCTGATACCCTTTTAAAATACCCGCATCCCTCACCTCCACGCAGACGCATCCGCCCATGATCCGCACTTCCTTTACCCCGGGAGCGCTAAAACCCTCCAGCTCCCGCCTTGTGACGGCCTCAATGCGGCGGATTTTGGCCATGTAATCCTCCTTTTCAAAAATCTCTATGGATTTCAGCGCCACACTGCAGGCCAGGGCATTTCCCATAAAGGTAGGGCCGTGCATCAAAGCCCTGGCAGGATCGTCACCGTAAAAGCCTTCATACACCTTATGATTTGCTACCGTAACCGCATGACCGATATAGCCGCCTGTCAGGGCTTTTCCAAGGACCAGGATGTCCGGCAGCACCAGATCCGCCACAAAACGGTTTCCGGTACGCCCGAACCCTGTGGCGACCTCGTCAAAAATCAGCAGAACCCCATATTGATCGCAAAGCTGCCTTGCCCGGATCAGAAAGGAAATATCATACATGCGCATCCCTCCCGCCCCCTGCAGCAGAGGCTCTACAATAAAGCAGTTCAGCTCCTTATGGTATCGCTCGAAGGCCTCCTCCAGGGCCGGAATTTCCGTGGGGATATGGATCACGTTTTTCTTCTCGCCATAGGCCTCCAGGATAAAATGATAATCCTCATCATCTCCCACCTCCATGGTCTTGAAGGTGTCCCCGTGATAGGCATGGGTTAAGGAAAGCACCTTAATCCGTTTCCTGTCGCCTTGGTTTACATAGTACTGCAGGGCCATTTTCAGGGCGACCTCCACCGCCACGCTTCCGGAATCCGAAAAAAAGCTGTAATCCAGATCCCCGGGCAAAAATTCCTGAAGCTTATCGGAGAGCCTTTGTACCGGCTCATGGGTCAGCCCTCCCAGCATCACATGGGCAAAATTGTCGGCCTGGGACTTAATTGCATTCGTCAGTACCGGATGCTTATATCCGTGTATGACGCTCCACCAGGAGGAAACCGAGTCGATCATTTCCCGCTCCGGCGTCTTTAGCCAGACTCCCTCTGCATCTATGATCTTATAAGGAGCCTTCATTGTTTTCATTTGCTGATATGGATACCAGATCATTTTTTACCTCATTTCTGCACGGCTTATATTATGATTCGGGCCTGCGGATCCGCGCGGACACAAACCCTCTCTAGTCATATGACGAAATCAGACTTTCGATCTCCATATTGAGTCCCCCTGCGCCGTCCTCTACACAGGCCAGTACAGGCAATCCCGTCCTGTACTCGCACATCCGCAGATTGTCCTCCTCCATCTCATTTCCGGGATGAAAACGGTTAAATAAAATCCCCTTTACCGGAAGATTTTTCAGACGCATATACTCCGCGGTGAGAACCACGCTGTTGATGGTTCCAAGCCCCGCGTCCGCCACAATCAGGCTGGAAAGTCCCAGCTCCCTGATCACATCCTCCAGCCAGATCTCCTTCTCATCAAAGCAGATCGGACACAAAATTCCGCCGCTTCCCTCCATGGTGACAAAATCATACCTGCGGCAGACTGCCTCGAATCCCGCTTTCACCACTTCCATGACCACCGGATTCCCCTCTGTCCTGGAAGCAAGATGGGGGGATACCGCTCTCTCATAGACGTAAGGGCACATCTCCTCAAGGGGCTGGGTGATCCCCGAGAGCTTCTTTACATAAAGCGCATCCCCCGGGACCAGCTCCTTGCGGGACGTGCGCTCGTTACCGCTCATCGCCGCCTTATAGTAGGCGGCGTTTAAGCCGTTTTCTTTTAATTTTTTCACAATCAGGCCTGTAACGAAGGTTTTCCCTACGTCTGTCCCTGTTCCCGTAATAAAAATCTTCTTAGCCATTACAGCGCTTCACCTCGAATCCCAATGTATGTAAGAGCTCCATATCCGTCTCCACCGTAATACCGGCGGTGGTCAGCATATCCCCTGAGATCGCCGCATTAGCTCCGCTCAGAAAGCAGGCCTTTCCCTTATCGCCGACCAGCCCCCTTCCTCCTGCCAGGCGGATGGATGCGTCTGGCAGTAAAAACCGGAAAAGGGCCACACACCTGCAGGCCTCCTCATTGGTCAGCGGCTTTCTTTTTTCGTAGGGCGTACCGGGAATGGGATTTAAAAGATTCACCGGAAAGGACTTTACGCCCAGCTCTCTGGCCGTAAGCGCCATGTCAATCCGATCCTCAACGGTTTCCCCAAGTCCCAGAATACCGCCGGAACAGATGGACAGCCCCGCTCTTTTGGCGGCCTTCAGGGTCTGAATTTTTTCCTCATAGGAATGAGTGGTACATATCTGCGGAAAATATCCTGCGGAGGATTCCAGATTGCAGTGTACCCGCGAGGCGCCTGCCTCCCTGATTTTGCGAAACTCCTCTTCCCCCAGCAGGCCGAAGGAAACGCATACCTCTATGGAGGTTTCCTCTTTGATCCTCCTGATACTTTCGCACACCTGCTCAATCTCCTGATCGGAAAGACGCTTCCCTGAGGTCACTATGGAATAACGCAGCACCCCCTGCCGTTCATTGTGCTTTGCCCCCTCCAGCAATTTCTCCCCAGGCAGCAAGGGATAAGTCTGCTCGCAGGCGGTCTGATAATGGGCGCTCTGGGCACAATATTTGCAGTCCTCTGAGCATCTTCCGCATTTTCCGTTGACAATCGTACACAGATCAAATCCGTCGCCGCACATCCTTCTTCGTATTTCATCCGCCGCCTCCCGAAGCCGGGAAAGGGGCGATGCCCAAAGCTGCAGAGCCTCCTGACGATCTATCTGCTCTCCTCTTAAAACCTTGTCCTTCATCTCATCCACAAAGCTCATATTTTTCTCTCCTTAACGTCCTTCTTATGGCTTCCTCTTCTACATTCTGCCGATCACGGGTTTGATGCGCTTTGCCAGAACCGCCGCCACAAAGCACAGACAAATGTCCCCCGGAACCGCCAGCAAAAAGCAGTACAAAAATAAGGGCCACACACCGATGGGGGTATTTATGACAAAATTACAGATTACATAATAGTATATCATACCCACTCCATAAACAATAGCAAGTCCTGTAAAATTCGCTGCCAGGATTCTGCCAAAGGTCAGGCCCTGCGATTTTTCCGTCATTTTGCCGGTCACATAGCTTCCCAGGATAAATCCAATAATATAACCGAAGCTGGGTTTGAGAATATACCAGAATCCCCCTCCCTCCGCAAAGACGGGAAGCCCCGCAAGCCCTAAAACCGCATAGAGCCCCACGCTGACCGCCCCCAGCTTTCCGCCCAGAAAAAGGCCTGCCAGCATGGTAAAAAGGAACTGCAGGGTAAAAGGAACCACCGGAACCGGTATCCTGATAAAGGCTCCCACTGCCGTCAACGCCGTAAACAAGCTGCACATAGCCATTTTTTGAATTTTACTCTTCTGCTTCATTTTTATCCTCCGTTTCTCAGGTCTCATGTAATCATACGCCGTATTCTAAATTACCAAATGAGCCCTCGAATGTCAACCTTTTAAATAATTTAGTTTACATTTAATATACTTGCGGTTAAATCGGTATAACGATATAATAGGAAGTAATTCAAAAGAAAGCGCGGACAGAACATTTTATGAAGCATACACCTTTATCAAACTCAGATCTTTCCATGGGCAGAGAGCACCGCAGACTGCCCTTTGGCTCAATGACGGACAAGAGCATGCTGATGACCATCCTTGCTCTTGCATGGCCTACCATGCTGGAGCAGTTTATGCAGACGGCTGTCCAGTATATCGACACGGCGATGGTGGGTACCCTGGGAACGCAGGCAACGGCCGCAGTAGGCTCCACTGCAACGGTCAACTGGCTCATCGGCAGCACCATTTCCGCGGTGGGCGTGGGATTTCTCTCCTACATAGCAAAGGCCCAGGGGGCAAATCAGCAAAAATCCGCCAGGCGGGCTGTCTCACAGGCCGTTTTAATCACGGTTATTCTGGGCATTTTCTTTACCATAGTCACCACCTCTTTAAGCGGTCTGGTGCCTGTGTGGATGCAGGTGGAGCCGGCCATCCGGGCCATGTCCTCCAAGTATTTCCTGATTTTGTATCTGCCCATGCTGCCCCGGGCTGCCAGCATCATTTTCGGCACCGTACTGCGCTCGGCAGGGGATACCAAATCGCCTATGAAAATAGGTGTTTTTGTCAACCTGATCAATGTGGTGCTGAATTTTCTCCTCATCTATCCGGTCCGGGAAATCTCCTTCCTTTCCCTGGATTTTACACTCTGGGGCGCAGGACTTGGAGTGATCGGAGCCGCCATCGCCAGCGCCTCCGCATTCACCGCAGGCGGAATCTGTATCACCTTTGTGCTGTGGAGACATCCCCGCATCTCTCCCCGGGGAGAAAGGTTCCTTCCCGATCTGCAGATTCTGCGTCCCTGTATGAGGGTTGCCCTTCCCAACATGCTCCAGCGATTCGGCACCTCCCTTGGGTATGTGGCTTTTGCCGCCATGATCAATTCCCTGGGGGAGGACTCCACCGCCGCACACACCATTGCCAATACCGTGGAATCCGCCTTTTATATTCCCGGCTTTGGGATGCAGACGGCAGCCGCCACCCTGGCGGGAAACGCTTACGGCGCCAACGATTGCAGGCGGATGAAAAGCCTGGCCTCCATGTTTATTCCCCTGGAAATCCTTCTGATGATTTTCTCCGGCGCCTGTCTATTTTTGAGCGCGCCTGCTCTGATGGGAATCTTTTCAGCCAACGACACCGTCATTGGGCTGGGCTCGACGGTACTGCGCATGGTTGCGGTTTCCGAGCCCTTTTACGGTTTTTCCATTATTATCGAGGGCTTTATGATGGGTGTCGGCAGAACAAAGACTCCTTTTATCTACAATATTATCGGCATGTGGATGGTGCGGATCGCGGGTACGTTTTTGTGTACTCAGCTTCTGGGCCTTAATCTGATTTCGGCCTGGGCCTGTATGATCGCCCACAACCTGCTTTTGTTCGTATTGTTTTTGATCTGCTACCTGCGGGGAGTCTGGAATCCGCTGGAACAAAAACCGGAGCACGCCTGAAGCTTCTTCTCCCAAACCGTTTCCTTTCAAAGCTTTGCAGGTCTGTCTCCTCTTTACTGTATAAATTGCTACTATTTTTATTAAAATCTTGGGTCAGGTGTGCCATTGACAATCAGAAATCTTACTCATAAAATATTGATGGATGGCTGGGTATTTCTGCCAATCTACTATATCTAACTATCAGGGGGTAAGATAAGATGAAAAGCATTCGTGCAAAAATAACTGTATGTCTCATTCTGACCGTTTTGACGGCGCTGATTGCCGTGGGTCTCTCCAGTATTATTCCAAATTACAAAAGTACCATAGCTACCGTGGACTACATGATGAGCGAAACCGCCGTTCTGGCTGCGGAACGCGTGGAACAGGAACTGATGGCTTACAAAAATGTCGCGGCGGATACAGGCTGTATTCCACAGCTTACGGATCCCAATGTATCCGTCGATGTTAAGAAATCCATCATTGACGAGCGCTCCGCCATGCATAATTTTCAGCGGGGAAATATCATCGGTGCAGACGGCATCAGTATCTTTGACGGCAAAGACTATTCTGACCGCGAGTATGTACAGCAGGCCATGCAGGGCAATGTCTATGTGTCGGAGCCTCTGATCAGCAAAGTCACCGGCAATTTGTCCATCATGGTGGCCGCGCCGCTCTATGCAGAGGGAATTTACGGTTCCGATATTGTAGGGGTTGTATACTATGTTCCCCACGAAACCTTCCTAAACGACATCGTATCCTCCATCCAGATCGGAGAAAACAGCAGAGCCTATATGATCAACAAAGCGGGCGATACCATTGCCGATATAACGCTTGAAACCATTACGGTTCAGAATATTGAGGCCCAGGCCCAAAATGACCCCTCCCTAAAGGAGCTGGCCAAAATCCACGAGGCCATGCGCCAGGGCCAAAACGGCTTCGGAAGCTATGAAACCCCTGAGGGCGGCATGTTCCTGGCCTATGCACCTGTAAAGGACACCGACGGCTGGAGCATTGCGGTAAGCGCGCCTCAGCTTAATTATCTCACAAGCACCTATATCGGAATCGCTATTAACATAGGGGTGATTATCGTCTCCACACTGATTTCCGTTATCGTGGCCCTTGTCCTGGCCGGCAGTATCAGCAAGCCCATGAAGGCATGCGCCAACCGGATGAAGCTTCTGGTAGAAGGGGATCTGGATGCCCCCATGCCCAAGGTGAAAGGCCGGGATGAAACTGCCATGCTTGTGAAGTCCACTGCTTCACTGGTAGAAGGACTGCGCACCATCATCAATGACATCGACTACCTGCTCACCAGCCTGGCAAACCAGAATCTGGATATTGATACCCAGCATGAGGAGGTTTATGTGGGCAGCTTTCAGGATATTCTTGTCTGTGTGCGCCACATGAAGGTACAGCTCAACGCCATCATGGGGCAGGTAAACCATTCCGCAGAACAGGTTTCCTCCGCAAGCTCCATGCTCTCCTCAAGCGCCCAGACCTTAAGCCAGGGAACCATTGAACAGGCCAGCGCTGTAGAGCAGCTTGCCTCCCAGATCACGGAGATTTCCAAAGAGGCCCAAAATACAGCCGAAAATGCAATCGAGGTCAGAGATCAAACCCACCATTCCGGTGAAGAAGTCGCCCAGTGTAACCAGCAGATGCAAAAGCTCATGGAAGCCATGGAGCAGATCCAGACCAGCTCCAATGAAATCGGAAAGATCCTCAAAACCATAGACGATATTGCTTTCCAGACCAATATCCTGGCCTTAAACGCCGCCGTGGAGGCCGCCAGGGCAGGCAGCGCGGGCAAGGGATTTGCCGTTGTAGCCCAGGAGGTGCGTGATCTGGCCAGCAAGTCCGCTGCCGCTGCGAAAGACACCTCCGCCCTCATCGAGCATTCTGCGGGCGCCGTGCAGGTGGGCTCAGAAATAGCAAACCACACGGCCGAAATCCTGGTAAATGTGGTGGGCAGTATACAGTCCGTGGTAAACTCCATCGACGATATAGCTATGGTCGCCAGTGAACAGTCCGAGGCTGTCTGGCAGGTCTCCGAGGGGATTAATCAGATCTCAGTGGTAGTCCAGAGCAACAGCACAACGGCCCAGGAGGGTGCAGCGGCCAGTGAGCAGCTATCCATCGAATCCACAGGACTGAAGGAGCTGGTAAATCAGTTTACCCTTGCTTCGGAATAATTCCCAATTAATTGAGAAACAAACGCCTCAGGGCGTTACTCCATGAAGACGGGCGGATGCGGCTTATGCCACAATCCGCCCGTCTTCAATCCGTATCATCCGGTCCGCCATCTGGGCGATCTCAGAGCATCCCCGCTTCCATAATATTTTTTCAATCCCTCTGTCTTTAAAATGCTTTCCATAGCCCTCTCCTTTTTCTTATCCCTCATCATTCCGTTACCCGGAGCTGCTCCACAACGCTTCCCCTGTGGAAAAATTTCAGTGTCAAGGCAGGTATCACTGCGGAAAGAATCAGCAGGATAACCGAAACCGCCAGCGCCGGAGCCAGTGTGAACCGGAAGGTGCAATACCACATGCCGCCAAGGATCCCCCTGACCAGCGTCAGATTCAAAACCGTTGCCAGAACCAGCCCCGTCAAACCGGCGCCAATGGCATAATAAAGGCCTTCCAGCACCATCATCCCTGTCAACTGCCTCCGGGTCATTCCCACACTCTGCATAGCGGCAAACTCACGACGCCGGGTAAGGATCGTATTGACCATGGTGTTAATAAGGTTGAGAATCCCGGCAATGCCCAGAATCAGCCCCACAATTCCTCCCACAAAGCGGATCATTCTCTGCATCTGCTGGGCGCTTTCCCGGGCCGAACGGGCAGAGAGATAATTGATGCCGGGATCTGCATTTTCCATGTAATCGTTCAGAAATGCCCGGATACTGTCCTCATAGCCCTCCTTTGCATTGAAGGAATATTTGTAAATCACAGGCTCGTCGTAAAGGGCGCAGTACACCTTAGAGGGCAGATACAGATTCAGGGCCTGGCCGCCCACCACATGGCTCCCGTTGTTGGTAAATCCGATCTCAGAATCGTCCCCGTTGATTGCAGCCTTGGCCAGCACCGGCAGCTCCATCACCGGCTCCCCATCCTTATAAACCGTAATCACCTCGCCCACATCCACCTGATCGAATATCTCTTTGATGGACATGTCCTTCCGGTCTGCCTCCACACCTGCCAGTACTCCCTGCCCCTTTTCCATTTTTTCATAGAGAATATGAGGGTCTGTCTCCCCCTCTCTTAAATCCATCCGGGCAATGGCCTCCTCCTGCATACCATAGACATTGCAGATCGGACGGCCGTCGCTGCCCAGGCTAAGGGCCCTGGTTTGCTCATCAATCAAAACCGTAAGTCCGCCTTCCTCCATCACATATCTCTGGCCGGTCAAAAGGTGCCCATAATCATAGGTGACATTTTCATCCTCTATGGTGTTTTTGTAAACCGGAGCTGCTGCCGCTGTGCCGGCACAGTTGAGCAGAGCTATGCACAGCGCAAGCGACAGCACAATAAATACGCTGCGCCGTTTACTGCGGCCTAGGTTAAACCAGGCCAGACGTGAAAGCCGGGGTTCCGGCACAGTAAAGACGCAGAGCCTGGCCGTTAATCAGACTCTTTACCTGCCTCCTGCTCATGCCGATGGT
This sequence comes from uncultured Lachnospiraceae bacterium, assembly GCA_910579425.1. GTDB lineage: Bacteria > Bacillota > Clostridia > Lachnospirales > Lachnospiraceae > Suilimivivens. The sequence goes on along the minus strand of CAJTVL010000017.1, from coordinate 53,914 downwards.
ACGGTAAAGCCCGTAGCGGCGGATTTCCTGCATCACTGCTATGTCAAAGATATTAAAGATAAGCAGATACCCGCAAAAAACAAAAAGCACAACCACCAGGGCTCCCATCCCCAGCTCCGAGAGCTTCAGCTCCGGATTGGTCTGCTGGTTCACCACCGCCGGCAGACTGTTTGGAGCCTCTATGTTCTGCGGATCTCCGCCCAGGCTGCGGGCCAGCTCATACATATTTTCTCTCAGATTCTCCCTGCCCGCGGCAATAATATCAGACCAGTAGGTGCCGGCCATCTCGCCGTCCTCCCGAAAGGTATACCGGAAGATTTCCGGGTGTGCATCCCGAAACGCCGTGCAGGCCCATGCCACACTGGTCTGCTCATTGATTGCCTCATACCAGCCGCAGACTTTCATGGGAATGGTATATTCCTTTCCATGGGCAGTAAACGTAATGGAGATCTTTGGACTGTCTCCCGGCTCTGCTCCCAGCTCCTGCAGCGCTTTATCCGAGACGACGATCTCATCCGCCTTTTTCGGAACCCGGCCGCCGGTGGGCATACAAAAGGTGAGCTCCGATTGAATCTCATCCTGCACATTAAATTCCACATTGTGCCGCAGGGTATTGGTCAGATAACCAACCGGCATTCTCAGACCTGCTTTTTCGATCAAATCAGACTGGCGCATAGCCTCAAACTGCTCTTTGTCCATATATCGGAAGTCACCGTCTGATATGCTCATTTTCTGTATCTGCATAATCCTCTTCACGGATTCTGCGCTGCCCATGGCAATCGTGGTGACAGAAGTAAAGAGCATTGCCACCAGTGCGATGGCCAGCGCCGTAATCAGGCTGCGCAGCCGATTCGCGGCAAAGCTGCGCCGGGTAAGGGTTTTCAGCATATCTCCCATAGGGGCTACCTCCTTTTTAGCTTGTAATAAACAAAAACCGTATGCCTCCCCCAAAGGGAGCCGATCTGCCTAAATATTACCGCGCCTGTGTCACAACCGGGTTACAAAAAAGGTACATTTTTGTAACCTTCCCCTCCCCCGCCTTATATAAGCCGCCCGTCCCGAAGACGTACCACCCGGTCTGCCATCTGAGCCAGCTCCCTGCTGTGTGTGACCATAACCAGCGTCTGATGAAACACGTCCGTCGTTCTCCTGAGCAAACCCGCTATATTCCGGCCGTTCTTTAGATCCAGACTGCCGGTGGGCTCGTCAGCCAGAATGAGCGCCGGCTTTGTGATCAAGGCTCTGGCGATTGCCACACGCTTCTGCTGGCCGCCTGAGAGCATGCGGGGATACCAGTCCAGGCGGTCACTCAGTTCCAGAAAATCTGTGAGCCCGGCAAAAAAGGCTCTGTCTGGGAATGAATCGTCCAGGGCTTTCACAAGACGTCTTCCTGCGCCGAAATATTTTTTCAGGCCGCAGATGGTTACAATATCCATACTCCTTCCTCCTTTATGCCAGCATCACAGAGCTCCCCTTTTCAGTCAGGCAGAAATACGGAAAAGGTGGTTCCCTCTCCCTCCTCTGACTGCACGGTGATATAGCCCTTTTGGCGCATAATAATATCCCGGGCCAGATACAGTCCAAGGCCCAGGCCTTCTTCCCCTGCCGCTTCCCGGCCCCGGTAGAAACGCCGGAACACGTCGTGATAATGCTCCCCGGAAATGCCGATCCCTGTGTCCGCAATGTCAATCCGGGTATAAAATTGCCAGGGAATGACACTGACTCTCACCGCACCGCCCTCCGGCGTATACTTTACGGCGTTCTCCAGAATATTCCCCAGCGCCTCCGCCGTCCATTTGGCATCATGTCACAGCACAATATTTCTCCCGCATTCCAATGAAATCCGGATCTTTTTCTGTTCCGCCCTTGCCCATATACCGTTGACAGCCTCTGCAAGGGTACTGTAGAGGCTGCCCTTTTCCATATGCAGGGCAAATGTCCCTGTCTCCAGCCGGGACATCTTGATCAGGGACTGCAGCAAAAAGTCCAGCTTATCAATCTGGGATGTCATTGTCTTAAGGAATTCATCCTGTTTCTCCTGCGGCAGGCGGTGCCCTTGCACAATATCCGCAAACATCCTGATATTCGCAATGGGCGTCTTCACCTGATGGGATATATCGCTGACCAGCTCCTGAATGGTCTGCCTCTGCTCTTCAACCTGCCTTATTCCCTCCTGTACCGCGTCAGAATACGCTACAAGCTTCCCCTGCACCTTAGAAAGCCGGGAATCCTCATAAGGCTCATAATTCTCTGGTTTTCGTCCCTCCATGAGAGCGTCTATTGTGTCGCAGATTTCATTGGCAAACCCGGCCTGCTCCCGGTCCTGCCGAAGCTTCCATGCATGGGACAGCAGAAAAATAAGGACGCCGGCTCCGGTCAGAAGCGCCCCCGTTCCCTCAGAGGGTATAAAGCCTGCCAGCGCCCCTGAAAGGATCAGCAAAAGCGCCGGCAGCGTCATTAACACCCGCGCTCTCATTCCCCCACCCCCGTCCAGATATATCCCAGCCCGCGGACGGTTTTGATATAGGAATGCTCTGAATCCTCTATCTTGGCCCGCAGGCAGTTCATGGTCACGGTAAGGGTATGATCGTCAATAAAGCTGCCCTCGCTGTCCCAGAACTTTTCCAGCAGAATCTGCCTGGTCACAATGTTTCCCGCGTTGGCTCTCAATATCCGCAGCAGCTTATATTCATTGGGAGTGACCGCCAGCCGTTCCCCTTTTCGGACTGCCGAGAGGGACTGGAAATTAAGGTGCAGAAAGCCATCGTCAAAACAGTCCTCCTGCGCCTTTGCGCTCCCCCGGCGCAGAGCCACATCCACCCGGCGTTTCAGTATCTGGACATGAAAAGGCTTGGTAATGTAATCCTCCGCTCCAAGGTCAAATCCGTTTAAAATATCCTGCTCCAAATCATTGGCAGTCAAAAAAATCACCGGCAGCCCCGGCCGGCTCTCCTTTATCTCCCGGCAAAGGTCAAATCCGCTTCCATCCGGAAGATTCACGTCCAGAAGAACCAGATCAAAACGGGTGCTCTTCAAAAGCCGCCGGGCCTTCTGGCAGTTGTAGGCGGCCACCGTCAGACAGCCGCCCTCATCCAGCTCAAAGCAAAGCCCTGTGCTCAGAGCAAGATCATCCTCCACCACTAAAATTTCAGGCATCGCTTTGTCCATGTTTATCCTGCTTCCATCTCCTTTTCGAAATTCCTTCTCAGTGAAGTCCCAGATCCTCTCCTGTAATGGTGCCGATGCCGTTCGCTTCAAGAAGCTTTGTCAGAGCGTCCGAATCCGCCACACGGAAGATCATGCAGGCCTGTCCGTCTCTCTGTCCGAAAACAGAATACATATACTCCACATCAATCTCTGCGCGGGAAATCACGCCCAGCACCTTGCTCAGCCCGCCCGGCGTGTCAGGAACAGCCACACCTACCACAGGCGTCATAGTCAGAATAAAGCCCTGCTCTAAGAGAATGGAGGAAGCCTTCGACGCATCATCCACAATCAGACGCAGAACGCCGTAATCCGCCGTCTCTGCAATATTGATTGCCCGCATATTTATCTGGTTATCCGATAAAATACTGGTAATATCCGCAAGCTGTCCCGCTTTGTTTTCAAGGAATACCGAAATTTGAGGTATTGTCATATTGTTCTCCTCCCTTATTTGAATCAGCTTTTTTTAATCCGCTTTTATATTTTCCGCTTGTCGATGACTCGCACTGCCTTGCCCTCGCTCCTTGTAATGGACTTGGGCGCTACCAGACGCACCTTGGCATAGATTCCAAGCATGGCCTTAAGGGCGGATACCAGAGCCTTTTCCATCTCCGTAATCTTACCTAAATTATCGGAGAAGTTTTCGGCGGTCATCTCCACCATTACCTCGATGGTATCGGAATTTTTCACCCGATCCACAATGATCTGATAGTTTGCGGGATAACCCTGTTCCAGAAGCACGGTCTCGATCTGGGACGGGAACACATTGACGCCCTTGACGATCAGCATATCGTCGCTTCTGCCCATGGGCTTGCTCATCTTCACATGGGTACGGCCGCAGGAACATTTCTCTCTGGTTAGAATGCAGATGTCTCTGGTGCGGTAGCGAAGAAGAGGAAATGCCTCCTTGGTGATTGCAGTGAATACCAGCTCTCCCTTGCTTCCCTCGGGAAGTACTTCCCCCGTATCCGGATCGATGATCTCCGCAATAAAGTGATCCTCGTTGATATGCATTCCGGTCTGCTCACCGCACTCGAAAGCCACTCCGGGGCCGCTGGTCTCCGTAAGCCCGTAAATGTCATAGGCCTTAATGCCAAGCTTATCCTGAATATCCCGGCGCATCTCCTCGCTCCAGGCCTCCGCTCCGAAAATTCCCGCTTTCAGTTTAATCTTGTCCCGAAGCCCTCTCTCGTGAATGCTCTCCGCCAAAAAAGCCGCATAGGAAGGGGTACAGCAGAGAATCGTAGCCTCCAGATCCACCATAAACTGCAATTGACGGTCCGTATTTCCTGAGGACATGGGAAGGGTCAGGCAGCCTACCTTATGGCTTCCTCCGTTCAGGCCGGGGCCTCCTGTAAAAAGCCCGTAGCCGTAACATACATGGCATACGTCTTCGTCGGTTCCTCCTGCCGCCACAATGGCTCTTGCACAGCAATCCTCCCATAAATCAATGTCATGCTGGGTATAAAAGGCAACTACTCTTCGTCCCGTGGTTCCCGATGTGGACTGGATCCGCACACAGTCTTTGAGGGGCTTTGCCAAAAGGCCGTAGGGATAGGCCTCCCGCAGGTCGTCCTTTGTCAGAAAAGGAAGCTTATGTAAGTCCTCCACACCCTTAATATCCTCCGGCACAAGTCCTTTCTCCTCCATCTTTGCACGGTAATAGGGCACATGCTCCCACACATGATGCACCTGCTTTACCAGACGCTCATTCTGCCATGCAAGGATCTGTTCTCTGCTCGCTGTCTCAATCTCTTTCTGGTAATACTGTCCCATTTTCAGTCCTTTCTCCTTCCCCCTTACGCACTTAAGCCCAGCTCAAATGCTTTTTTGTTCATTTCCAGAAATTTGGGCGGCACACTCTGCTCGATGGCCTCCATCCATTCCTCATCAGTAAAATCAAACTGCCTGGCAAGCCTGCCCATGAGCACCAGGTTCACGGCCTTGCTGCTTCCTGCCTGCTCCGCCAGGGCAAGGGCATCTATGGCATCCACTTGTATCCCGAGAGCGCTCATCTTCTCCTCCAAATTTTGCGGGTAAACGGCCGCCCCCGCGATGACAGGCATGGGGTTGATCTGCTGAGAGTTCACGATTATCCTGCCGCCGGGCTTTAAGTATTCCGTGTAGCGGGCCGCCTCCAAAAGCTCGAAGGAAAGAATACAGTCCGCCTCTCCCTTATCGATAATCGGAGAATATACCTGCTCCCCCCACCTGACATAGGTGACCACGCTTCCGCCTCTCTGGCTCATTCCGTGTACCTCGCTGACTTTCACGTCAAATCCCTTCCCAAGAAGCAGACGGCCTAAAAGCTTACTGGCAAGCAGGGTTCCCTGACCGCCTACACCCACGATCATGATGTTTTTTGTCTCCATTTTCAATCTCGCCTCCTTTTTCCTTACCCCAACGCATCAAACCTGCAGAGCTGCTCACATACCCCGCAGCCCACACAAAGGGTGGCATCAATCTTTGCCTTGCCGTCCGCCATGCTGATGGCAGGACAGCCGATATTCATACACGCCTTGCAGCCCTTGCACTTTTCCGGATCGGAGCTGATGGGGCCCGGATGTTTCACATACTTAAGCAGCGCACAGGGGCGTCTGGAAATGATAACGGAAGGTTCTTTTACGGAGAGCTCTTCTTTGATCACATTCTGTGTGGCTTCCATATCGTAAGGGTCAACCACCTTCACCCTCCGGATTCCCACGGCACGGCAAAGGCTCTCCAAATCAATCTTGGTACAGGGATCCCCTTTCAGGTTATATCCCGTGGTGGGATTCTGCTGATGGCCCGTCATGCCTGTGATGGAATTATCCAGGATAATTACGGTGGCGTTGGATTCATTATAAGCAATATTAATCAGGCCTGTGACGCCGGAATGGATAAAGGTGGAATCGCCGATCACCGCTACTGTCCTGCCTGCATTCTCTTCATCCCCCGCCTTCACAAAGCCGTGAAGCCCGGAAACAGACGCCCCCATACATATGGTGGTGTCTATGGCCCCAAGAGGCGCAACGGCTCCCAGAGTATAGCACCCTATATCGCCCAAAACCGTAAGCTTTAGCTTTTTGAGTACATAAAAGATACTTCTGTGAGGACATCCCGCACACATCACCGGCGGTCTGGCCGGGATGTTCTCTTCCAGAGCGGCGCAGGCCTCCACCCTGCCGCCCAGCTTTTCCTTCACCAGATTCTGGCTCAGCTCGCCGATGCCTCCAAAGAGCTCCTTGCCGGATACCTTAAGGCCCAGATTCCTGCAGTGCTCCTCGATAAAGCCGTCTAACTCCTCCACCACCACAAGTCTGTCCACACCCCCGGAAAATTCTATGATCATCTGCTCAGGCATGGGCCAGATCATTCCCAGCTTCAGCACAGGGTAGGTATCTCCCAGGGCTTCCTTCACATATTGATAACAGGTGGATGAGGTGATGATCCCCCAGGACTTATTCTGCCCTTCCTCCACCCTGTTGATTTCCGCACTCTCCGCCCAGGCCCTTAAAGCCCTGGTGCGCTCTTCCACCTGGGGGTGCTTTTGTTTGGCATAAGCCGGCATCATTACATATTTGGCGGGGTTCTTCTCGTATTTCTTTTGTTCCGGAAGGATTCGCTCCCCCGTCTCCACCACGCTCTGAGAGTGGCTCACACGGGTACACATCTTGATCAGAACCACCGTGTCATATTCTTCCGAAAGCGCATAGGCAAGCTTTGCAAAAGCCAGGGCCTCCGCAGAATCAGAGGGCTCCAACATGGGAAGCTTGGCCGCCCGCGCATAGTGACGGGAATCCTGCTCGTTCTGGGAGCTGTGCATCCCGGCATCGTCGGCCACGCCGATCACAAGCCCTGCATTCACTCCGGTATAGGAAATGGTAAAAAGGGGATCCGCCGCCACGTTAAGGCCCACATGCTTCATGGCGCAGAAGCTCCTCTTCCCGGCCAGGCTGGCTCCCATGGCCGCCTCGAGAGCCACCTTTTCATTGGGAGCCCATTCCGCGTAGAGCTCCTCATATTTGGCGGCGCACTCGGTAATCTCCGTGCTGGGCGTACCCGGATAGCTGGACACAAAGCTGCACCCCGCCTCATAAAGGCCCCTGGCAACCGCTTCGTTGCCAAGCATCAGTGTTTTCATAGTTCCTTTTCCTCCTTTAGTTCTGTTCCCCGATGGAATCCTTCACAGAGACCGTCACCTTCTTCTCATAGCAGGAGAAAATATCCTCCAATGCCTTCTGAGCGGGCGCTCTGGTAAATGCGCTCACCACAGGCACGATCACCAGCCCTGCCAGCATACAAAAGGCCCCTGCATTGATGGGCGACTGTAAATAGGCCGGAAAGGCAGGGCGGAAGAAAATGTTTGCGAGCATTACGATTGTGGAGAATAGAAAACTCACCCAACAGGCCGTCTTGGTCGTCCGCTTCCAGTATAAACCATAGAGGAAGGGCGCCAGAAAGGCTCCTGCCAGGGCTCCCCAGCTCACACCCATAAGCTGCGCAATAAAGGTGACATTAGAACGGTATTGAATCAGCGCAAGCACCACTGAAATGGCGATAAACACCACCAGAAGGGCGCGCATCCATTTCACCTGCTGTTTCTCATCCATCTCTTTTATTATATTACCTTTAATAAAGTCCAGCGTCAAGGTAGAGCTTGATGCCAGTACCAGAGAGGAAAGGGTGGACATGGAGGCGGAAAGCACCAGAATAACCACCACTGCAATCAGAATGGTGGGAAGGCCCGAGAGCATGGTGGGCACCACCGAGTCATAGCCGTTGGCCGCAATGTCGATCCGGTCACTGAACAGACGGCCGAAACCGCCCAGAAAATAACACCCGCCGGAAACAATAGCGGCAAAAACCGTAGAAATCACCATCCCCTTGTTGATGGCGCTTTCGCTCTTGATGGCATAAAACTTCTGCACCATCTGAGGCAGCCCCCAGGTTCCCAGACTGGTGAGGATCACTACCCCCAAAAGCCCTGCCGGATCCGGCCCGAAGAAAGAGTTGAACCCCCCCCCGGCGCT
>CAJTVL010000017.1:0-45688 GCA_910579425.1 uncultured Lachnospiraceae bacterium | reverse complement strand
GTGGAAACCGTCTCGTCGCTTACCTGTGAAAGCGAATTCAGAGCCGCAAGAAAGCCTCCCTGGCTGTTTAATACCGCGATAATTACGGCCACGATACCAAAGATCATAATGATGCCCTGAATAAAGTCGTTGATAGCCGTAGCCATATAGCCTCCCGCAATGACATAAATACCGGTAAGCACTGCCATAACCACCACACAAACGCTGTAATCAATGTCAAAGGCCATGCCAAAGAGCCGGCTCAGCCCGTTGTAAAGGCTGGCCGTGTAAGGAATCAGAAAGATAAAAATGATCGCCGAGGCCGCCAGCTTCAGGGGCTTGCTCCCGAAGCGCCGGCCGAAAAACTCCGGCATGGTTGCGCTGTCTAAGTGCTGGGTCATAATGCGGGTGCGGCGTCCCAGCACCGCCCATGCAAGAAGGGAGCCCAAAAAAGCGTTCCCGAGCCCCGCCCAGGTGGCGGCGATTCCGTATTTCCAGCCGAACTGTCCCGCATACCCTACGAAAACCACCGCTGAAAAATAGCTGGTTCCATAGGCAAAGGCAGTGAGCCAGGGCCCCACGCTTCTTCCTCCCAGCACGAAACCGTTCACATCCGTGGCGTGCTTTCGGCAGTAGAGCCCGATGCCGATCATGACGCCGAAAAAGACGAATAGCATAATTAATTTAATAAACAAATCCATTCCTGTAATCTCCCTTTATTTTCTAGTCTGCGCTTCCACCAGACTGCCGTGGCAGTATCTTTCTCTGAGAAGGGGTTTCTCGATCTTGCCCGTGGGGTTCCTGGGGACAAACTCAAAAATAACCTTCCTGGGACGTTTGTACCGGGGGAGTTCTTTGCAAAAAGCCATAATCTCCTCTTCCGTACAGGATACACCCTCCTTAAGCTCAATGACCGCGGCGGCGATCTCACCCAGCCTCTCGTCCGGCAGACCGATCACGGCCACATCCTTGATCTTCTCGTTTCGACGCAGAAAATCCTCGATCTGTACCGGATAGAGGTTTTCGCCTCCGGAAATGATCACGTCCTTTTTCCGGTCTACCAGATAGATAAACCCGTCCTCGTCCATCCGGGCCATATCTCCTGTGTAGAGCCAGCCGTCCTTTAACACCTCGTCCGTGGCCTCCGGGTTCTTGTAATAACAGAGCATAACTCCGGGGCCGTGAACGATCAGTTCCCCTACCTGGCCCTGAGCAGTCTCCCTGCCCCGATCGTCCACGATCTTTGCCTCCCAGTGATAGCCCGGCTTCCCGATGGCTCCCACCTTATGTATGTTTTCCACTCCCAGATGGACACAGCCGGGGCCGATAGACTCGCTCAGGCCATAATTCGTGTCGTACTGGTGATGGGGGAAATGCTTCTTCCAGCGCTGGATCAGACTGGGCGGCACAGGCTGGGCCCCGATATGCATCAGCCGCCACTGCTCCAGCAGGTAATGGCCCATTTCCACCTTTCCAGCCTCGATGGCATCCAAAAGATCCTGGGCCCAGGGCACCAAAAGCCATACAATGGTACACTTCTCTTCTGTCACCGCCCGCAGAATCCACTCCGGCTTCACTCCTCGAAGCAGCACCGCCTTACCTGCTGTGATCAGTGAGCCGAACCAGTGCATCTTCGCCCCCGTATGATAAAGAGGCGGAATGCAGAGAAACACATCCTCTTTGGTCTGCCCGTGGTGATTCTGTTCCGTCTCACAGGAGGAACGAAGGGCCCGGTGGTTGTGCAGGATCGCCTTGGGAAATCCCGTGGTGCCGGAAGAAAAATAAATGGCCGCAATATCCTCCTCGTCCAAAGCTACAGGAGGCGCGCTGGAGGAACAAAATCGGGTCAGCTTCAGAAAATCCTCGGTGTAAGAGGGCCCCTCCGGCCCGGGAAAAAACATAGTCCTTACCCCTGCAAGCTCCTCCACAATCGTGTCCATACGGCTGATAAACTCCGGCCCGAAAATCAGCACCTTCACATCCGCAAGTTCCAGGCAGTATTTGATCTCTTCTGCGGAATAGCGGAAATTCAAGGGCACCGCCACCCCTCCCGCCTTCAAAATACCAAAATAAATAGGCAGCCATTCCAGACAGTTCATCATCAAAATGCCTACCTTTGTCTCCCGCTTAAGCCCCCGGCTTAAGAGCAGATTTGCGAAACGGTTGGCCCGCCTGTCAAAGTCCGTCCAGCTCAGTTCCCGGCGATAAGGGGCTCCGTTTGCCGCGCTCTCGATCAGGCTTGCCTCCCGCCAGGTCACCGCGCTGTCCCGCTCCTGAGAGGGATTGAGCTCCACAAGCGCCGTGTCCGACCCGTAAAGCCGGGCGTTCCGCTCCAAAAACTCCGTGATCACCATGATAGGGTTCCTCCTTTTTGTATCCTTCTTTCTATGCTTATTGCACGATATAACTGTTGATGGCGGCGTGAGCCACATAGGTTCCCAGCTCGTCTCTCACGTCCACCGCATAAAGCGCAGTGGTGCGCCCCGACCTCAGACAGGAAGCCTCCGCGATCAGACGTTTTCCTTTGGCAGGGGCCAGAAACGTGATGGAAGCATTCTGGCTCACCGTTGCCTTCTCGCAGTATCCGTTGGCGGCAACCGCACAGGCAAAATCCGCCAGCGTAAAAACAGCGCCGCCCATAGGCACGCCTATCCCGTTCATGTGCTTCTCTTCCAGTGTCAGGGAACACACCGCCCTTCCGGGCTCCGCGCAGTCGATTTGGGCTCCCGCCGCGTCCGTGGCAAAATGATCCTCCTGAAAACGGCGGCGGATCTCCTCTAAGGCTGACATAAAAAACTCCTTTCTGCTGCTAAGTTCGTCACAGGCAAGCCTCTCCAGGATGGAAAAGGCGCCTTACCGAAAAACCACCTTTACACTTTAGCACTTTTAACCGTTAAAGTCAATAGTATGATTATTTTCTAACATTTTCTTGAAAATTTTTCTTGAAAATTTTTCTTGAAAAAAAGGGATTTCTGTTGTATCTTTAACAGATCAACTTTGATTCTTACAGAATAAGGAAGATTTGAAATGAAAAAACCACAGATTCATCCGGATACCTTCATCGCCCCGGGAGCCGCAGTTTACGGTGATGTGACCATCGAAAAGGACTGCAGCATCTGGTTCCATGCCACGGTGCGCGGCGAAAGGGCCGGCATTCAGATCGGAGAAGGAAGCAATATACAGGACAACTGCGTCGTGCATGTGGATCCCGGTCAGCAGGTTGAAATCGGCCGCTCTGTTACGGTAGGCCACAGCGCCGTGATACACGGCTGCAAAATCGGCGACAATACGCTGGTAGGTATGGGGGCCATCCTCTTAAACGGAGCCGTAGTGGGGAAAAACTGCATCATCGGCGCAGGCGCCCTGATCACCCGGAACACGGTAATTCCAGACAACTCCCTGGTAATCGGGAGCCCCGCCAGGGTAAAACGCGCCGTAACCGATGGGGAAATCGCCGCCAACAGGGAAAATGCCCTTCATTATGTACAGGAGGGGAAGGAATATGCGGCATATTTGAAGGGGGAGAAGCTTTGATTTCATCCTTTTATTTTTTCTATGCCGCAAACACCTTTTGCCGTAAGGCGGCTATAAATTTCTATTGACATTGGGCGCGCTCATCAACGCTTCCTGTAACACTCTTGAAACATTGATACCCGCATGTTCCGCTTCATAATTGAGCCAGCCTGGAAGCGCTACATTGCGCCTGACAGTTTTTGTATCAACTTTTTTTCTGTACTCCGAAAAGTCAACGTCTACAAAAGTCAGAATACCTTTTGAGAAATCAAGCTCCTGCGTATCCTGTTTCACTTTTTCAATGGCAGTTGCCTGATCTGAAGGCACCGGCATTCTATACACACCTGAAAAAAAGCGGTGAAGCGCAGAGCGTAAGAAATCGGAATCAAATGGCTCCTGCCAGGGTAAACGCTTCCTATGATAGTCAACTAAATGCAGCAATATTTAAGATTACTTCATTTGACGACGGGGTCATGGAGCGGGACAGGGATTTGATCAGAGAATATCTGATCCGTCTTGGAGATGTGGAAATCGACCATATTATTTTTGACATCTCCGGAAATGAGGGCGGCTCTGATCTTTACTGGCAGGAAAATATTGTGGCTCCCTTCGGCGGAAGCTGGGAATGGACGACCCGATGCTACCTGCGGGATACAGAGCTTATGCGGAGCTATTTTTTTCATGATTTTAATCCAAAGCCGGTCATCGGTATTTCCGGCGGCAGGCTGCCTAAGGGCGTGGAGGAGCTTTGCCTGACCCATTATTTTGATATTCCACGGAATATATCCGCAGACGCCATGCTTGAGGGGGATGCGCATAGAGCCAGAAGGTGGGTGGGCACAGACGGGCAGGTGTATTCTTCCGCCGACAGCTTCAGTGCCTTTTGCCGGGAAACCGGCTGGGCAACGGTGATCGGCCAGACCACTGGCGGAGACGGCAAGGGGCTCTCCCCGATTCTGGTTTTGCTGCCAAGAACCGGGATTCTGGTCAGGTTCAGCGGTCTTGCTGCCGAGTCTCCTGACGGGGAGCTAAACGCAATTGCCGGAACCAGGCCGGATATTCAAACAAGGTTGTCGGGTGAGGATGTTTATGAGTTGATAAAGCGGATTTCTGAATTATAAGGATAGCGGAAGTTCTTTCCTCTATCGTCCGACGCTAAAGGCAGCTCCTGTCCGAACCCGCATACTCGCTTTTCACCCTGCAATAAATAAAAATACTGATACCCGCCATGGCAATATACATCGCCACTGCTATGATAAACGATGTTTTATTCCTGATCTGACTGCCCGCCTGGGAATTTACCAGGACATCCCAGACAGCGCCAACGCCCCAGAAAAACGGAAAGATCGAGAAAATATTGTGTGTAAAATAGAACACCGTAACATACATGAGTCCCACAAAGAACAGCTTCGTAAATTCCGGTTGAAAGCCCGCATGATGGAAACTGTAAAAGATGGCAGTAATAAGGATAGCCGGCAATATTCCAAAAGCTCTCTCAAATTCATAACGCAAAAATCCGTATATAAAAACCATTTCAAAGATTCCGGCGGCCAAAATATAGGTAATTGCATAAAAGGAATCTAAGCCAAAAACGATCCTCTGCGTATTGCCGCCGACAAACACAGCCAATAAAGAAATACCGGCGGCCGCATTAATTACCAGGCTGGCACTCAATTTATTTTTGTGTATCCCAAGAACCGATAATTTTTTCTTTTTTGTGACTAAGATATAATAGAGAGGCGTTAAAAAACCTAAAATCAAGATCATGAACACATCTCTCAGGATAATATTGCCGATTTCGTTTTGGAATAACGCCATGGCTGTGCTCAGCAAAACCATAATTACTGCGCAGGCCAGTCCAAATATGCTTTCTCTGTCAAGGCCAAAATGCATCCATTTATTCTTCATTCTTGTCCTCCTCGTGCATTTCGGCGCACCAATCGTTTGTAAATCCGCTTTCAAACTTACCCTCCTCAACCGCTGACAACAGCCTTTTTGTCCCTGATATTTCAGCGCTGACTATATCGATCATACGCTTCAAATTCGCCGCATGTAGAGCGGACACCTCCTGTTTCCATGCTTCGTTATCCTGTTTCCTGATTCCTGCGAGATAGGATTGGAGGATCTGTAGTCTTTTTTCCAGCAATTCCTTCTTTTCTTCGTTTTCTAAAAAGTCCATATTAAAAGCGGCGATGGTAAAAATATTTGTATCATAGCTAAATTGTGAAGCAGCTTCCCGTATGGTTTCTTTTAATTCTTCCTTTCCCTTTCCTGTTAAAGAGTATACCGTTCTCTCCGGCATATTCCCTGCCTTTTCTATTGCCCCTTCAATCAATCCTCTTTTTTCCAGATTCTTCAAGGTTGTATACACCGTTGAATCCGCCACATTGAACCACCACTTAATGTTCATATAAGCTAACAACTTCGTTATCTCATAGGGATTAAGTGGTTTTTCATAAAGAATCCCCATAAGCAGAGCAGCGGGTTTTGAAAGCATATTGTGTACCTCCTGATATTATAATGGAGTACTTTATATATAAAGTACTCCATTATAATATCATATTTAAAATTGAAAAGCAATATCAGAACAGACATTGTCAGGCCTGGCGAGTCAGATTGCTATAACAGCGGTGTCAGGCTCTGTGGAAATTTCTGAAATAAGATTATCACTGTTATTACGGACATGAAATCGTTCGATCGCCCGTCTCTTTTATCCACTCCCGAAGCACCCCCCGCATTTGCGTAAGTAGCGGAGCAAACGCTGCCTCCACGGCCAGATTACGCAGCTCATAAGGATCCAGGCACAGATCATAAAGCTCTTCCAACTGCTCCCGATTGTAGATATATTTGTACCGTTGGGTAACCAGCGCCCTGCCCTGGTGTTCTTCCAGATGCCCATGGGTTTCACATACAAAATATGACCGAAAACTGTGATCCGTCCCCGGAGCCACACCCAAAAGGGACTTTCCATCCACCCTTCCCTGGAAGGAACAGCCTGCTGCCTCCAGAATCGTGGGGGCAACGTCCAGATTGCTGACTAACGCATTGCTCACCAGTCCTTCCGGCACTCTGCCGGGATAGCGGACTGCCATCGGCACCCGCAGCATTTCCTCCGGCATATAGGAACGCTTATCAAAATGGCCGCCATGACAGGCAAGGGCGTCTCCGTGATCCGTGGTCCAGATCACCAGCGTATTTTTGGCAAAACCATATCGCTCCAATGCATCCAAAACCATTCCTGCCGCCGCATCCAATTGGGTAATTTGAGCATAGGCCCTGGCCATCACTTCCTGCCATACCTCCAGCGGGACAGGATTAGGATAAAGCAATTTCCCGTTTTCAGAGATCATCCGATTGTCCTCAGAGCGGTAAATCTCCGGCTTATTGTTATGCGCCACATCTTCCCTAAAGCTGGGATATTCCGGTATATCCTGGGGATGATACAGATCGGCAAATTCCTGGCAGGGGAAGTAAGGCTGATGCGGCCCCCAGAAGTCCACTCTCATGGAAAATGGTTTCCCGGATTTGTTTTCCGCCAGTTCCCTCAGTTTTTCACAGGCAAGTTCCGCCAAAAAGAAGGACTCGTGGGTCTCTTTAGGAGTCAGCATAACGCCGGAAGCGTGCTCGTTACACCAGTCTCGCTCCTGTCGGTATATGCTTCCCTCCTCCATGCTTTCATAAGGAAAATAGGATGTAAAGTTATGCTCAATCCGTATTTGGGGCTCCGGAAGCCCTTTTCGCTCCAAATAGGATTTATACTCTGGCTTATTGTATGGATTATTGTAGCTGGGGTAACAAAATCCTTCACAGTGATGATCCTGCGCCCTTCCCCCGCCTGCATGCCATTTCCCATAATAATAATTCTCGTATCCGTTTTCATAAAGCGTATCCAGATAAACTTCCCTGTCAAAAGGATGATCTTTATCATTGATTGTCTCCCCATGATTATGAGGATACAGTCCGGTCAGCATACTGCGCCGCGCAGGCCCGCACAGCGGGCAAACGGAATAGGCATGTTCAAACCGAACTCCCTCCTTCGCAAAACTGTCAAATCGGGGACGTTGAATCCGCACTCCCTGCATGCCGTGTCCATAGTGAACCTGATGATCGTTTAATAAAAACAGAATATTCGGTCTGTTATCTTTTTCCATCGTTTGTCCATACTCCTTTCTCCGCATTATATTTTACCAGTAAGCGCGCCGGATCGGCAACGGATCGCAGGTCTGCACCATCCGATCGCTCAATGTTTCCAGCAGGCGGATTTTCTGCCCTGTGGTCTCCTCTGACAGATACAGGTTTTTATGTTCCCCCGGATCTGATTGAAGATCGTAAAGCTCTCCCGTGCAATCCTGCATCCCTTCCGGATCATGCACCCGCACCAGCTTATATCGTCCGTCAAAAATCATGCTGACAAAAGCCAGCGGATTACGGTGATTGATGTTACAATTGTAGTATTCGCTGTACACATTCCTGCGGTGCTCATGCAACGGACTCTCTCCTGCCAGCATACCCCAAAGGCTTTTCCCCTGCATACCCGCCGAAGCCGTAATCTGCGCCGCCTCACAAATCGTCTGCGCCAAATCCGTAAGCTCCACCAGCGCGTCGCTCACCCTGCCGCCTTCAATGGTTCCCGGCATGGCAATCAGCAATGGCACATGAACGTTTTGCTCATAAAAGTAGGGCCCCTTTAAATACATACCGTGGTCGCCCAGATTTTCTCCGTGATCAGAAGTGAATATAATCAAGGTGTTTTCCAGTTGCCCGTTTTCTTCCAGCCAGTCCAACAGTCTCCCCACCTGCTGATCGATCAGGTCAATCATGGCATAGTATGCTGCCCGTACCATTCTGTGATCGTGCTGTGTCATATCGTCGTAAGCAAAATTCCCCAGGGTATCATAAGCGCCCCGATGATCAATGCGCTGGAATATCGGTTTTTCTTCCAGTTCCCCTTCCAAATAATCCGGCAGGGGCAGCTCATCCAGCTTATCCAGGTATCTCTCCAGATATTCCGCAGGCGGATCAAAAGGATGGTGAGGGTCAAAATAGTTGAGGGAGAAAAACCACGGCAGGCTGTAACGCTTTGCGCTCTCCATAAATTGCAGCGCCTGATCGGTACACCAGGTGGTCTGATGCAGTCCCTCCGGCATACCATTCTGTACGTAGGAGCAATCCGCCCGGTTTGGCGTCTCATAATCTTTTCCCTGCCCTGCAAGCCACATGCTGTATTCGTTCATCGGCCAGTTGGTTCCGGCAAAGGGGGCGGGATGATGGGACCAGCGGAAAAAATCGTAGCCGTCGTCAATACGGCGCTCCATGATTTTACAGGTGGAATCGTGGCAGGCAGAAACATGCAGTTTTCCGGAAAGACCGCAGAAATATCCCTGTTCCTTGAAAATTCTTGGCAAAAGAACCGCCCTCTCGTCAATGTCCTGTCCGTTTTGCCGCACACCGCAGACACGGGGATATCGGCCGGTTAGAAAGCTTCCTCTGCTTGGGGCGCAGACCGGACATTGGGAATAAGCCCTTTCAAAACGCACCCCCATGGCAGAGAGCCTGTCCAGGTTTGGCGTATATACATAAGGATTCCCATAGCACCCCAGGGTATCTGCCCTCTGCTGATCCGTACAAATCCATAAGACATTTCTTTTCAAAGCAATCTCCTTTCAAAATGCAGGCCAGGGAGCCTGGAGCCGTCTGAGACTCAGACTCCCTGCTGAAAAATTATCCCGGTTCGGAAGCTTTAATCAGCCATCATCAAATCATAATATTTCTGGTACAACTCCGCCCAGCGCCCGCTCTGCAAATCCTGACACTTTTTCACATAGGCGTTCCAGCTTTCGTCCGTCACACCGTTGGTTATAAACTGAGCGATCTGACTGTCCACATATTTAAACAGATCGGTCTTAATATTAAGCGCTTCCCTGTTTTCAGCTTCCTCATATACCAGCTCCGGCAGTCCGGGCGTAGCATATTCCATATAGCTGCCGTTTAACGCGCCCTGGCGTTCCAGAGCCGTGTTTGCCGTGATTTCCTTCTGGGACCAGAAATCGCCGAAGCACCAGTACGGAATACCTGTTCCCCAAGTACAGTACAGCGTGGAGTTTTCCATCGTTCTGGGTTCCCCGGTGGGAATATTGGCCAGTTCCGTCCATTTCCCATTTTCCAGATAATCCCAGGAATAGCCCTGCGGACCGAAACGGTTGATCAGAGCATTATCGGAATTATCCATCCAATAATCAATGAAAGCAAGGGTTTCCTGCGGATGTTCGTTGGCAGAGGTGATGAAAAACTGGTTTGCACTATACCCAGGAATCATGCCGTTGCGCCGCCACACCTGATTTTTTTCGGGTCCTTCCGGCAGCGGCATGACACGGTACTCATTTTGGGTCTCGTCGCCGTCATTCAAATCCAGATACCAGAATACCACCGACGCCCCGACTCCTTCTGTTTTCGCTTTGGCCTTTAACTGCGTCCCATTCTGGGTAAAATTTTCAGGATCCAGAAGCCCTTCTTCATACCAACCATGGAAATATTCCAGGGCCTTGCGAGTTTCTTCCATCGTAGGCGCAAATTCCAGTTCGGTTGTTCCCTGCCTGGAATTCATATAGCCCTTGGTATCCCAGGCCACCCCAAACAGCCCGAATAAATAAGTATATTTACTGGGCGCATTCTGCAGAGCTTCAAAGCTTAATCCATATTCGTTCCTGCCATCGCCGTTCAAATCCCGGGTTGTCACACTGCGCAGGTAATCCCCCAGCTCGTCCAGCGTTTTGGGCATTTCCATATTCAGCTTGTCTAAAAAACTCTGGTTAATATACAGGAGATTGTCCACCCGGATGTTCTGATTTTCGTCAATCGAAGGCAGCGCATATATATGCCCGTCCGGATAGGTGGAAAGCGCCCTGAATTCATCGTATTCATTCATCCATTTTTTGATATTGACGGTAGAGCTTTGGATATACTCGTCCAAAGGTACGATCATCCCTTCCTGCGCATACTTGTAAATAACAGAAGGGTCGTAGGCAAAAGACGGGCCGAATGCATCCGGTAAATCTCCGGAAGCCAATGTGAGCTTATACTTTTCCGCATAGGCTTCCATGGAAACCTCTTCCCACTCCACATGGACATTGGTTTTTTCTTCGTATTCCTTTATCATGTCCAGCTCTGCCAGCGGCTTGGCCTGAGAGGCGGAAACAGGCACCATGATCCGGATGGTAATCGGCTCTTCGGAAATCGGGAATTCTCCCGGGACGAAGCCTGAACTTTCTCCTGTATCCGTTTCCTGCGCATCTTCAGCTTCCGGTATGGCTTTTTCAGGCTCCTTTTCCTGCGCTCCTGCATCCTCCTGCGTCGCCGTATCCTGCGATGCGGTTTGCGGCTCCTGCTTTCCACAGCCACAGACTGTGGCGGCAAGCATTGCACCTGTCAGCAAAAAACTGATCATTCTTTTTTTCATTCCTTTTCCTCCTTTTTATTGATAATTTGAGTCACTCTTTGACAGCGCCCAGCATAACGCCCTTTGTGAAATACTTCTGGATAAACGGATAAATACAAAGCACAGGCACGGATGCCACCACGATCACGCCGTACTTGATCAGTTCGGCGTAACGCTCCCTGCGCAGAAGCTCCAGCATCATGGACTCGTCAAAAACCTGCATGGTTGTTGAATTTTGAATGAGAATTTCCCTCAGTACCATCTGCAGCGGCCTCAGAGCGTCTTTGGAAATATAAATCAGTGCGTTAAAATACTGATTCCAGTGGGCGACGCCATAATAAACCACCAAAACGCCGATCAATGCCTTAGACAGCGGAAGTACAATCGTCCAGAAGGACTGTATCTTCCCACAGCCGTCTATCTCCGCCGCATCCATTAAATCTCTGGAAATGGTTCCCTCAAAAAAAGATTTTGCAATAATCATATTGTAGATATTCAACGCGCCAAGCAATACCAGCACAAAAGGCGTATCATACAAATTCAGGGATTTCACCAGCAGAAAGGTTGGAATCAGCCCGCCGTTAAAAAACATGGTAAACATAAAAATCCCTACGAAAAATTTCCTGCCCGGCAATTGCTTAAAGGAAAGCGGGTATGCCGTAATCAGGGTCAGACAAACATCCAGTGTTGTCCCTGCCAGCGTATACAGCAGCGTATTGCGGTACCCGAGCCAGATACGCGAATCCTCGAACAGCTTTTGGTAGCCCTCCGGCGTAATCCCTATAGGATACAACACCACCCGTCCGGCATTGACCGCTTCCGGCGCACTGATGGAGGCGATCAGCACAAAATATAATGGATAAAGAACAATCAGGGAAATCGCGCCAAGAAGCAGGTCGCTACACACATCAAATACCAAATCCCCACGGGAACGTCTGACCTTTACCGTCGTATCATTTCTTTTTTTCATCCGCATTTACCCTCCCCTAAAACAACGAACTCTTGGTGATTTTCTTTGCCGCCTTGTTTACAAGAAGCAAAACGATCAGGTTAATCACGTTGTTAAACAAGCCCACTGCTGCCGAATAACCATAATCAATATCCAAAAGGCCCTTTTTATAAACATAGGTAGATAAGATCTCGGAAGCCCCAATATTTAAATCATTCTGCATCAGATAGGCCTTTTCAAAACCAAGGCTCATCACGGCTCCCGCATTTAATGTCAGGATGATGGCGATGGTCGGTACAATATGTGGCATGTCGATGTGAATAATACGCTGCAGCTTGCCTGCTCCGTCCATTCTGGCCGCTTCATACAATTCCGTATTGACGCCGGACAGGGTGGCGAGGTAAATAATGGAATTCCATCCGGTAGTCTGCCATATGGCAGAGAGCACGAATATATGCCGGAAATATTTTTCCTCTCCCATAAACAACTGCGCTTCTTTTCCAAACCATGCGAAAATCGTATTAAATACTCCCCTGGGAGCCAGCATGATCATCATCATTCCCACCAAAACCACAATGGATACCAGATAAGGCGCATAAGTCACATTCTGGACGAATTTCCCGAATCGTTTACTGTGGGAGGCATTGATCAGGAGCGCAAGTATAATTGGCAATGGAAATGTGGCCGCCAACTGATAAATACTCAGGCTCAGCGTATTCCATAATATAGGAAGAAAATCCGGAGAACGGAACACCCTTCTGAAGTGTTCTGTCCCCACCCAGGGACTGCCCCAAATTCCTTTGGAGGCATAAAAATCTTTGAAAGCGATGGTCACTCCATACATAGGCACATAATTAAAAATCACAATATAGATGAGGCCGGGAAGAAGCATCAGATAGAGGGGCCACCATTTTTTCCAGATATGTATTTTTCTTTTCAACGTTTCGTCTCCTTTCCAAAACCAAACCGTCTGTTTTTTTGGTTTCTTTTATTTTGTCATCCTTTTGTTTTTAGGTAAATATGCTATACTTAAATCCTGTTTTTTATTTCACTTTTGGATATATTTATTATTTCACTCATAGCTAATTTTTCACTTTACACATTTTTTCACTATTTTCACGCTTGTTTTTATTGATTTTAGCTTTTCTTTCTTCTATACTTACTGTTATCGCAGTCATTATTGCTTATACAAATAACTAAAACCAACCGGAGGTATGACCATGCGAATATCCAAGACCCTGTGCCGCAATTTTATAAAAAACGTGCTGTTTTTTTCCGTTCCCACAGTGAGTCTGCTTTTCTTTACCTATACAAAGTTGATCCAGCAGTTCCAGGAAACTACCTGGCAGTTGGAGCTTTCCTATCAAAATAATCAGATGAACGATTTTGTAAGACAAATCGAAAATCTGGAGGATATGGCGTCCCAGATTACCTTTTCAAAAAGAGATCTGGAAGAAAATATCACAGCACGAATCGCGTTAATCGA
This sequence comes from uncultured Lachnospiraceae bacterium, assembly GCA_910579425.1. GTDB lineage: Bacteria > Bacillota > Clostridia > Lachnospirales > Lachnospiraceae > Suilimivivens. The sequence goes on along the minus strand of CAJTVL010000017.1, from coordinate 32,326 downwards.
ACAGCTTCGCTATTACATGGCTCTCAACAGCTCTTTAGAGGAAATCATCTTATATATGCCTGAAAGCGAACTGATCTATACGGCCCGGAGCACTTACAGCCAAAGCACCTTCCCTACGCTGTTTGAACATTCGCTGTCCTCCTATTTACAGAACGAAAACATCGTTGCCGCATCGAGCGGTATTCCCTTGATCACCCAGGACCAGTTTTACCTCATTGTCCCTTATCCGATTCACTCCGTCTACCCGTATGGCTATCTCATTTTCATGGCGGATACAGAGCAGTTTCTCCCTTTTTCAAGATTGCCTTACGCGCTTTATTGGGACGATCGCTTATTATGCAATCACACCGGGCAGCCGGACGGCCTTTTAGCGGAATTTGCGGCAAAAGAAAAGCTTTCAGCGAACCGGGAATACTCCTGTCTGGAATCACATACAAAAAGCAGCCTCTATCGGCTGCTCACCATCCGGAATAACCGGGAAACTTTTTTGGATTTTTATGAGACGAGGCAGATTTTCCTTACGGGAAGCTTTTTTGTCTGCGCGCTTGCCATGCTTCTGCTCAGCTATATGAGTTACCGGGATTATCTTCCCTACCGGGATTTGCAACAGGCATTGCTGCGCACCGGAATGATCACCAAAAGCACTGCCCGTTCGCGCCCGGAAATCTATCAGGCAATTCAGACGCTTGATCTTTTGTCGCGCCAAAACCGCCTTTTGGACAGCAAAATCCTGCGGGAGCAATATATCTCCAGAAGTCTTTTGCTGAATCGTCTGATCAACAACCAATATGACCATATCGATCGTGTGTATAAAAGTCTGGAAAGCTATGGCGTATGCCTGCGCTCCTCCTGGTATGCGGTCTGCATCTTCAAGCTGGACCGCTCCCTGCCCGAAGACTTTTATCCGGATCTCCCGGCCTATTACATTGCATGGCCGGACTGCCAGCTCTTTTCCACCATAGAAACCGACCTGCGCCTCGCGGTTATTGTCGGTTCCGACCACAGCTCCAACCGTCTTCTGGAGCCGCTGCTTACCGCTATGCTGGCACAAATCAATCAGCAGGGATGCCATGCGGAAGGTTATGCAGGCGCCTGCTATGCAAATCCTGACCAGCTCCATAACTCCTATGTGGAAGCATTGTTTAAATACAATTACGACCTGCCTCCCTCCGACAAAATTCATTTTTATCGGACGGAGCTGGCGGCAGGCGCTGCCATTTTGTATCCGCAGGCCGAGCTTAACAGCCTGCAGCAAAATCTTACCTCCGGAAATATCAGTTCCTCCGTTGCAATACTGGAAAGTATCCGCTGCCAGATGATGCAGGATTCTTTCACCTATGCCATGACCAAAACCATTTGCTACGAAACCTTCCACCTGGTCTACGATTACTTTCGTCATCATCCGAATTTGCAGGCGGAAAGCATCAGCTTCTATCTCTCCCGCCTCTCCAAAATTAAGACCCGCCAGCAGGCGGACTCTTTGCTGCGCCTTTTAACAGAGCCGCTTTGCCAGAAAGGCTGTCCTCCTGTCGGCGGTCTGGATGCTTCGGCAAATGCCAAAATGGAAAAAATACAAATTTATATCCGGGAAAATTACTTTGATCCTGACTTCTTTCTGGGGGCGGTGGCAGACCGCTTCGGACTCTCGCCAAATAATCTGAGCCAACAGTTTAAACGTTATGCGGGTATAAGTCCTGCCAAGTACCTCACTGTCCTGCGGATTGACAGGGCGAAGGAACTGCTCACCAAGACAAAGCTACCCATAAAGCAGATTGCTTCACAGGTGGGATACCTGGATCCTTCCATATTTGTGCGTAATTTCAAAGCCGTTACCTCCATGACCCCCGGCCAATACCGCAGTAATATGGGGCATACTGTCCCTGCAGAACCGTAAGCTTCGGCCAAATTATTGTTGTTCAATATTCCTCCTGAACGTAACATCCGTCACCCCAAAGTACACCAGATAAATTCCCAGAAACAGAATAAGGCTCTTTAAGAAAAACGCTCCCTCAGGAACAGGCACCCCCGTCATGAACACAAACTGCTCGCCGGCAAAAAGAATCATCTTTCCGCTAATTACAACGGCCAGAAGTGCCGGGCACAAATACCAGGCGGCAAGCTGCTTCCGGATCAGCGCGTTTAGCTGGGAGCGGCCAAGGCCCAGCTTTCCAAGGACATCATAGCGGAACCTGTATTTGGAGCAATCGCTCAGAAGCTGGACGCTGAGTACCGTCACTGCCACGCACACAAACACCAGCCCAATATAAAAGAGAGGAATGATCAGGGCGGCAAGCATATATTTCACCTGGGGAATCAGATTATCCCTCACAAGGCACAGCTCCCCGAATACGATAATGTTATCCGAGCCACAGCGCAGACCATCCTCATCCCAGAATGAGAAACCATTTTCCTTGTTTAGCCTCTCCAGTCTGAGCTGTAGATCCGGCGAGGGTTTGTCTGCCAGCTTTGCTACCAGCTCCGTATAGTAGGGCTCCATCCGCTCCAGGACGGCATCGGGCACCACCACAAGCATATCCGCCCCATTGTGGCCGTCCTGGGAAAAGGGGTCTGAAAAAATTCCTCCGCAGCCCAGCAGTCCGCTTCCGCCTTCCCGTGGTACGCCCTGATCAGAAGCACCTTTTATCCGAAGCTCATCCCCAATTCCTTCCGTCTGTTTCGCCAGCCGGTCTTTCACATGCACCAGGTATTCATCCTCAGAAAGAGACACTTGCTCATAGCCCAGCATGGCCCGCAGGTGATTGTAATCGGAAAGCCCCATATAGGTATCGCAAGGGTAATAAATGTTCTCGTTTTTCAGCATATCCCTGATCTTTTCCTCATCCGGCTCCCTGTTCTGATTCTGATACATGGTTCCCCACTCGTCCAGGTGGGTGAGCATCCAGGTGTTGACCTGTTTTTCCCCATCGGTATAAATATGGTACTGATACCATTCCTGCACCCCGGCATCCTCCTCCACTATGCTTTTTTCCTGGGAAAAATCCGGGGCGGTCTCCTTGCTGAAAAGCTGCACGTCAAAGGGAAACTTTCCCTCCAGCACCGTATTTTCATATTCGCTGAACATCAGGGCGATGGAAGCGCCCATAAGCGCCAGGGTAAAGAGACTGGTCAATGTCCCCATGGTAAACTGCATGGTACGGATTTTGGACGCGAACTGCCGCAGCAGGAACAGATTCTGTCCCCGGTAAATCCCTTTTCCCCTGCGCCGCACATAGCAGATGATCCAGGCGGAAATCCCCACATAAAACAGATAAATAGTGAGCACCAGGCCGATCAGAAAAAGTAGGATCTCTTCGGTGCTTGAAAGCCTCCCGAACCATGTCCAGAACAGCAGCAGGAAAATCAGGGACAGCGGCAGAAGAATCCGTTTGGCCTCCTCATGCTTTTCCCTTATCTCCTCATTCTGACGCCGCAGGGTCATCAGCCCCTGGATATTCATTTTCCGAAATTTCCGTTTGCTGCGGAAAAGAGCCAAAAGATAGCATCCACCGTAACATAACACTGTGGTCAGAATGGTTCCCATATGAAAGCTTATGTCCAGATGATACTCCATCCGTACCATGGAAAACATCACCGCCATCAATACCTGCTGCAAAAGTACTCCCAGCCCCAGGCCAGCCAGGTGACAGGCGCCTCCCAGCAGCAGATTTTCCCTCATATAGAGCTTTGCGATGGTCTTCTTTTTCATCCCCAAAAGCAGGTAAATGCCAAACTCTGTGCTGCGCTTTTCCAGCATGAAGCGCACCATATAGTTGATCAGCCACGCCACGATCAGCACGATAAAAAAGGTTGCCAGGGAAATCATCATTTCCATCAGCCCCTCCAGCTCATAGTAGCCGGTGAACTCATTCTGAAAGATCAGGCTGTTAAAAGCGTACATCAGCGCCGTCACCATGGTCATGGTCAGCGCATAGACCAGATAATCCCTGAGCGAGCGTTTCATATTGCGGAAGCTAAGTTTACTCAGCATCGGCTTTCTCACCTCCTGTCAGGGAAAGCACATCCAGAATTTCCTGCAAAAATCTCCCCCGCTTTTTTTCGCCCCGGATCAGCTCATAAAAAATCTTTCCGTCCTTTAAAAACAGAATCCGGCTGCAATAACTGGCGGAAAAGGCGTCGTGGGTCACCATCAGAATGGTTGCTCCCATGGACTTGTTAAGGCCGGCAAAGGTCTCCAAAAGGGTCTGGGCGGAGCGGGAATCCAGAGCTCCCGTAGGTTCGTCCGCCAGAAGCAGCCGGGGGTGGTTTACCAGCGCCCTGGCGCAGGCACAGCGCTGCTTTTGTCCTCCCGACACCTGATAGGGAAATTTATCCCTGATCTCCTCCAGCTCCAGGAGCTTTATCATCCGGTCGCATTCCCTTTCGATCTGCTCCCTTCCGCCTCCCTGGAGGGTAAGCGCCAGCAGAATATTTTCCTCAATGGTCAAAGTGTCCAGAAGATTATATTCCTGAAACACAAATCCCAGATTGGCTTTGCGAAACTCCGACAATTCCTCCTCGGAGAGCTCCGTAATGTCTGTGGTTTCATAATAAATGTGCCCGGCCGTCACCTGATCTATGGTGGCGAGGAGGTTTAAAAGCGTGGTCTTTCCCGAACCGGAAGCCCCCATAACGCCCACAAACTCTCCCTTCTCCACCCGGAAGCTGACTCTGTCTATGGCTTTGGTTACGTTTGTGCCGCTCCCGTAGTACTTTTCGATATCGTCTACCCTCAAATAATCCGTCATTTTTGATCCATACCTTTCCGCAGCCTGCGGCTTTAGAGCATGCAGCGTGCAGAATGGGAAAGGAATTTTCAGGCACGCTCCGGGGCGCAGGCGCAATTGATTGGTTATGTGGTTTCCTGGCAACTGCGAAAGCGCCAGGCAATTACATTTTTCTATTTTAGCAGATGTGAGATTTTGTGGTATAAAAATAAATTACAGTAATCTTTCATTTTCTTAAGATTACACAGCATATAGACAGCAAAAAGGCCGTTACCCAAAGCAAACGGGTAGCGGTCTGGTTACGTGCCTGTATTTACTTGACATTTACTATAATTAATATGCCAGCTTATATAATACCAACTGATTAAGGCTTACACCCTCTTTTTCTGCTTCAATGGCTAACCTTTGATGCAGGGATTTTGGGAGCCCTACGACAAATTTTCCGCTGTAATTGTTTGATATTTCAGGAATCGGTATGGCGAGATTATTTTCCAGTTTTATTTCGATATATCCCTCCATTGCTTCATTAAGGCTTTCATATAGTTCTTCAAGCGTATCGCCGGTACTTTGGCATCCGTCAAGCTCCAAAATTCTGCCATAAAAATAATGGCCGCTTTCATCGTTCATTTCCTGTACTAATCTGGTATAGGGCAATTTCATATAATCTTTAATGTCCATGCTTCTCTGTTCCTTTCCTTCTGCTTGCTATGTTATGCCAGAATTTGGGGATTATTCCCCTATCCTATTTAGCACATCTACGACATAAGCCTTTTTTAATGGATTTTCTTGTTTTATTGTTATCAAATCTCCCGTTTCTTTATTCAGATAATGCTTATGGCTTCCTTTTTGCCTTGCAGGAACATAGCCGTATGCTGCTAAAACTTTGTCTATTTCTTCTGGTCGCATTCCATTTGGCTGTTGCTTCATTTTTTCAATAAGTTTTTTACGTTTGGCACTGTAATTATCTTCTCCTTTTTATATAGTATCGTATATAGTACTGTATGTCAATTGAGTTTTGCAATATATCTGCTCACCGGAAATTCCATGATCATCCTTGTGCCACTGCCCGGCGCAGATTCCGCCCAAAGCCCTACGCCCAGCTTTTCACAGAGCCTGTGGCAAAGGTAGAGTCCCATTCCGGTGGCTCCCATCCCGGCAGTCTCTACTCTGGCAGTCCCTATCTCGTCTGCCCCCTCTTTCGTGCGTCCATTACTTCCTGTAAAGCCTTTATCAAAAATCCGAGGCAAATCCTCTTCGGGAATCCCCCGGCCGTTATCCTCAAAAATCAACAAAACCCCCTTTTCAGAAGGCTTAGTAGTGATCAAAAACTCTGGCTGTCCGCAACAGTACTTCACGCTGTTGAGCATCATCTGATTCAGGATAAAGGCGATCCATTTGCCGTCAGTATAAACCCTGTGGGGACATACCACCTCTGCCCTGACCTTTTTCCCGATCAGCAAAAGACGGTTCTTTCGCAAAACCTCCTGAGCAATTTCCTGCAAATCTGTTTCCCGGATAAGAAAATCCTGGTAGACCTTCTCCATCCGGGCATAATAAAGCGCCTGCTCCACCAGATTTTCAATCTTCTGGTTTTCCAGGGTGACGTCCCGCAAAAGCTCCCTGCTCGGAGCCATCCCAGCCGCCCTGCGTCCGTTCTCGCACAATAGGGCGATGCCTGTTATGGGCGCCTTGATCTCATGCACCCAACTTTCAATGAATTCCTTATATTCCCGCTTTTCATCCTCCAGGGTACGGATGCGCTCGATCACGGATTTGTTGGAGCGGTGCAGCATCTGCCGGTAAAGCTTATCTTCCAGCCGGAAGGAAGGGGGCAAAAGCTCTCCCAGAAGATATTTCTCTTCCATCCCTGACAGAATCTTTTCGGCCTCGTCAAAGTATTTTTTCCGCTGTAAATAGGTCACTGCCAGCCAGGCCGCAAGAATCAAAAACCAGAAGATCAGGAGCAGCAAAGCCTTTTCGCCGCCATACCCCGTCAGCCGAAGGAAAGTGCTCAAAAGCCCCATGCACACCAGATGCAGCAGGAGCAATAAAAATTTATCCCTCAAAAACGGCCACGGCTTCATATTCTGTACCCGACTCCCCTTTTCGTCTCCACAAAGTCCGTCACTCCCAAAGCTCGAAGCTTTTCCCGAATCCTGGTCATGTGAACGCTCAATGTGTTATCGTCAATAAAAATCTGGTTTTCCCAGAGATACTCGATCAAATCCATGCGGGATACGTATTGTCCCGGCTGCAAAAACAGCCGGTGCAGGATCTTCATCTCATTTTTGGTCAGCTCCGCCCTCTCCTTCCCCACACGCAGGCTGCACCGTGAGAGATCCAGTTCCACCCCCTTATGGGAATAGAGCAGGGTTTCCCCAAAAAAGTTTCCTTTGGGAAAAGCTCCCTTTGTCCTTTTCAGCACCGCCGCGATTCTGGCTAAGAGAATTGGCGGCTGATAAGGCTTCATGATATAATCATCCCCGCCCTTTAGCATCCCTGTCAACTCGTCCATGGAATCTGTCCTGCTGGTGAGGAAGATCACCGGAACCTGGGACTGCTCCCGAAGCTGCGTACACACGTCAAAACCGCTGCCGCCGGGAAGATTGACGTCCAGAAGCACCAGATCCGGCGCAAGGCGCAGAATCTCTCCCGCCACATCCTGAAAATCCTCCGGGGCAGCCACCTCATACAGGGCGTTTTCCAGAAGAATCTTAAGTTCCCTTCTTATGATCTCTTCATCTTCAATAATTACGATTTTACAGGCCATTATTCCGCCCCATTCGTCAGTTTAGAATATTCTTCAAGGCTTAGTACACCCATAGCGCAATACCCATTTGGAGGCAAAATTACTTTCACTTTTCAAGTCCCCCTACAATCCGTGTTTTCGGATACGTTTATGTGCAAATTCATATACCTCATCATCTTCCCGCGCACCAATAACAATTACAATAATCTTCTCTTCTATACGCACCAGTTTATACACAATACGTAATCCTGCTCCACGGAGCTTGATTTTAAGAAATCCAGACAGATTTGTAGTGTTTTTATTTCCCAAAACCTTACCGTAACCACCCTCATATTCAGGCAATGGATTAGCTGTCACTTTTTGGATTGCCTTGCGCACAAGTATCCGCTGGCTGCCGTCAAGCCCACGCAGGTCATCTAATGCCTCGGGAAGGTATACAACATCCCATTTCATTCAAAAAGAATATCCTCCGTATTTTCATAATCTGAAGGAGAAAAGCCAAACTCCTGATCCACCTGTTCCTGTGTAATAAGGGTGGCAGGATCAAAGCGGGACATCCGTTCTGTGGCAGCAGCAAGGAGTCTGGCATCATTGGCTTCATCCAGAAGGCGGATGTATTCATCCGGGGAAAGCAGTACGCATTCGGGGGTATTATTTTTCATAACAACTTTTGCCCCGTGCTTTTTAACATCATCAAAAATTTTTCCTGCCAGCCCACGATTGAACAGAGAAATGGATACTGTGTTTTCAATTGCACTTCTGATAGAACTCATAATCATCACCTCTCTGATTACAGTATATGCAACATCAGTAAAAAAATCAATCTATTTGCTGATATGTCTTAAACTAAAAAGTTATCATCGCTCCACAACACTTGCATGGGGGCTACTCAATCTTCCCGATCTTGCAGGTCAGGGTATAATACACGCCTGCCATGGTTACCGCCACCACGCCAATCACAAATGGCCAGTCTTCACCATGTAAATTCCTGCCAGCTATATAAAACTGTCTGATATAGCAGAAAAGCATCGCGCTTACGATTGTCATTGGCACAGATTTTTTTATCATACCTGCAACAAACGTTCCCACACCTAATGCGCAGAAGGTAATAATCGCTTTTAAAGCAGTCGGTATCCAGTAAAACAGGACGGAAATCTCAAACTCGCCTTTTATAATCCCGAAATACTGATCCGCCATAATGATAAGCAACCCACAGCAAATGTACCCGATCGTCATCGAAACCGTCACAAGCAATGTGATCAGGAGCAATTTTGCAGCCATAAGCTTTTTGTGGCCGATCGGGTACGAAAATAGGATCAAAATTGTCTTATGATTGTATTCATTCACGATATAGGACGAGACCAGCACGGAAAACAGGGTAACATAGTAAAAACAGAATATCATTCCCACCATTGTAAACGCGGTTTCGTAGCTGTCCCTGACCGTTGAACTGTCGTTTAATCCCACAAGCAAAAAATACATACTGATTAAAATCCCGGCGATTGCGATCATGATGTATTTTTTCAAACCGACCTTTCTTAATTCCAGTTTCATCAAATGCATCATAGACTGTCCACCGCCTTTGCTCCTGTCATCTGGAAAAAGTATTCCTCCAGGGAATTTTGCCTGCGCCCGATGCCGTCTATTCCAATATGATTGAAGATAAAGACTGCGGAAATCTCTTTCACGCTTCTTCTCAAATCGTAAATTTCAATACGGTTATCTGACACAATTTTGAAATCATGTATTTCCAGTTCCTGTTCAAGAACATATCCTGCAAGTTCTGTGTTATCCACCTGTGCCTCTATATAGTCCGTCTGGTATTTGTGTATATCAGACATGGAAATCTCCCTGATCAGCCTTCCGTTTTGTATGATGCCTATAGTATCCGCGATCTGTTCTACTTCTGAAAGGATATGGCTGGAAATGAAAATGGTGGTTCCGTAATCCGTGCATTGCCTGCGGAATAACTCTCTCATTTCCCGTATTCCCTCCGGGTCAAGCGCGTTGATGGGTTCATCAAGTATCAATAAATTCGGCGTCGTCAGGATCGCCCTTGCGATGGCAAGGCGTTGCTTCATTCCCAAAGAATACTGAGATACCTTTTTGTCAACGTCCTTAACCAAACCGACGCATTGAAGCCTCTCCCCGATCTGGTTTTTGTTATGATACCCCATATATTCACAATGCAAATCAAGGTTTTGCCTTGCCGTTAATTTTTCGTAAAAGTATGGGTTTTCAATAATCGAGCCAATCTTTTTGAGCGTTTCAAAGTTGTTTGGGGTGACCTTATTGCCAAACAGGATAATTTCACCAAAGTCGGGTTCAACCAGGTTCAGCAGCATTTTCATCAAAGTACTTTTTCCTGCTCCGTTCGGCCCCACAAAGCCGTAGATTTCTCCCTTTTTTACATGGATGCTTACATCATCGACTGCCGCTTTATCTTTGTATACCTTCTTCAGATGGTGCGTTTCTATTGTATAGTTCATCCTGCCGCCTCCTTTCCACAGTGAACGACAAATGAATGGATCCTTCACTGCAAAAACAGTATACAGGAAAAAGTTATCTTTTCTCTCTTTTGGTTCTAACTTTTTTCTAACTTTGTATGGTAAGCGGCAAGTTATTTCGATACAGTTCCTTACTATAGTCTGACTGTAAATACTGTTTTTACATCAGGTATACTGCTCACAGAAATGCAGCCACCCATGGAATTTGCAAGCCCCTGGGCAATAGCCAGTCCCAGCCCGTTCCCTTTTTTTCTGTCCGCCGTATATGCCCTTGTAAAGATTTGCTCCCTGTCCTTTTCGTGGATGCCTGTCCCGTGATCCTCAACCGAAATGCAAACATGGCTGTCTTTTTCGTACAGGGAAATCCCCAGGAATTTTCCAGCTTTGCCATATTTGACTGCGTTGTCAATCAGATTTTTGAGGATACGCTCTATGGCTTGCAGATCCACATTTGCATAGAAAGGCTTGTCCTCCCTATTGACCTCCACATGAAAGCTTTCTCTTTCCAGAAGGTCGTAAAACTCTAAGATGATTTCATGGCAAACCTGGGTCAGGTTTACTTTCTGAATATTTAAGACCAAATCTCCGGACTGAATTTTCGCCATGTTGAACAGGTTGTTTACAGAGCGGACAATTTCCTGTGAATTGCTCTGCATTTTTTCGATCGTCCCACGCATGGCAGGGGAGAGTTCTTCCTTCTGGCTTTGCAGATAAAGCATTTCAATGTAGCCCCTCAAAACGGTAATCGGCGTTCTCAGGTCATGGGATATATTCGTAACGATCTGCAAAACCGCTTTCTGGCTTCGGTTATATTCCATCTGCCTTTTGTAAAATTTTTCCAGAAGATGGTTGATACTCTGCGCAGTTTCCTTTACGGCTTTCCTGTCCGTGGGTATAAGGATATAGTTGATTTCATCCTCATCGGCTAGCTCGAGAAGCCTTGCATTGATGTACTGATAGTCACGCACCATTTTCTTATTTTTCCTGTATTCCTTACAGTAAAGAACGAACAGAACAATGGCAATGACCGGGAATACCGCCTCCATTACTCTTCCTCCAGTTTATAGCCAATGCCCCAAAGGGTTTTAATATAATGGTTCTTGCCCCCTCCGTCGGAGAGTTTATTTCTCAATCGGTTGATATGGGTGTTCAGCACATTTTCATTTCCGTAGTAAGGCTCCTTCCAGATGGCATGATAGAGCTGTTCTTTTGAAAAAGCCCGCCCCTGATTGGCGGCGAGAAGCCTTACGATCTCAAATTCCGTATGGGTTAAATTCAAATCAGCACCGTTTTTAGTTACCGTATAATTGGATCCATTGATTGTCAAATCCTTATATTGAATCACCTGACCACGGGAATTGTCCAGGCTGCTGTACACTGTGGCGCGCCGTACATTTGCCTTGACTCTTGCCAGCAGTTCCACAAGAGAGAAGGGCTTTGTGATGTAATCGTCCGCGCCAAGATTCAGCCCCATCATCTTATCGGTGTCACTGTCCTTAGCGGTTACGATCATGACAGGAACCACGCTGACACTTCTGATATATTTCAGGACATCAAAGCCGCCGTGCTTTGGCAGCATCAGATCAAGCAGCACCATATCGAACCCATGGGCTTTGAACAGGGAAATCGCCGCCTCCCCGTCAACGGCTGTTTCGACGGTATAATTTTCACTTGTCAGAAAGTCATATACCATTTCACGGATCTTTTTATCATCCTCAACTAATAAGATATTCATTGCCTTTTGGCTCCTCTGTGAAAAAATACTTCATAAGCGGCATTTCTCCTTTTATATATTAAGCCTCCTGCCTTTTTGGGGCAAGAGGCTTAAAGATTTTTTCATGGACATTTTGGCTTGTTATATTTTAGAATCACGATTCTGCCTGTTATGCAGAAAGCGCCTGACTTCCATAATTTTCTTCGGGCCTTCATCGTCAATCACGACATAATAAATTACAAAGTTCTTTACATAAATACGATAATATGGATATCGCCTCTCCTTCAATGAACGGTATGGCTCAAAAGATTCTGCATTTGGCAAACGCTCCAAGATAGCCGACTCAACTGAATTTAGAAGATCATTTGCCGCCTGCGGATTTTTTAATGTTTCGGCAATATAAACCACTTTCTCTTCTAATTCCTCATAAAACAATGGCAAATACCGCAAAATATACTTCGTATCAACCATTTACCCTCCTTCTCATTCCCTCAAAAACCTCATTATGCGTATAACGCCTGCTGTCGCTTTCAGCCGCCAAATCCGCTTCATCCATGGCTTTTTCCGCCCCATCCGTCAATTTAGAATATTCTTCAAGGCTTAATACAACCATCGCACCATATCCATTTTTGGTTAAATACACTGGTTCGCCGGAATTCACAATTCTTTCTATATCCGGAAATTTATTTCTAAGGTCAGAAACTGGTTTTATCTGTATCATGGTTCTTCTCCTTATCATAATTTTATCAATAGTTTATCTCAATTCTTATTATATGCAAAATATGTATGTTTTACAAGAAGATTTTTACATAACCATAAACACCAATAACTTCCGAAGAATGCCGTTTTTGTCGCATTCTTCGGAAGTTCTCCCATCTAGAAGCCTTTCTTTTCAAAATAGACAGCTATGCTTTTTCTTTTAATTTTCGTACAACGGCTCCATCTACGACCCCACAATCGTCCCTCCATTGGGATGGAGCACCTGTCCCGTCATGTAGCTGGAATCCTCTGAGGCGAGGAACACGTAGCAGGGGGAAACCTCGCATGGCTGTCCCGCCCTGTCCATGGGAACATGGGAGGTCTTTTTTCCGAAGGTGGCCACCTCCTGTGCCGAATAGGAGGACGGAATCAAAGGCGTCCATATTGGCCCAGGCGCAACGCCGTTTACCCTGATTCCCTTTTCCACAAGGGACAGAGAAAGGGATCTGGTCAAAGCCACGATGGCACCTTTGGTTGCGCTGTAGTCGATCAGATCCTTATTTCCTTCATAGGCCGTAACGGACGTTGTATTGATAATACTTCCGCCCTTTTTCATACAGGGCAGGGTGGACTGTATTAAATAGAAAAAGGAGAACACATTATTTCTAAAAATGAACTCCAACTGCTCCTGTGAAATATCCAGAATACTGCGCCGGATAAACTGCATTGCGTGATTGTTTACCAATATATCCAGCCTGCCAAAGCGCCCCATTGTCCTGTCCACACAGTACCGGGCAAAGGCGGGATCTTTCAGATCGCCCCGCAGCAGCAGGCATTCTCCGCCCAATTCCTCTATTTTCGCGACGGTTTCCGACGCATCCACCTCTTCATCATAATAAACGATTACTACTCTGGCTCCTTCTTTCACGAAATCATAAGCCACCGCTCTTCCGATCCCACTGTCCCCGCCTGTGATCAGGGCAACCTTATTTTCCAGCTTTCTGTATTGCCTGCCGCACTCGGAGGTGGGAATCGGCTTCATCACATACTCGAATCCCGGCTGTCTGTCCTGGTGCTGGGGAGGAAATGCAAAGTCGTCCTTTTCCTCCCATTTTTCACATTCGCATTCACATTCCTTATTCAGATACATATTGAAATACTTTCCAAATTGTTTACAATATCCTATGCATCCCTGATCATATCGCTACAATGCTGCGGTCTGCATAAAGCTTAGCCATATGCAAAGCTCGTTTTTAACAATTCCCTATAAAACCTCCCTACAGCAGATCCCTCGTCTGCACGTTTGCAACAGACAAGACCGCTACAAATTTCTTTCGGTAAGATTTACTGATAAGTTTACCCCTGTTCCTCTCCCGTCACATCAAATCCCGGCCCAATCAGCCAGATCTTCCCATCCGGCAGCTCTTCCCCGGGCCTTACATCCGCAAGAGCCTTGAATGTGACAGACGCCATTTCCCCGCTTCCGCTGCAAAGCGCCTGATCCCCGCGGTTTGCAAAGGCCAGATTGACATAGGCCGTACCGTCCTGGCAGCTCTTGTTCACCGTCAGGTTTTCCATCCGGCTCACCATACCGCCCTGATTTACCGAAACAAATTCCAGCCGGGAGGGGTTGTATTCTATTACTCTGCCAAATGCGTTGGCATTTTCCACCTCTTTTCCCATCACAAAAGCCCGGAACAGTTCTCCCGCAGACACCTTCTCTTTTTCAAATTGAAGAAATGCGCTTCCGGAAACCTTTCCTTCCTGCTTCGTGCCTCCGTCCAGCCCGAACATGGTGTAGGCGTAATCGTAAACGTCATACACTCCGTTTCCGTTAATATCTCCGCTGCGCTGCTGAATCTGGTTGACAAAGACGGCCCCATCCTTCAATGAGGTTCCCAGATAATTCTTCATATTCACATAATCGCCCTCGCAGACGGTTTCGTTTTTGTTGGTGCTTCCCACGGCAAAAGGGCTGCTGCCATCCTTTTTAAACACCGAAAGTTCATGGGCTGCAAAATAGTTTCTGGTTGATTTCAGGATTTCCAGCTTCAAAAACCTGGCGCTGACGCCGTCCAGAGAAACCGCCTTGGCGTTTTCCTCCATCTCAAGCCCGGTATCGTAACTCCACTCCTCCTGCGTTGCTCCGTCCCATTCCAGCCTCCAGTGTCTTGCATCCAGGCTGGAATAGACATTCATCCGCTGTACTGTCCCGCTTCCGTAGCTGTCTCTGGGGTAGTACTCAAAGCGTTCCAGCTCATAAGCGGCCCCGAAATCGAAAATAAAAGGATTTTTATCCTTCACCACATCATCGGCCGCAAAGAACAGTCCGCGGTAGCTGTGGTCTGTGGCATATTTCAGGGCTCCGGCCTCGTCGCCGCCCTCCCAGTGTACCTCGCCCAGGGCTCCGATCTCATTGCGCCAGGGGTCAAGGAGGGTATCCACGGCCAGCTCCTGGCTCCAGAGGGAATACCCCTCCTGATTCCTTGCCCGTACCCGGTAGGTATGCCTGGAATGATAGGAAAGGGCGTCGTGGAAAAAGGTATCTCTCTTTCCCATCCCGTACAGCTTGCCGTCCACCAGCATTTCATAGGTTTCTGCTCCCTGCACCCTTGTCCAGGCCAGCCAAAGGCTGTCGGAGGTTTTCTTTTCCTCGGGCGCCGTCAAAACGGGGATGGCAAGGGCCGGATTTTCCCGCTCCGCCTGCTGCGACTCCTCATTCACATAACCTGTGATTTCCACGCTCTGACTGATTTTTCCCGTGTCAGCCGAAGCAAGCCTTACATAAAGCAGGGGCGCTGTTTTCACATGCTCCACCAGAGCGGCCAGCTTTTCTTCCTCCCGGGAGGCATAGGTACAGATCCCCGGATGATCCTCATAAAACCAGAGGGCTTCTCCCTGTCCGGGGATGGCTGTGTCAAAAGCTTCCCGATTCTCTGCCTGCCTCATGCGCAGAATTTCGGAACCGTTTTTCGCCGTGATCTTTTCCGGCCTTTCCGTGAGATGGACGATAAAGTCGGTGATTCTCTCCGGCTCATACCCCGGATAGCTTCCCTCTGACTTTTCGGCGGTGAGAACCGCCCTGTTTCCTTCAACGAGAGAGCGGTAGGTTGTGCGGACAGACTCCCCGTAGGAAATCTGATCGATCACACCGTAATCCTCATCCTCCCGGGTCTGGTTGGAAAGGTACTTTCCATCATCCTCGTAAACGGTGTACCGGCTTTCTCCCTGGGGCCAGAACTCGATAAAACGCCTGGTCCGGTCTATCTCCTCCGGCGTATTGTTTTCCTCATACATGGGAAGGATGGCCCCGCTTTTCACAAACACAGGAAGCTTCCAGAGGGGTGCTTCAAAGTTGTTTAAGACCTGCCCTCCCCGGTATTTCTCCCCGGTCAGATAATCAATCCATATCTGATTTTCGTCCGGAAGATAAATATGGTTTCTCACGTCGTTGCCCATCTCGTCCGCCGCCACATTCTGGTACACCGGCGCCACAAGAAGCTGGCTTCCCAGCATAAACTGATACTGAACGGAACGGCCATAGCATTCCCTGTCCCAGGGATATTCCAAAAACATGGCCCGCACCATGGGGAGGGCTCTGTCTTCGTTTCCCGTATCCAGATTGGCGGCAGAGGCCGCGCAGGTGTAGAGATAAGGCATCAGCCTGGCTTTCTTTTTCATATACATCCGGTTAATCCCTGTATAGGGATCGCCGAAGGTAAAGGGCGCCTTCATATAGCTTCCCCAGCCGTCCATGTTCAGCATCTGAGGGGTGAAGGCTTTCCACTGATAATCCCTGGTCTGAATCAGCGCCTTTCCCCCGAAAATACCGTCCATATCGCTGCCGATATTGGGATTCCCGGCCAGAGAGCTTCCGATATAAGTGGGGATATGGAAACGGATATACTCCCAGTTTCCCCCGGTCTGGTCTCCCGTCCACACACTGTGAAACCTCTGGGAGCCGGCCCAGCCGTCTAAGGAAATCAGGTTAGGCCGGAAGCTTTTCAGGGTAGTCACAAGATCATAGGCGGTTTTTACCCCGTTTAGCTGGAAGGAGTATCCGGGGCCCACCCAGGCCACATCCGTTTTCAGCGTGGTGATTCCTCCCACACTGACCTCCTTTCTAAAGTCCCGCAGCAGATGCCAGTAGGTCTGGCTGTCGGAATCCGGCGTCAGATTGCTCTCTGTCCAAAGTCCCGAGGCCACCCCTCTTCTGCCGGCGTATTCGGTAAATTTCGCCACGTTGGCTATATTGGCATCCACCGCCTCAATACGCTCTTTGGAGCTGGAGCCGTCCTCCTCCACGCCTCCCTGCATGTAATAGCCGTTCTGACCGTATCCCCCTCCATATCCGTCGTTGGGCAGAAAAAAGCCCAGAGGCATATCCTGCTCCACATAACAATCCAGCACATGCCGGGCCGAATACTCATAGGGGGTATCCACACCCTCCGGATAGTTCTGGGTTGCAGCCTGGGGCCCCTCCCCGTTCAGGGATTCGGAATGCTGGCCCTCTGACAGGCGAAAGCCTACCGCCATGCCGCTTTCATACCGGGTTTTTCCCTCACTTTCGAAGGACTCTCTGCCCTTTACTGTCCACGCCTTCGCCCCGCTCTCCTCCGACCAGGCGTCTCTGTTGTAGCAGTTCAGATGCCCTTCATAAAATCCGTATTCCGGCAGCAAAATGGGATTTCCGGTTACATGGTAATACCCCGTCAGAATATCCCTTACAATTTCCCGGCCGTTTCCCGCTCCTGACAAAAAGTAGTAGGCGCTGAATGTCCCTTCCTTATGGATGGTCTTTACAATATTTTCCTCTTCCTTTCCAAAATCATACGCCCCTTCGGAAAAGGTGTTGCGAAGCACCCCATATCCGGCTGTGGTGTAATAGAAAGGCACGGGAGAAGCCACTCCGCCGTCCATCCATGCGCTCTCGTTCACAATCTGTATTTTTTCGCCGGTATGTACGAACCGCCCGTTCTGGGTTCCTCCCCCGAAAAACTCTTCCTCCTGCCGTAAAATCAGCTTCTGGACGTTCTCCTCCTTCGTCACAAGGAGCGGCTGTGCCTCCTCGAAAAGCACCTTCCCGTTTTTCTGCACCTGCATCCTGCCTGTTTCTTTTTCAAAGAAAATGCTTACGCTTTTGCACAAAACCTCTGCCCTCTCTCCGCTCTCCCTGATCCGAACCCCGGGTCTGGCATAGGACTCGGAGCTGTCGGGATACTGCTGGATCCGGGCCCTGTGCTCCGGCTCCCTGGGCTTTGCATATTCAGGAAAGCTTCCCTCAAAATTGGCGTCATACCGGAAAATATCCTCCTCCAGGAAAGTAAGCTTCCCTTTCAGTCCGTTTTGAAAGGAAAAAAGTACCGTATTTTTGCCATCCTCTTTTATCGCAAAGAACGTTTTCATTTGTTCCATAATAACCTCCTTATTTTCCTTCCGGAAATGTAATTTCATAGATCTGCTTTTCAAAGTCCACACAGACGGCGGCTCCGTTTGAGAATGTGGTCTTCTGCAGCCCGGGCTTTCCGTCCACGAACTCGTGGCGCACCATCTCGCATTTTCCCACCTTCTCATGGAACTCAGAGACCACCTTAGAGCGTGCGATCTGCTCCTTTAGATCGACCTGGACCACATGTTCAAAGGCTCCGTCAATATTGGGATAAGCGGCGTCTCTCACCAGATAGGGGGCTCCCCCGTTCAGCAGGGCATAGAGCATATAATCCTCCGTCTCGCTTACCTTATCCATCATCCAGGGCTGAATCACACAGTCATGGTAAACCAGGTTGTAAAGGGGCACCGGCAGGGCCTGCCTGGGCGTTCCCGGCTCATGCATCATAAACTCCTGGGGCGCATAATGGCAGAAGATCTGACTCGGAACCGCCCAGTCATTGACCTCCTCGGAGCTTGTCAGAATCCCCTTTTTCAGCAGATATTCAAAACACCGGCAGCGCTGTTCATAGCAATCCCTTCGGGTCATGCGGTGCATGGGATGATCGCACTCGTCCCCTTCATTACAGGTAAATACATCCAGATAAGCACAGTCCAGGGAAATCCCCTGTCTCTCAAGCTCCTCAAAATTCCGCTTCACAAAATAGGGGGCCTGGGTTGCGCAGAGATAGGACTGAGGGCCGCCCGCCCACCTGCGGTGCCTGGGAATCGTGCCGTCCACCAGACGGCAGGCCAGGTTTTCATCGAAGCTGGGAGCCGAGAGATAGAAATCCCGGTACTGGTCATGGATTCCGAACAGATACCCATACTCATGCATGGTATCCGCCAGAGACTTCATCCCCTCCCAGCCCCCGGCCGCCTCGCAGGCAGGGCCAAAGTCCGGGTGGCGGTTGTCATATCCCGGCTCCGCCCAGCCGTCTAAATGGAGGTAAAGCTTTTCCACTCCCAGCTCATGAAGCTTTCGGATTTCCTCCTCCCTCCCGGCGAAGGTGGTCAGATGATTGTTCTTCTCGGGATTTCCCGGGTCAAAAAACTCGGAGTCCGGCTGCACAAAGGTCTTGATTCCCTTATGTAAAAAGGCGCAGCCGATGAGGCGCTCAACCATGGGATTGCGCAGGGCCTTTTCCTCCAGGGTGCGCAGGCGTCCCTGTTCGTCCACGTAATCCCGGTAGGCCTTGCAAATGTCATTGTAATCGCAGTCGTCCAGAAAAACATATTTGACAATACGGCGGTAATCCATCCTTCCAAGGCTGGGCTCAAAGTACACGGACACGCTGGTATAGCCTCCCCCTGCCGGGTGCTGCGCCCGGTGTCCCCCGTTCCAGGGCGTTGTGCATATGGCAAGATAACCCTCCCTGCCCTTCACCTGGGCAAACCAAGGCATATAGGCTCCCGCCGTCCCGAAAAACCCGTCAAAGGCCAGGGGCTTAAGCGGTATCTCCCAGGTATTGGGAATCAGCATCCCCTGGCGCTGGGTCAGAAGGGTGTACCAATCCTTTCGGTTTTCACGAAATTCCATGGGCCCGGGCCAGAACACCTTTTTTACCTTAAGGCCCTCTTCCCTGACAGGAATCCACTCAAAGTATACCTCCCCGGTTGCGCCTTCTGCCCAGACAAGGGTTTGGAATTCATAGGCTCCCTCCTCCGCCTTACCCACAAAGCCGCGGTAAGTGCTCAAAATTCCATCCCCCGTGCCGGTGTGGTACTCTTCGTGGCGAATCTCCCCGGCGTCTGCAAAAAACAGGGTTCCCTCCTCGCATTCCAGACAGGGGGCGTAGCTTTCGTCCCATTTCCACACACACCCGTCTTTCTTTTGAATGGCAAAGGCCAGCGTCTTCTCGTCAAAGCAAAGCTTGATTCCGTTCGTTGTAATGTTCATTTTGATACCTCTCATCCGTTGTTTTCTTATATTATATAATTATTATCTGCAAGCTTCTTATCTTATCATCCATTTCTATTGTCTTATCGTCCTTTATTTGGTACAATAAAACAAAGTCATGCGGAGGTTTCAGTCATGTCCTACGTCCCTACCCGTTTACAGAGAGAGCTGGTGATTGATGCGGTGGTCACCATCCATTACTTTGAATATATGCGCGATTTCGTCTTTCCCGGGGAGTCCCACGATTTCTGGGAATTTCTCTATGTGGATAAGGGAACCGTCCTGGTCACTGCCGGGGAGCGGGACTACAAGCTAGGTACCGGGGAGATTATCTTTCACAAGCCCAATGAATTTCACGCCATCCGCTCCATCGGGAAAAAAGCTCCCAACCTGGTGGCAGTTTCCTTTCTCTCCTCCTCCCCTTCTATGAAACGGTTGGAGTCCCGCATTGACACCTTATCCCTCACGGAACGGGAAATCATCTCTCATTTACTTGCCCTTGCCCGGCAGTGCTTTGCCTCCCCGCTGCACGTACCCTCCGTGGAGCAAATCACGCTAAAAAAGGAGCTTCCCTTCGGCTCCCCTCAACTGATTCTCATGTATCTGGAAATGCTTTTACTCTCCCTGATGCAGGAGCGCTCCCCTGTTTTGCACCGGTTTGCGGGCTCCGCTTCCACCTTCAGCCGGTATTCCAAAAAAAGCCGCCTGGATCATATCCTCTCCTACATGGAGGCCCATATCTGCGAACAGCTTTCCCTGGATATGATATGCGGGGCTTTTTCCCTGAGCCGCTCCTCCCTGCAGGCATTATTTCATGAAAAAAAGGGGTGTGGGGTCATGGACTTTTTTCAGCAAATGAAGATCGAGCGGGCCAAAGAGATTATCCGGGACGGAACCATGAATATGACAGAGGTTTCCTCCTTCCTCTCCTACGGCTCTCCCCAGTATTTTTCCAGACAATTTAAAAAAGCCACCGGCATGTCTCCGGTGGAATACGCTTCCAGCGTCAAGGGAATCACCCAGACAGTGAAAGGGATTCGGGTACATGGCGATGGTTGAACCACTAAAATTTTTTCAGCCCCAATCCGTTTCCCTGTCTCTGGCGGCTGCAACCTTTCATTTCCGCAGCTTTTCCAACGCCAGAAGCTTTTCCTTTTTATCCGTTCCTCCGGCATATCCTGTCAGGCTTCCGTCTGCCCCCAACACTCTGTGACAGGGAACGATAATGGAAATTTTATTGTGCCCCACCGCACCCCCTACTGCCTGGGCGGACATTCGGGCGAGTCCCTTCTGCCTGGCGATCTTTCCTGCGATCTCCCCGTATGTGGTCGTTTCCCCGTAAGGGATCTCCTGCAGGATTTTCCAGACCGCAAGCTGAAAAGGCGTGCCTGTCATATGGATGGGCGGCAAAAAATCCGGCTCTCTTCCCGAAAAGTAGACGTCCAGCCATTCCCTGACCTGTTCAAGGACGGGCGTGTCCCTCTCCTCGTGCTCCGGGTCGAGGCGGTCCGCATAGTATTTGGCTTTGTCGAACCATAAGCCGGTCAGCCCGGCTTCATCCGCGGCGATGAGAATCCCGCCGAGCGGCGATTGAAAATGATTTGTGTATTGCATCTTAACCTCCATGCCGCGTCTTTTGCGGCAACGCGGTGCGAAATCCGCGCAGGCGGTTTTGCATCTGAGTTCTGATTCAGGCCGCTTGCGGCACCTGGAATCTATTTTATCATAAGCTCCTTTTTTCTTCAATTTACAAGTCAATCCTACAACCATTGAAAACGCAGCGCTTTTATAGTACAATCTAAAAAAGCAGAGAGGCGCTCAATGCTTAGATTGGAGTTTACAGCTCCGCTATTTACCGTCAAAAATCAAATATACTGATTTGCTCTTCCCTCAAAGATTTCACCTTACGTTCTGTAATTTTATCCTCCTGCGTTATGACTCCGCACAGCAGAGGGGAATGGGGATCATAGTTCTGACAACTGAGTCTTACTTTTTCCTCCGACTCATTCGCATAACAGTATTTGCAGGCATTTCTGCACGTATTATAGGAACCTGCATCTATGCTTTCCATGCACCCGCACTCCGCCCTTTGATTTTTGTCCCTTTTTGCGCTTATTTTACAGCCGGTTATTTTTTCGATCAGCTCCTGATCTATACAGCAATTGTGCTCAATTCCATAGAAAGCCAAATCAATCTCTTCCGCACATGTCGCTATTTTCATTTTATTCTCTTTTGCAACGGCAGAAAGCTCCGATACAAACTCAAAGAATTTACTTTTTTCTAAATCCAGGACGGGAATCCCCTTCATATTTTTCTTAGTCTTTGCATACAGATCAATGAAGCTTATCACCACTTTGTCCGTATACCCCCGCAGCGCTTCTGCAATTTCACGAAAAGCCCTGACATGGTATTCCGCCGTATATCTGTGGGTGAAAAAAATGGGGTCATACCTCCAAATCACTCTTTCCTTCCCTGTTTTAGAAGATAAACTGCGGAAAATGGGGATCATCTGCGTTCGCTTATCCGGCAGCTTTGGTTCTATATCCCTTCCGTAGCCTGTCAAAGTAAACTGGAAGTAATAATGATAAGCCTTCAATTCCTCCAGTTTATCCAGCATGGGCAGGGGATTTTTGGTCCAAAACACAATACAGTCTACGACTTGGGGAGACAGGGCAATCTTACTGATCTGATGAATGTTCATTGGATTTCGGACATATAAATACCCTTCTCTGAGTCTGTTTATAAACCATTCAGAGTAGTAGTTTGGAATATCTGTCCGCCTGCTTACGCTTAGAATCATTATGATACCTCTTTATATAAAACATACTGACACATCTTAATCTGCCTGAGAATCCTGGAATCTATTTTATCACAAGCCCTTATTTTCTTCAATTTGCTCCTCATGGTATTCATCAAATGGTAAAATATCTCCATAAAACAGTCGCGCGCATCACCCTGTAAATCTGCTATAATGAACACAAAACGCAAAGCACCTGACGGCTGAAAACCGGTGAATCCATCATCATAACGGAGGTATTCCTATGACAAAATGTATTGAGGGCTTAGTCTCCTTCCCCGTAGATGCACAGAGAAACACATTTTTTGGCGCCCTTTCTTCCATTCTCCTGTACCGGAACGCTTACACAGAAGAAACCCCCTTTTTCTGCGGCAAATACCAGCGCAACTGTATACGGTGCGGCAGTTGTAAAACAGAATCCTTTCTGAACAAGCATCACCTTCAAATCTATCAATATTTGATTACGATAACAGGCTGCGCGTATTTTTGGATTGATAAGGAGATCGGTAATTCGTACGATAAACCATACATGGCAGACGAATTTTCAGAGACCGCCCTCGACCGGCTCTCCCTGGCTTTATATGCCTCCGGTTACCGCTATGAATCAATGAACCAAAATACACCAGAAAATATTCTGTTTGACAGAATAAAGCAGTCGGTCGAGAAAAACCGGCCTGTCTTAATGAAATTGGGGCTCGGCGATTTGTGGGCGGTGATAACGGGCATGCATCAGAATGTTATCGGAACACGCTGGTGCCTATGCTTAATAATAAGAAATGCAAAAAATTACTTTTGGAAGCATCCGATTTACATCTCCGTTTTCATGACCAGGCGTGGAAAATTTGGGGGCTTCTGGGTGTTTCGCCGCAAACTCACTATTGTCTGCCCCACAATATCCATGAATTGCTGGATCAATCCTCTGCCAAGACAGAACTAAAATCCTTATTTCAGGAACTATTTGCCATAGACCGTCAGGTGTCCCATTTACTGCAGGAATGTCTGTCTTTGCTGTAAACATGCTGATACGGCTGTCGCGCTGATCCTATCGTAAGCGACAAAATAATCTGCCGTATACGATGTTCCTTTGGAGGATGCGCCGGAAATAGGAGCAACCACAATGTCCACATAATCGAATAGTTTTTCACGCAGAAATAATCCATTCAGCGTCCCGCCGGTCTGTATCGTGATTCTCTCACAGCCATATTCTGATTTGAGCCTTATCAGCGTGTCGTCCGCTCTATTTCATAATATTGTTGCAAGCCCTCGCTCCCCCCTGCTATTTGGGGAAAATCTTTGTCTACATCTAACTCGTCCGCTGCGCCGGTGCTTATTTTCCCGTCAACCGACATCAGCATAAATAATGTTGTAACAGGTCTGTCCATTTTAACCTCCATTGTGCCTCAATATCACTGCACGTATATCCCTTTATTAGATGTATCCATAATTTCAATTGTGATTTGATGATTTTAAGTAAAACATCAACTGTTATATTTTATTACGAAAGCTTATTGTTGATGTTCAATAATCCATTGTAAGATTTCCTTTTCACCAATATCACCAGATGCAAGTGCAAGAATTACATCACTTAACTCCTTTTGGCTGTATGACAATTCATATCCATTTAATGCAAGAAAAACTAACATAGTATGCGCTCCAAGTCTTTTGTTTCCGTCTAACATTGCATGATTTTTTACCAATCCAAAACAAAGCCGTGCCGCCTTTGCCTGAATGCTTGGATAAAGCTCTTTTCCACCGAATGACTGAAACGGATTTTTTAACGCCAAATCCAGCATTCCTTCATCACGAATACCGACGCTTCCTCCAGTGGCTTGGATTAAACTTGCATGAAATTTTAGCACCTGCTCTTTGCTTAAAATAATCATTTTGCAAGAACCTCATATGCTTCCGTATTCTGCTTTATTAACCGTTCAGATATTGCAAATACATCCTCATTACCGGCAATATTGTCTTTCTCCACTTTACTGAAATCAATGACCAAATATCTAGGTACATTATTTTTCAGAATAACCGCCGTTCCATGTTCGTCAACTACTCTGGCTACCTTTGAAAAATTTTGATTTGCTTCTGTAATTGAAATCATTGTGTTTGTATCTATTGTCATTTTATATACACCTCACTTCCACTTATATTATATGTAAATTCTAGCTAGAAAACAACCTATTTAAAAATTCTGATATATGTGCGATATTCTGAATGATCTGCCTGAACCAGAAAACCCGCAGCAGACAATCTATGTGATGCACATGCCTCCTGCCGGGTTAAGGCTGGGACAGCTCTTATATCAGGATTTGGATATAGGCTCTGTGGATATTTACGAGTTTCTGAAAGAGAGACAGCTGCTGCTCTCCCTGCACGGGCATATTCACGAAAGCCCTGATATGCCAAAAGGAAGGTGGATAAACCAGATACGCGGCACGATCTGTATTCAGACGGGCCAGACAGAGCTTCACAATAACGATATGGTCTGTGCAGAGATTGACCTGCAAAGCATGGAGTATTCGCGGAAAGTTATAAATGTAAAATGACAGGAAAGAGCCAGTGATGGTGTTTTTTTTGTTACCCGAAGCACATGAAAAGCGTGGAGACCCTGGGTAAAACTTCAGAGCTGTCACACAAATATAAGATCAATCAGTGTTCCAGCCCCCATATGCCATATACTACCCTATACCGATGCCTGCCCTATTCCATTTCCAATATCCCTCCCGCCAGATTACTGCTCTCCTCCTCCAGCTTAAGCGCAGCCCCCAGCAGCTTAGCCTGCTCCCTGCGAAGCGCAGGCGTATCCGCACCGAAAAAGCAAATGGTATTATATTGGATCTCACATGTGGACAGACGCCCCACCTTTTCCCGAAATGTCAAAGCCATATCCGCGATTTTCTGACAGTTTGCTGCGATCCGGCCAAGAGCCTCTTTTTCTTTTCCGTCCAGCAGGGCAATATTCTCCTTCAGCCAGCAGGCCGCGGCCTGGCGGGAATCTATTAAATGGCAGAGCATATTGTCATTTACGCTAAGGCGTCTCAAAACCTTTTCCCTGTCATTTTCCAGGTCAAAATCAGCTTCCTCCAAAAGCCCTCTCATCCATGCCTCATAGGCCTCCCGCCCCTGGTAATAGCCCCTGCTCTTCCCCGCATGGAAAGATCTGACCAAAACCTCCAGAGAGGCTTTCAGAATAGCAAGCGGCGGCGTAGTTTCTTTCTTTTCCCCGAAATGGAGAATGAGGAAAGGCCAGAAATCACTGAAAAGATACCCTCCATTCTCCGCAAGGGCTCTGGTCTCTTCCGGGTTTTGAGCCGTTCTCTCTTCCGGGTTCTGCGCTTTTCCCGCTTCCAGTGCGTCAAAGACCTCTTTATCAAAATAGGTGCGGCAGAGAAAACGGCTTCCCCCGTCCGTATATCCTGTTATAATTCCCCACTCAGGGGCCACCCGCAGATTGATCGCCAGCACCGGCCTGCCGTTTTGAATGTCCTCCATGATCGACATACGCTCCGCCTTCCGCTCCTGCTTTTCCAGTCTATCCGCCATGCGGAAGGCATATCCCAGGGCCTTAGAGAGCGGCTCCAGATAATCAAAGGCCACAAGAGCATCCGTACAGCTAAAATCCCACACATCGGTAAAGCATATCCGGTAGCAGGCGCCGCTCATCCCCATGATTTGTTGATAGGTATAAGGCTCCCCCAGGTACCGAAGCGCCGCATAAAGAGAGCCTGCCCACGGACATTCCATCCCCTTTTCCCAGGCCAGTCTCATAATATCCTTCAGAATCCGTCCGGAATGATCCCGCAGCACAAAGCGTGTGCGGTTTTCCCCATAATAAAGAGTCTCATTTTCCGGACAACTGACCACTTGAATCCCCTCCGGATTCAGATAGATGAGTGTGAGGTATTCCGTGTCATCGCTGGCCGTATCACTGGGAAAGGTTTCGTGATTCACCATTATCCGATCCCACTTAAAATATTGATAGTGTTCCAACTTCCCCATAACGCAGGTACAGCTCTTTTCATTTCCATAATAAGCGCCGATCACCCGGAGCCTTCCCGTGTCCTCCGAAAATCCGATACTTTCCTTATCCAGCACAAAATTTTCGTTCTGCAGGGCAAAGGAATAATAGATTCCCCCGGGCGTCTGATATTTTACCGTCAGCAGCTTTAGTCTGTCGCTTTTAAGAGCGACTCCGATCAACTGTGTACTCACCCGGATATTCAGCCTGCTGTCCCGCACCATACTGTTCACAAACTGTGTCACCGGGATCTGCGTCTGCCCGTCCGTATAAACCGCTTCCAGAATCAACAGCTCCCCGGGCAGCAGCAGAGAATCGATGCTGCAATCCAGGGCTTTTGCCAGCTCCGGAAGGATAGCCGTCTCGGGAAGGCATCTGCCGTTTTCCCATTTGGAGACGGCCTGGGGACTCACTTGCAGCCGCTGTGCAAGCCCTTCCCCGGTATAGCCCCGCTCCCTGCGCAGGGCAGCGAGCCTTTTTGCAAATTTCTCCATATCGATCATTTATCCTTTACCTCCGTCTCTTGTCAGCGCTGTAATTATATTTTAGGGATTCAGATCAAAATTTACAATCCATTCTCCTTTAAGGGAAAAAATAATTATCAACCCAAGGTTGAGCGTCAGGAAGCAAGGTGATATAATTTTTTTCTCGGAGGAATAAAAATGACGCCTGATTTTAAAGAAACCAACATTTTTTCACCTGAAACCCTGCAAAAGGTGATTGATTACATGGAAGAAAATCTTTTAAAGGAGCTGACTCCCGGTATCATTGCCTCCCATTTTTTCGTCAACGTATCGTCTCTTTCCGTCCTCTTCAAAACCGTATGCCAAATGACCATGATGGAGTATATCCGAAACAGACGGCTTACCCTTGCGGCACAGGAACTGTCTACGTCAAATACTCCCGTTATAGAGCTGGCCTATAAATATGGGTATGAGACACCGGAGGCTTTCACAAAAGCCTTTTCCAGATTTCACGGTTTTCCGCCCAGCTTTGTCCGGCGGGGATTCCAGACCGCCAACCGTTTCCTGCCCCTCCAAGTCAGGGTGGAGCTTCGGGGCGGGTGGAACCGGGATGACCTGACAAAATCTTATTGTCAGGGACAAGACCAGCCGCTTTTTCCTTATTATAATACCTTTATCCCAAATAAAGGAGGAAAACGGATGGAAATTCAAAAAATCAGCTATCAGATCAATACGGAAAACATGCACTTTCAGACGGAATGGGATCTGCTCTGCTCCCTGACAGAGCATCTGCTTCGGGAGAATATTCCTTTCAAGGTGGACGGCAAAACAATGATTTTTGCCCACGGCCTGGAATTTCCCCTGGAAAAAATCTGCCTGACCTTTAAATGGAAGGACGAGGAAATTGTCAGAAACTTCTTTCACTATGACAGACCAGCCAGACTGACCAATCATGATTTCAAGTTTTTTGATGTCCCCTACAGGGGAATGAAAATCAGATGTATGTTTTATGGCGGCTCTCCCAACCCGGACTCGGATGCATTTCTGTACAGGAATACGGATTTAGTACGGATCAACCGGCTTACTGTCCCCGTACAGTCCCTGGCTTTTTATTATGAGAATGCACAAAAGGATTCGGTGTACTATAAAATGGTGGAGCAGTGGATCGGAAGCCATAAGAATTACCGCATTCAGAACAAAAAGGCTTGGGAATATTCCGCTTACGATTTTTGGGTAAAGACCTCCGGCACTCCCGCCGAGCGGGCAAAAAAAGACAGAGAAAATCCACTGGGAATGTTAAGGAGATATACCGATTATTTTGACCGATATGAAAATGTCCGAATCGCAAATATATGCGGTTCCTGTGGAAAAAAAGCAATTCCCCTGGCTATTCTGGGCGCCGAGGTAACTGTATTTGATATTTCAGTGGACAATCAAAAATACGCGCTGGAGACTGCAAAGGCTGCAAAAACCTCAATTGATTATGAGGTGTGCGATATTTTAGAGATCAATACGGATAAATATGGAAATTATTTCGATGTGGTATTCATGGAAGGAGGGATTCTGCACTATTTTCACGATATTGATGAATTTATGAGTATCATGTATACTCTGCTGAAACAAGATGGAAAAATGATTTGCAGCGATTTTCATCCCTTTACCAAAATATCGGATATTCTCCATTTTGAGCAGCCTGCCATGGACTATTTTTCAGCGGAGGTCTTTGAAGGGGAAATGGCCCATGCCCGCTTTTATGAGGATGAGGTCAGGAAGCGGATGCCCAAATGCCTTTACAGAAAATATACGGTCAGCGAAATCATCAACGCTGTGATAAACTGCGGATTCCTTTTGGAAAAATTTGACGAGCACCCGGCCTGGACAAACGAGAAAGTACCGGGGGAGTTTACCGTTGTAGCATCTAAGAAACTGTCCGGAAATAGCCTGTGAATTTCAGATGCAAAATGCGGCATAAAGGGGAACTGCCTGCCACAATAATATGGTAATCCGGCGCGTCCTCGCAAAAGTATTTCAGAGATGTCAACGCTCTGACACAAAGCTGTACCTTTCGTCACGAGTTTCCTCTAACACCCTGTATTTTCTCATCCGGATCAGACTCTTCTGTCTTCCTTCGGTATATACGGTTCAGCCTATTATGATACAGGATCATCCCCGCTATCCCGCCTGCCACTTCAATTATGCACAAGAGCGCGGCGGCTTCTCCCCCGAAAGGCAGACCACAGGCAAAACTGAAGATAAGCCCCGCTCCAAACAAAATCCACATAATTCCATGCTTTTGATTGTACGCTTTCATATCCGTGATCTGCTCTTTTTCCGGCGGCTTCTCTCCGCTCCAGAAGCCCACCGGATTTTTGCTCCTGTACTGTACGATACCGATCACAATCAAAGGCGCCGCACTATACAGCAATATTACCAACATTATCACAGTTTCTGCCACCAAACTCTCCCCCTATCTCACATAGATACCCGAAAAACGCATATCTTTATCATATGTAAGCCGATAAGTAGCGCTCACATTTTCATAGGTAACCGTAATCTCTCCTACTGCAAAATGTCTGTTTCCCTGTATCACTTCCGCCAGATACACTGTCCCGAACTGCTTCCTCTCTCCCCAGTCATCGGAAAGCATTTCTTTTACGCCATCCATCGTCTCTGCATTTAACAGGGAACTCATCCGGGGATCGGCGTTTTCCTGTAAAGCGGCATAATCTTCTTCGTCCAACAGCTCTATGGTTTTTTTCATGGTGTTTTCCACCTGTTCCCGGTTAAAATATCTGCTCTGGTCAATATCGCAGGTTTTGGGAAGCATCCAATAAAGAAACAGGAGCAGAAAAGCCAGTACCGCAAGGATCGGAATTACAATTTTCAGCACCTTATTCCTGCCATATTGCTTCTGCTCCTTTTCAGAAATATTTTCGTTAAAACTCTCTGCAATCTCCTTTGCCGTTCCCATTTGCGAGATAATTTCATCCAGGCTTTCTCCCTGCTCTATCCGTGTCTGAATGTCCATCAGAAGCTGCTTTTTGATTTCCTTTTTCTTTTTCCCGGAGCACCTGACTTTCCCCGCAATCGCGTTGACATACTTTTTTGCATCCATTGCCTAATCCTCCATTATTTTTGATATGCCGACAGAGATCCGTTTCCAGAGCGCCTCTATTTCATCCAGCGCCTTTAGACCCGACTGCGTAATTTCGTAATATTTTCTCGGCACCTGCTTTCCCTTGGCTTCGCTCCACCTGCTTATTACCAGAGCTTCATCCTCCAGCCGGTAGAGTATGGGATAGAATGTACCGTCCTTCAACAAAAATGTTTCTTCGCTTTTTTCCTTCATCTCCTGAATGATCTGGTATCCGTATTTTGCTTCGTACTTCAGCAGCCGCAGGACCAGCATATCCAGGACGCCTTTCTTCATTTGTCTTTCATATTTATCGTTCACAACGTCAATCATGCTCCCTTCCAAATCCGACGGCTTTTCATCAAAAAAATATACTTTGTATTACAAGGTATATTATAAAGCATACATTATCCGGTGTCAACCATTTGAATCCGTAAATTCTTCACATTATGCGGATGTGCCGTCCTTCAGCAAAAATGATTAATCCTGACTATACCGCCTCCACAGCGGATGTATTGCTGGCGGCCAGCATGGAGGTTTTATCCATTTTTCTGCGGACCTTCTGATCCTCCACATGGGGATAGGACATGGTCAGCGCCTTATTCTGAATCACAGCGCCAATGGCCAGACGCACTTCGATCCGTCCAAACTGAGAGCAGGAGGAAAGATATGCCCCGGCCCCGTTTAGCAGGAGCAATGCCCCTGTGAACAAAAGTATCATTTCCGTAAGTTCTGCAGCAGAGGTTCCCGCCTCAACAGCCCCCAGCACAGTCGGTACGATAAAGTTTCTGCTTTCTATGTCCGGCAAATCCGTCCCTTCTTGAAAAAAACGACATTACGGTTCCCCCTTTGACCTGAATTATAGGAGCATTATACTTTTTCGTAAATGTCTGTTCAATACACGGAACATTACAGAAGCAAACAGTAGACAAAAGGGCCGCCCTCTGGCAGCCCTCAGCAGTTATTTCTGATATATAATTTTTCTTATGGCATATACCGAAAGGCAGTACTCACCGGCAAGCTCTTCCATCGAAACGCCGCCGTGATACTTTTCAACAATACTCCTATTTCGTTCGCCGAGCTCCTTTCGATAGCCGGACAATTCGCCCCAGGATTTATGCTGCTCGTCTTTTGCCGGAATATAAATGTAACCTGCCTGAACATACTTCTGCAGTTCCACGACCAGCATATCAGGGAGAATTTCCGCTACGGTACACCCTCTTTTGTATGGCTCTCCCTACTGATTGAGTTCTTGGTAGTTGCTGTCCATATAATTCTTTTTTCCGAAAGGAACATAATTTTCATCCAGCAGAATCATATTCCCGTTTCCGAGATCCGGGAATTTCTGTGCGATTTCTTTCAGAACCTCCCACTCGTCTTTGGAGTTTTCCCGGTTATCTTCCTCCACCTGTCTTAATGCCTCTCCAATCTCCTGCTGATCCATTGTACCCCAGTAAAGAGGGTGGGGCTGAAAGGACGAATGGTACTTGCCCCCTTCGTAGCAGAAAAAGCAGGAACAGGGGATTTTTTCAAACAATTCTTTCTTTGCCCCGTCAAGCTCCTTGACTTCCAGACAATAACAACCGTTTACAGCCGCCGCCCCTTCCTGCGCAACCATATTTGCAATAGCCATGATTGTCAGCGGCTCTGTTTTCACGATCATTCCGGGAACCAAAAGCCCCTCTTCGTACAGTTCCCTTAAATATTCGTCAGAAAATTTCCCCACCGCCCGCCATAGGAAAAACAACGCAATAAGAATACATATGAGGGCAGGAATCCAGCCTTTTAACAGTGAAATTCCTGCCATACATACAAAACATACGCAGGTTATGGCTGAATTTCTTCTCTTTCTAACCACAGCCTTTATGATTTCATCTTTCTGCCGTATTCGATTTACATCTGCGTGAATACCCGATTTTGTACTTGCTTCAAATTGTGAATAATCTACCACTTTTATTTCCCCGTCCTTCTTTTGATTCTGACAGTTTTCTATTTCTTCTGTCGAAAGTTTTAATAAAAGAATAACTTAGTTTACCATACATTTCGGTAGCTGACCATACGATTATGCTAAATTTTATTGTAAATGTTTTGTGCTGCTATTCCATGCTTCATTTTTTCAGGGCATCCTCCTAGTCGTTGGCGGGAATCAATGGCTTTTTGGTAAAGCGATTTCCTCACCACTTTCTTTTGATAA